>VGGL01000028.1 GCA_016868575.1 Bacteroidota bacterium
CCTTGATGGCGGCGGTTGAAGCATTCTTCGGCGGGATGAACTCATCATGCTGGGTGGAAACAACCAGCGTGTCAACCCTTAGCGGATGGAACTGCTCATCATACTCAACGGTTACCTGCGACTTGGAATCCGGCCTGAGGTATTTCATCTTTTTTCCTTCCTTACGGATTTTGGCCAGATCCTGCAGCAACCGGTGGGCGATCTCAATGGCCAGGGGGGCCAGGTTGTGCATTTCGCGGTTGGCATAACCGAACATCATCCCCTGGTCGCCGGCGCCCTGGTCTTCCTTTTTCTCCCTGACGACACCCTGGTTGATATCGGCCGATTGTTCATGGATGGTAGAGATTACCCCGCATGAATCGGCATCGAAACGATATTCAGCCTTGGTATAGCCGATGTCACGAAGGATAGACCTGACAACCGATTGCAGGTCGATGTAAGAGTCGGTCTTCACCTCCCCGGAGCAAACCACCAGCCCGGTCGTAACCAGGGTCTCACAGGCGACTTTGGATTCGGGATCGTGGCGGAGGAATTCATCAAGCAGCGCATCAGAGATCTGATCGGCCACTTTATCCGGATGACCTTCGGAAACCGATTCCGAAGTAAATAAATAACCCATAATGTTACTTTTATTTAATGATTAATAATGAGTCCACTCTGAAAAGTCTTTTTTATGCCACTAAGGCACTAAATCACAAAATTGCACAAATTTTATTTGTTTGATTAACAGCATTTTGTGTTTCTTTGAGTTTTTGTGGTTTAGTGGCGAAAATGAATGATAGCATTTTCGGAGTAGGCTCATAATTCAAATCTCCAATCTCCTAATTCATAATTCTTTCTCAAAATTCAGTTTCACGAAGCATTCGCTTAGATTTTTTTCGAAAGTTATTGATCAATTCTTACTAATTTTAATGCTTCAACCAATCAATAGTAACTAGTTTCAAACAAAGAAGTAATCTCCTATTTTTCTATGACAAACCAGGATCCGGAACAAATTGCCCGTGATAATATTGACAGGCAACTGACTGCTTGTGGTTGGGTCATTCAAAACAAGAATCAGATAAATCTGAATGCTGGTACAGGGGTAATTGTTAGAAAATATAATACCCAAGAGGGTAAAGAACTCGATTATGCCTTATTTGTTGATGGGAAACCGGTGGGAGTTATTGAAGCAAAAGCAGAGGACAAAGGATTTAAAATGACTGAGGTTGAAGCTCAGAGCAAAGATTATGCGGACAGCAAACTGAAATATCTTGATAATGCTCCTTTGCCTTTTGTCTATGAAAGCACAGGCGTTCTAACTCACTTCACCGATTACCGTGACCCGAAACCACGATCCAGGATGGTTTTTATATTCCATAAACCGGAAACATTCAGGAATTGGTTGAAGACAACATCCCTTCGTACCCGGTTTGATGATCTTCCGAAACTAAAGACAGAGGGACTGAGAGAATGTCAGATCAAGGCCATCAACAAGATGGAACAATCGTTCAGGGAAAACCGGCCAAGGGCGCTTATTCAAATGGCTACCGGTGCGGGAAAGACATATACTGCAATTACTTTCATTTATCGACTGCTGAAATATGCCAAAGCCCGGCGGGTGTTGTTCCTGGTGGATACAAAAAACCTTGGAGAACAGGCCGAACAGGAGTTTATGGCTTATCTGCCCAATGACGATAACCGGAAATTCAGCGAGCTGTATGGGGTACATCGTCTGAAGAGCAGCAGCGTGCCAAAAGATAACCAGGTTTACATCAGTACCATCCAGCGCTTCTACTCCATTCTGAAGTGTGAGGAACTCGATGAAACGGCTGAAGAAACCAATCCCGGTGAGATAAGATGGGAAAAACGCGAACCGGTTCCGGTTGTTTACAATCCAGCCATCCCCATGGAGTTTTTCGATTTTGTCATCATTGATGAATGTCACCGGAGTATTTACAATCTCTGGAAACAGGTGCTGGATTATTTCGATGGCTTCTTAATTGGATTGACTGCAACGCCCGACAACCGGACTTTCGGTTTCTTCAACCAAAACATAGTCAGCGAATATACCCATGAAGAGGCAGTCACGGACGGCGTGAATGTTGGATATAATGTTTACCTGATTGAAACAGAGATTTCCCGGAAAGGAAGTGTGATCTGGAGAGGAGAATATGTCGATCACAGGGAAAAACTGACAAGAAAAAAGAGATGGGAACAACTGGATGAAGACAAGGTCTATTCAGAAAAACAACTGGATGATGAGGTTGTTAATCCAAACCAGATCCGGTTGATCATAAAAACGTTCAAAGAACACCTGCCGGAAATGTTTAACGACCGGTTTGATGACCAGGGTAATTTTGAAGTTCCAAAGACATTGATCTTTGCCAAAACCGATTCACATGCGGATGACATTATCCAGATCGTGCGGGAAGAATTTGCAGAGGAAAACAAATTCTGTAAAAAAGTAACCTACACGGCCAATGACCCGAAAGGTACCCTTGCGCAGTTCCGGAATGAATATCACCCCCGCATTGCTGTTACAGTGGATATGATTGCCACCGGCACGGATGTTAAACCTTTGGAATGCCTGCTGTTTATGCGGGATGTGAAAAGCCGTAATTATTTTGAACAGATGAAAGGACGCGGCACACGCACGATCCTGCTGGATGACCTGAAAAAAGTCACCCCAACAGCCAAATTCACCAAGGACCATTTCGTGATTGTAGATGCCATTGGCGTGAGTAAAAGCTTAAAGACCGATAGCCGGCCCCTTGAAAAGAAACCCGGTGTCCCGTTGAAAGACCTGCTGGGCGCAATTGCCGTGGGTGTAAGAGATGAAGATCTTTTTACAACATTGGCCGGAAGATTAGCCCGGTTGGATAAGCAAATTTCGATCAAGGAAAAAAACATATTTTCGGAAAAGTCACAAGGGAAAAGTGTTTCACAAATTGTGAAAGAACTCCTGAACGCATACAATCCGGATACCTTGCAGGAAATCCACGAAAAAGTTGAAACGGAACACAAAGGAGAAGCGCCGGTTGTCAAGTATGATATCTATTCTTCACGGGTCAGGGAGTTGCAGGACAAGGCAGCATCTGTTTTTACCGGAGAGTTAAATGAGTATATTGAAAATGTAAGAAAAGCCCATACCCAGGTTATTGACCACATCAATCCGGATAAACTACTTAATGTGGGTTGGGACACAGAGAACACCGGGAAGGCGGAAACGTTGATTCAGGATTTTACCGCATGGATCGAAAGCCATAGAGATGAAATTACTGCTCTGCAGATCTTTTACGACCAGCCTTACCGGAGAAGAGACCTGACCTTTATAATGATCCGGGAAGTTTTTGATTTGCTGAAAGCCGAAAAGCCGTTGCTGGCTCCGCTCCATGTGTGGAGAGCATATGAACAATTGGGACAGACGAATGGTTCTCCAAAGAACGAACTGATTGCCATGGTTTCCCTGATTCGGAAAGTTGCCGGTATTGATCAAACCCTGGCGGCCTTTGATAAAACGGTGGATAAAAATTTCCAGGAGTGGGTATTCAGGAAACAGGCCGGAACCTTGAAGTTTAATGAACAGCAAATGCAATGGCTCCGGATGATAAAGGAGTACATAACAAACTCATTCCACATTGATAAAGACGACTTTGACCTGAGTCCGTTCAATGCACTGGGAGGCTTGGGGAAGATGTGGCAACTGTTTGGAGATGAGACGGATGAGATTATAACAGAATTAAATGAATTGTTAGCTGCATGACAGATGATGTAAATAGGGAAAGAGAGCCTGAAGAAATATGGGGAGGCTCATGGACAGAGAAGAAATTGGATGCGTTCTCAAAATATGTTTGGGCGTATATTTCTATCATGAAGAGGAACAAGTATTGGAAAACAATTTATTTTGATGGATTTGCAGGAAGTGGAAATCGCAAAGACAAAAGGAATTCCAAATTATATCAGCAATTGCATTTCACTTCAGAGGAAGAATCGGGTTATAAAGGAGCCGCAGAAAGAGTGTTGAATTTAAAGGATGGATTAACTTTCGATTATTACTATTTTATTGACAAGGACGAATCTACAATAAAAAAACTTGAGAAGAACCTTAATAAAAAATGTGATTTAAAAGATAAAAGACTGGTTTTTAAATCCGGAGATGCGAACAAATGGGTAACAGAATTGGCAAAAGCCTTAAGAACAAATAAATATGCCGCTCTGATTTTTCTTGACCCTTTCGGAATGCAAATCAATTGGGATTCTATATCATCATTAACGGATACACGTTCAGATATTTGGATTCTTGTTCCAACTGGGATAATAGTAAATCGATTGTTAGATAGGAAAGGGGAGTTGAAACACATCGAAAAACTTGAATCCTTCTTTGGTTTACCAGAAGAAGAAATAAAGGAATATTTTTATCACCTCAAGACTGAAAATACTTTGTTTGGGGATGAAGAAATAATATTTAAGATAACCAGACCAATTGAAAAAATCGCAAGATTATATGTCAGGCAATTAAAAACGATTTGGACGCATGTCACTGAAAATCCTCTTAGATTATCCAACTCTAAAGGAGTTCCAATTTTCCATCTTGTTTTTGCCTCAAATAATAAGCAAGCCGCAAAAATTGCCAATCAAATTATTAAAACTTTGTAATCATGGCAACCACAAAAATAGAATGGACTGAAAGCACCTGGAACCCGATCACCGGTTGCACAAAGATATCCTCAGGATGCAAGCACTGCTATGCTGAAGTGATGGCACGCAGATTACAGGCAATGGGCCAGGAAAAATACCGGAATGGCTTCTCTTTAACCCTTCATCCGGAGGTGCTGAATGAACCTTTTACCTGGAAGAAGCCCAAAATGATCTTTGTCAATTCAATGAGCGACCTGTTCCATAAAGATGTGCCGGTTGACTACATTAAGAAAATATTTGAGGTTATCAGGGAGAATCCTCACCATGTTTTCCAGGTTCTCACGAAAAGGGCGGATATCCTCAGGTATTATGACAGCGAAGGCTGGCTTGAATGGCCACATAATCTCTGGATGGGAGTGACCATTGAGAACAATGATGTAATACACCGGATTGATCATTTGCGATTGACCGACGCCAGGGTTAAATTTTTGTCCTGTGAACCATTGCTTTCCCCGTTACCGGAATTGAATCTGCAGGGAATTGATTGGGTTATCGTTGGTGGCGAAAGCGGACGCACTCCAAGACCGATTAAGGAAGAATGGGTTCTTGATATTAAACAGCAATGTGAACAAGCAGGAGTTGCCTTTTATTTTAAGCAATGGGGTGGGACGAATAAGAAAAAATCAGGGAAACTGCTCAGAAATAAAGTTTATAACGAAATGCCATTTTCAAAATAACCACAATAGACACATAGATCACAATAGAACCTATGTGTCCTATTGTGTCTATTGTGGTGGAAAGAGAATCTTATGAAAAAATTGCCAGAAGGCTGGAAATGGGTGAAACTGGGAGATGTCTGTGCTGATCTTCAAAGCGGGAAACGACCTAAAGGTGGTGTTCAAGGAATTGATTCTGGAATTCCTAGTATAGGTGGAGAACACTTGAATTCAAATGGAGGTTTCAATTTTTCTAAAATAAGGTTTGTTCCTAAAGATTATGCAGAACAAATGAAAAAGGGTCTAATTCGGAAAAATGACATTATCATTGTTAAAGATGGTGCAACAACAGGAAAAACTTCTCTTGTGGATAATAATTTTCCATTTGATTTTGCTGTAATTAATGAACACGTTTTTATTGTTCGGTTAAAAGAAAATGTTCTGCCACGTTTTGTATTTTATAAATTATGGTCAGCACAGGGGAATAAAGAAATTCTAGCTGATTTTAGAGGTGCTGCTCAAGGTGGCATTAGTTGTTCTTTTGTTGAAGAAGTTCAAATTCCGCTTCCTACATTGAAAATTCAACAAACCATCGTCTCCAAAATCGAACAACTCTTCGGCGAACTGGACAAAGGCATTGAAAGCCTGAAGACCGCACAGCAACAACTTAAAACATATCGGCATAGTGTGCTGAAGTGGGCGTTTGAGGGACGTTTAACTAAAGTGCCCTATGTGCCTAATGTGGTTATAAAAGAAAATGATAATGAAACCACAATAGACACAATAAAACACAATAGTGATAATAAGATATTGCCGGATGGGTGGAGGTGGGTAAAATTGGAGAATGTTGTTAAAGACTTTGTCCGAGGTCCATTTGGAAGTTCTTTAAAAAAGGATTTTTTTGTTCCAATGGGGTATAAAGTGTATGAGCAACAAAATGCCATTTACCGATCAATAGAACCTGGAAGGTATTTTATTGATGAAAATAAATTTCAAGAATTAAAAAGGTTTGAAGTCAAACCAGATGATTATATTGTAAGTTGTTCTGGTACTATTGGTAGGTTATTTAAAATACCCGGGAATTCTCCTAAAGGATTAATAAATCAAGCACTTCTAATAATAAGAATTAACAGGGAAGTTATTTCTGATAAATTCTTTTCCTTACTATTTACTTCTCCATTTTTTCAAAGACTTATTGTTAAAGATGCAAAAGGAACTGCAATGCTAAATATAGCTGGTGTTAAAGAAATGAAATTAGTCACTATTATCCTTCCTCCTATCGAAGAACAGCATTCCATTGTCCAATGCATCGAAACCCGCCTCAGCGTAGCTGATAAAATGGAAGAAAGCATAAATCAAAGCCTGCAGCAGGCGGAGGCGTTGAGGCAGAGTATTTTAAAGAGGGCGTTTGAAGGGAAGTTAATTTGAATTATTCATTATCTTTGTATCTGATAAATTATATCCCATGGAACATTTGAAGGTAGAATCATTCGGCCCAATACAGAAAGCAGATATCCATTTTGGAGATCTAACTCTTCTGGTTGGCCCCCAGGCAAGTGGTAAAAGCATACTGATCCAGTTACTGAAATTACTTGTGGATAAATCACATGTAAGGAAAACGCTGCAGCAGTATAACTACATCTGGGGCAAAGAACCAGAGAAAATTCTGGATTTGTATTTTGGTGAAGGGATGGCAAAAATTTGGAAAAATGAATCTATCATCTCTTTTGATAATACTTACTTTGATAAGAATTGGTTGTTGCCGAAAGCAGGACGATATGAGAGTGTTGCAAGCGCTGTAGAAACCCTTTTTTATATCCCGGCACAACGAATTCTCAGTGTTGCGGACGGAAGACCAAAAACATTTATGGAATTTGATGTGTCCGCGCCATATGTCTTGCGGCATTTCAGCGAGATTCTGCGGCAACTGATCCAAAACGGAATGGGAAAACCAAATGCAATTTTCCCCCTCAGTAAACGGTTGAAACAATCTTTACGTAATTCGTTTAACGAGAGTATTTTTCATGACGGAAGAGTAGTTATGGATGATAGAACAGGACAAAGAAAACTCAGAATGGAGGTGGAAGGAATGAGCGTTCCTTTCATCACATGGAGCGCTGGACAAAAAGAATTTTTGCCATTATTACTCGGATTTTATTGGTTATGTCCTCCTTCAAAGGTGAGAAGGAAAGATGAATATAAATATGTGGTGATTGAGGAGCCAGAAATGGGACTTCACCCAAGGGCCATCATATCAGTCATTCTTCAAATTATAGATATGCTCTCCCGTGATTATAAAGTCATTGTCTCAACTCATTCTCCAGTAGTCCTCGAGTTTGCATGGGCATTTAATCTTTTAAAAAAATCACACAATACGGAAGATGCATTATTCAATTTATTTAATGTAAGGAAGAACATAGGTACCAACAGGTTGTTTAGAGATATCCTTTCAGTTAAACAAATTAACACGTTCTATTTCAATTATGAAAATAAGAGGGTTATCACAAAAGATATTTCGACGCTGGATGCAGGTAGTGACGATGAATTTATTGCCAATTGGGGCGGGATAACTGATTTCGCTTCGAAAGCGGGCGAGATCGTTTCAAATCTCATGACTGATGAAGATTAAGAAGAAGCAGAATACAAAGAAGATAGAAACGAAGTTTCAGTCAGCTGTAAAAAAAACAGTTGAAGTGAAATCATGTTATCAAGTTGGGTTGCAAGCAATGAAACCTGATGAGAGAAGAAAGATTAACCTGGCGGATAACAATAAATGTGGAGGAAGTTTATTTATAGATAAATGCCTAATTGATCAGAATAAATACCCGAATGATAATCGTTGGGATTATGCTATTGATTACGATGGGGAAATTTTTTTTATTGAATTTCATTCGGCTATGACTGGAGAAGTTGATACTGTAGTAAAAAAATATGAATGGTTGAAAGTCTGGCTCAGAACTAAAGCCCCTGAGCTTAATAAACTTAAAGCAAAATCCAAACATCCATATTACTGGATACAGTCGTCGGGCTTTCATATACCCTATCATTCTTCTCAATATCGGAGGATTGTTCAAATGAATCTTAGACCGAGATCAAAACTTATTTTGAATTGAATCGAAAATGATTTTGCACTGCAAATTCAACCCAGAAATCCAGAGATTAACGCAATGACATCCAACGCAATCATATCCAAAGTCTGGTCCTTCTGCAACACATTACGCGACGATGGGGTTAGCTATGGCGATTATCTTGAGCAGCTGACCTATCTCTTGTTCCTGAAGATGGCCGATGAATACAGCAAACCACCGTATAAAAGAAAGTTACCGATTCCTGCTGAATACAGCTGGGAATGCCTTATAGCTAAAAGCGGTTCGGAGCTTGAAGATCATTACACAACATTACTTCGGGAGTTGGGAAAGCAAAAAGGAATGTTAGGGCAGATATTTACCAAGAGCCAGAACAAGATACAGGATCCGGCTAAGCTCTACAAACTAATCGACATGATCGATAAGGAGCAGTGGAATTTAATGGGTTCTGATGTAAAGGGGGAGATCTACGAAGGATTGTTGGAGAAAAATGCCGAGGATACCAAAAGTGGCGCCGGGCAGTATTTTACGCCCCGTGCATTGATCAGAACGATGGTGGAATGCCTTCAGCCGGAATCCATGAAGACCATCGCCGATCCGGCCTGCGGAACGGGCGGGTTCTTTCTGGCTGCCTATGATTACCTCGTGAAACACAATTCACTGGATAAAGAACAAAGCCAGTTTCTGAAATTCAAGACCTTTTCAGGAAATGAAATTGTGGCCAATACCCGCAGGCTTTGCCTGATGAATCTATTCCTGCACAACATCGGGGATATCGATAGCGAAAGCTGCATATCTCCTGCGGATTCACTGATTTCAGATACCGGTGCGCGGTTTGATTATGTGCTTACCAATCCCCCCTTTGGGAAAAAGAGCAGCATGACCTTCACCAATGAGGAAGGTGAACAGGAACGGGATGACCTGACGTATAACCGTCAGGATTTCTGGGTGACAACCAGCAACAAACAACTGAATTTCGTCCAGCATATCCGGACGATGATGAAAACAACGGGACAGGCTGCAGTCGTCATTCCAGACAATGTGCTTTTTGAGGGTGGTGCAGGGGAGACGGTGAGGAAGAAACTAATGGAAACCTGCGATCTGCATACGATATTGCGTTTACCAACTGGAATTTTCTATGCCCAGGGGGTAAAAGCAAACGTCCTGTTCTTTGATGGAAAGCCGGCAGATAAAAATCCTTGGACAAAGGAAATCTGGATATATGATTACCGCACGAACATCCACCACACATTAAAGAAAAACCCGCTTAAGACAGATGACCTGAAAGATTTCATCGCTTGTTACAATCCTGCAAATCGACACAAGAGAAAAGAAACCTATAGTGAATCGAATCCGGAAGGACGCTGGCGCAAATTCACCCATGACGAAATCACTGCCAGAGATAAAACATCTTTGGATATCACCTGGCTGAAAGACAAATCACTGGCTGACCTTGACAACCTGCCCGATCCTGATGTTCTGGCAACCGAAATAGTCGAAAACCTGGAAGCAGGATTGGAAAGTTTTAAAGCAATTATTGCGGAATTGAATAGGAATAGGTCAGAATCTCATCATTTATAATTCTCTCCCAATCGTGGTACTTCTGCGCAGATTTGATCCTGAAAAATTTCATCGCAGGTCGATACGGCTGCAAAACTGGGACTATTCTTGGAGTGGATTGTACTTTATCACCCTCAATCTCAATTGCGATACTATTCGATTTGCTAAAATGGTTTCCGACCGAATGGTGTTAACAAAATTCGGACAAATTCTCTCCGATGTATGGCTGGACATTCCAAAACATTATGATGGCGTTGAATTAGATGAATGGATCATTATGCCGGATCATTTTCATGCGATCATTAGAATCAAGAGAAAAGAATTTGATGATAATGAAACTGTCACGAAATCAGATTCAGTCGGGGCGATTCATGAATCGCCCCAACAACAACAACAACAGAACATTTCAGCAACTGTATATAGAAACAAGCGTCGAAAAATGCTTCTGTCGAAATTAATCGGAAGATTTAAAATGGTCACTGCAAAACGGATCAATTCGGTATTGAATTCATCTGGAAAAGTTTGGCAGAGAGATTATTATGAGCATATTATAAGAGATGAAGAATCATTGAATGCTATTCGAAAATACATTGCAAATAACCCGGAGAAACTGAACAAAAACAGACTGAATGAACAACAGCAATAATCGCGCTGAAAATGATTCTGAATAATCCAAACAACAACCAACAACCAACGAACACCTCCTCATGACCCCCCAACTCATTCTCATCTGCTTCCTGGCTTACACCATCTTACTTTTCTTCGTGACGTGGCTGACGGCGCGGAGAGCCACAAACCGGGCGTTTTTCATTGGAAACAAGTCTTCTCCCTGGTTGGTTGTGGCCTATGGCATGATCGGCGCTTCCCTTTCGGGGGTTACCTTTATGTCGGTTCCGGGATGGGTGGGGACGTCGCAGTTTTCTTACTTCATGGTGGTTTTAGGCTATCTGCTGGGGTATGCAGCCATTGCCCTGGTGTTGCTGCCGCTCTATTACCGGCTGAACCTCACCTCTATCTATACCTATCTGGAACAACGGTTTGGCTTCTGGTCTTATAAAACCGGCGCTTTCTACTTTATTCTTTCAAGGGTGATTGGCGCTTCCTTCCGGATGTTCCTGGTGGTCAATGTGCTTCATGTGTTTGTCTTCGAGGCCTGGAACATTCCTTTCTGGGTTAGCGTGCTGATCTTTGTTATCCTAATCCTGCTGTATACCTTTAAGGGAGGGATAAAAACAATCATCTGGACCGACACGGTACAAACCACCTTTATGTTGCTGGCGCTGATATTCAGCATGGTGTTGATCATGAATGAATTGGGTGTCGGGTTATGGGAGATGTTTGAACGGATGTTGGAGAGTGGGTATGCGAAGGTTATTTTCACCGACTGGAATGACCGGCGATACTTCCTCAAACAATTTTTGAGCGGTGCATTCATTGCCATTGTGATGACCGGCCTTGACCAGGAGATGATGCAGAAGAACCTGAGTTGCCGGTCGTTGCGGGATGCCCAAAAAAATATGTTCTCCTTCAGCTTTGTGCTGGTCTTTGTGAACCTGTTGTTTCTCATCCTGGGTGCATTCCTTTATATCTATGCTTCGGAGCAGTCCATCCCGCTGCCTGGCCGTTCGGATGACCTGTTCCCGATGATCGCCATCCAATACCTTAACCCCCTGGCTGGTTTGATCTTTGTGATTGGTTTGATTTCAGCTGCCTATCCAAGCGCTGATGGGGCGCTGACTTCCCTTACGACCTCCTTCAGCATTGATTTTCTTGACATTCAAAAGAAAGAACACCTGACAGAAGATCAAAGAAAACACATCCGGTACGCCGTGCATGCTTCATTTGCGGTCATTCTTTTGCTGGTCATTATTCTCTTCCGAGCCATCAACGACCGGGCGGTCATCGACAAGCTGTTTACCATTGCAGCGTACACCTATGGACCATTACTTGGACTATACGCATTCGGGTTGTTTACCAAATATCCTGTTCGCGATCCATGGGTTCCGTGGATATGCATCTTGTCTCCGGTATTGTGCTATTTTCTGAGTCTCTATTCAGAAGTACTGTTCAACGGATACAAGTTTGGATTTGAGTTATTGATTCTTAATGGAATTATTACTTTTGCAGGTCTTTTTTTACTAAGGAGAAAGAATAATTTATAAATCCTTCCTGCCATGGACAATATGCGTTTTAAAGCACTGGCAGTAACCATGTCAAGGGAAGCCGGTAAGGTGGACTTCCCTGATGGTATGCCTTCGGAATATTTTGGTTCCCAGACTTTCAGCAAGGCTGCCATGCGCAGCTTTCTTTCTGAAGAAGCCTTTCAGACTGTCATGGCTGCTGTTCACACAGGCGCTCGCATCGATCGCCGCATTGCCGATCAGATCGCCGCATCCATGAAAGCATGGGCCGTGAGCAAGGGAGCCACACATTACACCCATTGGTTCCTGCCCCTCACCGGATCGACCGCTGAAAAGCATGATGCTTTTGTAATCCCGACAGATGCAGGGAAAGCCATCGAAAACTTCCAGGGGAGTGAACTTGTGCAGCAAGAACCCGATGCTTCCAGTTTTCCAAGCGGCGGCATTCGGAATACTTTCGAGGCCCGTGGATATACAGCCTGGGATCCAACCTCTCCGGCCTTCATCATGGACCGTACGTTATGTATCCCGACGATCTTCGTTTCATACACCGGTGAAGCGCTGGATTTTAAGACCCCGCTGTTGAAAGCCTTGAATGCGCTGGACAAGGCTGCCGTAAGTGTTTGCCGTTACTTTGGACGGGATGTCAATAAAGTCAATGCAACCCTGGGTTGGGAACAGGAATATTTTCTGGTCGATACAGCCCTCTTCATGGCCAGACCGGATTTGGCGCTTACTGGACGAACCCTGTTTGGGCACTCTTCCGCCCGCGACCAGCAACTCGAAGACCACTACTTTGGTGTGATCCCGGAACGGGTGATGGCCTTCATGCAGGATTTCGAGATTGAAGCGCATAAACTGGGCATCCCGGTGAGAACCCGACACAATGAAGTCGCCCCAAACCAGTTTGAATGTGCTCCGGTATTTGAAGAAGCGAACCTGGCTGTCGACCACAATCAACTGCTGATGCACCTCTTGGACCGGGTAGCCAAACGTCACCATTTTACCTTGCTGCTCCATGAAAAACCTTATCAAGGTGTTAATGGCTCGGGCAAGCACAATAACTGGTCGATGATGACCAACACCGGCGAAAACCTCCTTTCCCCGGGGAAAACCTACCGGAACAATCTGCGATTCCTGGCCTTTCTCGTCAACGTGATCAAAGCGGTGAATAACTACCCGGATCTATTACGTGCTTATATCGCCTCGGCGGGCAATGATCACCGCCTGGGCGCCAATGAGGCTCCACCCGGCATCATATCCGTCTTTATCGGCGCCCAGCTCTCTAAAACCCTCGAAGCGCTGGAAAAGAATCCCAACATGAAAAGGATGCCGGCAAATACCTCAGAAATGCGGCATGACATTCCAAAAATCCCTGAAATACTACAGGATAATACCGACAGGAACCGGACATCTCCTTTCGCTTTTACCGGAAATAAATTCGAGTTCAGGGCTGTCGGCTCCTCCCAGAATTGTGCAAAGGCCATGATCGCCCTCAACCTGATCGTGGCAGATCAATTGATACAGTTCAAAAAGGATGTTGATGCGCTGCTTGAAAAGAAGATGAAGAAGGAAGACGCCATCATTCGCGTTCTTCATAAATACATTCAGGAATCTACACGCATCCGGTTTGAAGGGAACAACTATGGAGATGAATGGATTAAGGAAGCCTTACAGAGAGGACTGAATAACTTTAATTCCACTCCCGAAGCACTCGAATTCCTGCTTTCCGAACCGGCAATTTCTCTTTTCAACCGTAACAGGGTGTTGAATGAGAAAGAGATCCATGCCCGCTATGAGATCGAAATGGAAAACTACATAAAAAAAATCCAGATCGAATCACGGGTCATCGGAGACCTCGCCTCCAACCACATCATCCCGATCGCTATCAAGTACCAGAATATGCTGGTTGAGAATGTAAAAGGTCTGAAAGAAGTTCTCGATGTCAAAACTTTTGGGAAACTATCCTATAACCAGTTGAATATCATTACGGAGATATCTGAACACGTATCCAACATCAACCATTTCGTGGCGGAGATGACGGAAGCAAGGAAAGTCGCCAATGCCATCCCGGAGACCAGAGAAAAGGCCTATACCTACCTGGAACAGGTTAAACCATTCTTCGAAAAGATTCGATATCATGTTGACCGGTTGGAGATGTTGGTGGATGATGAACTATGGCCATTGCCGAAATACCGTGAATTACTCTTTGTAAAATGAACCCACACATCCTGTGAATGACCACGGGAACCCCTGGAATGGATCAATACATAAAATCATGATTTCATATAAACACCTCCTCATCCTTGTTACCTGCCTGTTGCTTTTTGGTGCAACCCCTGCACAGGTTCAGGTCAGACGCCTGTCAGCCGGCGAAGGAACAACCGATCACAACGGATTCTATTATGCCTTGCCCAGATCTTACATCAAGGTTGATGTTACAGTCAATAAAGTTGAGAACTACCGTGGGCCTTATTCGGAGTTCGCATCCCGGTACCTGGGACTAAAAAATGTTGTCCCATCCAATGCTGTGGAATACAAGATCAGAAATGTCGAGATGAGCCTGGTCACCGAGCCTGACCCTGATCAATATTACCAGGTGATCCTGCCGGCTAAAAAATCTGAGAAAGCAAAGGAGAACCTTCTCCGCCTGAGCGATTGTGGCTTGATCCTGTGGTCGGACGACAACCCTCCTGCCGGATTGTCACCAGCGGTGACATCTGTTGTGGAAGACAAAGAACAATCCCAAGGCCAGGAAGAGATGTTCCCTGAGATCTTCAGGTATTACGCCGATGTCAGTGTCTTTGAAAAGATCGATACGATCATCCGGAAGCTCAACTTCGATACCGTGACGGTGGAAAGACAGTTTGTGAAACGGACGATGGTGGATAAAACGCCTGAGCAAAAAGCCAAGGAGGCTGCCGACTTTATTTCCAAGATCAAAGAGAACCGGTTCAACCTGATCAGCGGTTATCAGGAAGTTAATTATGACAAGGGAACCCTGGAGTTCATGGAAGGAAAATTGCGGGAACTGGAAAATGAATACCTGAAATTATTCACCGGTATCAGCATTACGAAAACAGAAAACCATACCTATTATTATCTGCCGGCAACCAGTGAAACCGATATGGCCATTCCGCTGTTCCGGATCTCAAAAACAAAAGGAATATTGGATAAAGAGAGCACACAGGGAACCCTGGTGAGTGTTTTTGTCTCCAAACATGGCAACACCAATGAAGTAGCCAAATTTGAACTAAACCTGAGAAGAAGCCCGGATGCCTGTGGTTTTTATTACCGCATCCCGGAGTATGCTGATGTTACCGTCTCCGCCGGAACTGATTTTACCATCCGCGAAAGGATGCTGGTTCCGCAACTGGGCATTGTTTCCTGCCTGCCAGTCAACAGATCGAATATCCAGTTGAGCCCATCAACCGGTACCCTCATGAAGATCAATATCGAATAGCACGAAAACTTATCTCTTTAAACTTTTCACAACTATGCAAAACAATCAAAAAAATGAAGGACATGCGAAGCGAAACCTCCGGTTCTTACCATACCTGGGTTTGATCTTTGCACTTCCTTTGCTGCTCATCCCATTCGGAACCGATCAGGTTCCAATGATCGGGCCTATCAGGCTCGAATTTATTCTTTTTGGTCTTACCTTAATTGGTGTTGCCCTGTTCCACAAAGAGACGATGTTTGTTGCTCTCACCGGACTGGCCTCTATCCTCATGATGAAGCTGATCTACACTGCCGACTTTAGTTTCTATGTTCATTTCATTGGCGACACACATCATGAAGGAGAATGGAGAACCCTGCTGAACCTGTTGGGCTTGCTCTTCGGGTTTGCTATCCTGGCCAAATATTTCGAAGAATCAAAAGTGCCAGAGAAATTGCCGGACATCCTTCCGAATGACTGGAAGGGAGGACTGGTGCTGCTGTTTGCAATCATGGTCTTGTCATCGTTTCTCGACAATATTGCAGCTGCAATGATCGGTGGGACGATTGCGCTGGTTGTGTTCAAAGGGAAGGTGCATATTGGCTATCTGGCAGCTATTGTTGCGGCGAGCAACGCAGGCGGAGCGGGTTCTGTGGTAGGTGATACTACGACCACACTGATGTGGATTGACGGTGTCAGTCCACTTGATGTCACGCATGCATTTGTCGCATCAATCGCATCTTTTGTGATCTTTGGTTTTTTTGGATCGATCCAGCAACATAAATATCAACCTATTATTAAGGATGCACCAACAGGCATTAAGATTGATGGCGTCAGGATCATGATCGTTGCGCTGATCCTGATCGGTGCTATTTTGACGAACTATTTCCTTGATTTTCCGGCGCTGGGGGTCTGGATTGGCATTCTGATAGGGGCTATGTTGAGACCTGCGCCCTGGGAAGAACTCAAAAATGCCTGGATGGGAACCATCTTCCTGTTATCTCTGGTGACCTGTGCTTCGCTTATGCCGGTAGAAGAGCTGCCTGCTGCCTCCTGGCAATCTGCCTTTGCATTAGGCTTTGTTTCGGCTGTCTTCGACAACATTCCATTGACCAAGCTTTGCCTTGAACAGGGAGGGTATGATTGGGGCGTGTTGGCCTATACAGTGGGATTTGGCGGTTCGATGATCTGGTTTGGATCTTCTGCTGGAGTTGCCCTCTCGAATAAGTTCCCAGAGACAAGATCTGTGTTTTCATATGTAAAACACGGCTGGCATGTGACCGTGGCTTATATCGTCGGGTTTTTCATCATGCTTGGAATAGTTGGATGGCATCCCCATGCTCCGCATAAGAAAACAGCAGCAGTGGAACACACTGAGGCAACGATCCATGTGGATTGATTTTCAGTATACTTCTCTGTAATTAATTGATTGATTGAATTTTAGAGGTGTAAATTGTTTTATTACCTTTGCGGCTGCATTTTAATCCGCAAGAATCACATATTATTAATCAATTCAATTACATGGAACACAACGCAAACAACGGACACAAAGGGGAGAAGAAAGTATGGATATTATCTTTCCTGGCGCTGGTGCTGCTCCTGCCGGTTATTTTAATGATTTTCGGTACCTCTGAGATACCAATGATTGGGCCGATACGCCTGGAGTTTATTTTATTCGGTCTGACTCTGATCGGGGTGGCCTTCTTTCATAAACAAACCATGTATGTAGCGCTGACCGGCTTGCTTTCGATCATTCTGATGAAATTGATTTATGTCCCGGATTACCATTTTTACCTTCACTTTATTGGTGATGCGGATCATGAGGGGGAATGGCGTATTTTATTGAATCTCACTGGCTTGTTGTTTGGGTTTGCCATCCTGGCCAAGTATTTCGAAGAATCAAAAGTGCCTGATGTGCTTCCTGATATCCTTCCCAACGACTGGAAAGGAGGTTTGATGTTATTGGCAGCGATATTTGTCATGTCGGCTTTCCTCGACAACATTGCTGCTGCCATGATCGGCGGAACCATCGCCATGGTGGTATTCAAAGGCAAGGTACACATTGCTTTTCTGGCCGCCATCATCGCCTCTTCCAATGCCGGTGGTGCTGGCTCTGTTGTTGGCGATACAACCACTACACTGATGTGGATCGATGGGGTGAGTCCGATAGATGTGACCCATGCATTTGTTGCTTCCATAGGTGCATTCCTTGTTTTTGCTTTCTTTGGTGCGATCAGGCAGCACAAGCACCAGCCCATTGTCAAGGATGCACCAACGGGTATCAAGATTGATAAAGGCAGGATATTCATCGTGGCCATGATCCTGGTTGGCGCAATCCTGACCAACTATTTCCTTGATTTCCCGGCGTTGGGTGTGTGGATTGGTATCCTCATCGGTGCCATCATCCGTCCGGCTCCCTGGGAAGAGATGAAACACGCCTGGCAGGGAACCATCTTCCTTGTGGCTTTGGTTACTTGTGCTTCACTGATGCCGGTGGAAGAGTTACCTCCTGCATCCTGGCAGACAGCCTTTGCCTTGGGTTTTGTTTCTTCTGTGTTTGATAATATCCCGCTCACCAAACTTTGCCTGGAGCAGGGTGGTTACGACTGGGGTGTTCTGGCGTATGCGGTTGGATTTGGCGGGTCGATGATCTGGTTTGGATCCTCTGCCGGTGTCGCCCTTTCCAACAAATTCCCGGAAGCACGATCCGTGTTTGCTTACTTAAAGCATGGCTGGATTATCATTCCTGCCTATATCATCGGGTTTTTCCTCATGTTGGGACTGCTTGGGTGGGAACCACACGAGCCCCATAAGGAAAACCACAAACAAGCAATTGAAATGGAGAAACAGGAGGCTGTCCCGCTTCCTGCTGCAGGTCAGTAACCGTATTTTCCCTTCCAGCGTTGCCGGAGGTATTTTCTTAAATCATTTTCTCTTTGATTGTCCTGGGGATCATACAGTTTGGTCCCCAGGATTTTTTCCGGAAGGAATTCCTGATCAGCAAAGTTACCCTCAAAATCATGGGCGTATTTGTAGTCCTTCCCATACCCGATGTCTTTCATCAGGTTGGTAGGAGCATTGCGCAAATGCAAGGGTACCGGCAGATCGCCGGTCTGGCGGATCAGCTTTTCGGCTTTTTGGATGGCGAGATAGGAAGCATTGCTCTTGGGAGAGGTCGCCAGGTAAATGGCTGTCTGAGACAGGATCAGCCGGCACTCGGGATAGCCGATCAAATGCACTGCCTGGAAACAATTTGTGGCCAGCAACAGGGCGTTGGGGTTGGCATTGCCGATATCTTCCGAGGCGAGAACAACCATCCGCCGGGCAATGAATAAGGGATCTTCTCCGCCCTCGATCATCCTTGCCAGGTAATATACCGCTGCATTGGGATCACTACCCCGCATCGACTTGATAAATGCAGAGATCAGGTCATAATGCATCTCGCCACCCTTGTCGTATAAGGCCAGGTTCTTTTGCACCACGCTCAAGACCTTGTCATTGCTGATCAGGATGTCATCTCCCTTTTGGCCTGTCTGAATCACAAGCTCTAAGGCGTTGAGCAATTTGCGGGCATCACCACCGGAGATCCGCAATAATGCATCCGTTTCTTCGATAATGATGGGCTTACCAATTTGTGCTTCGCAATATCTGCGGGCTTTTTCCAGCAGGGTCAGCAGGTGATGTACTTCCAGATCTTTTAAGATGTAAACCTGACAACGGGAGAGGAGGGGGGAGATCACCTCGAAAGAAGGATTCTCAGTCGTTGCACCAATGAGGATCACGAGTCCCTGCTCCACGGCGCCCAAAAGGCTATCCTGCTGGGATTTACTGAAGCGGTGGATTTCATCGATAAACAGGATGGGTTGATCCTGTAGTCCCCTGGCTTTTTCAAAAATATCCCGGATGTCCTTCACACCGGAATTGATGGCGCTCAGGCTAAAAAAAGAGCGGCCTAACTGACCTGCGATCAAATGTGCCAGGGTGGTTTTCCCTACTCCAGGGGGGCCCCAGAAGATCATCGAGGGGATATTCCCACTGTTGATCACCTGGCTCAGGATCGCATCCTTTCCAACCAGGTGCTCCTGTCCGAGGTAATCTTCCAGACGCCGGGGCCGTAACAACTCAGCCAGGGGTATGTTCACCTGCTTATTCATCACCATGAAAACCAAATAACCGCTTTGTCCTGATCTGCTGCGCAACATAAACAGGAACCATCTTTTCCCAGTCCGGATCTTTCTGCTGAATCTTTTTCAAAACCTCATGAGAGAAGATAGTCAACCATTTTTTCTTGATCCCGGGAATGTCAACGATCTTTTGATTGACGATCAAGTGTTTGATCAGATAATGGATCTCCTCCGGAACTGCAACATTTTCAAGGGTCAGAATTTCAAGACCATCTTTTGATAAAGCAGGGTAGAGGTAGATCTTCATGTTTTCCGGGAACAATTTGCCGAAGGCTTCCAGGATGCCACCCCTTAAATCAGCGTAGAAAGACTTGTCCATGATGTTGATGAAAGTGGGCAGACCCATAACTACCCTAAGATTCCTGGTGCGGAACTGAGATAAATATCTTACGAGTTTATAGTATTCCCGGAAGTTGGAGATCATCACATTTTGTCCCATCCCATTGAGCAGATCAACCCGGTCGAGAAAATCTCTTTCATCAAACTGCCCTTCAGCGAGCAGATTGCTCAGGGTCATCTCACATAATGCAACGGTACGGAGCTTATCGAATTCCGCCTCTTTTTTAAACAGGGCGAAGCTGGTCTTAAGCATGTCAAACCCCACGTAGGTGATGGGTCTGAAGCTCCCGCGGAAAGCAAGTACATCTTTCTTGTAGAGCATGTCAGCCGGCTGCTGAACGCGTCCATGCCGGTCGAACATCGACGCCTGTGCCATCCCATTTTTCACCAATTGCACGCTCAGGAGGCGGTTGTCAACATAATCCAGCTGCGGCCCCTTCATCCGGATCATGGTGATCTCCAGACGGTCGCGGCTGAGGTTGTCCATGAGCGAGAGGAGGAAAGTATTGGGCGTGGTATGATGGTAATAACAGGCGTAGATCAGGTTAACCCCCAGAATTCCCAACGTCGCTTGCTGTAACAGCGCATCATTCTCCAGCAGCCTGACGTGTAACACGACTTCGTTGTTCTCCTGTTGCGGGAATAGTTGAAAATGTATACCCATCCAACCATGTCCTTCATTGTCTTTTTTGAAATTGATGGTACTCACCGTGTTGGCAAAGGCGAAAAACCGGGTGCCGGCTTTCCGGATGGGTTGCAGGATATCGACCGTCTCCCGGAACTCCCTCGTCAGCATCTGTTCGAGCCGGGATAAACTGACATACCTTCCTTCCGGGTTCTTCCCGTAGACGGTATCGCTGAAAGCCATATCGTAAGCGGAAATGGTCTTTCCAACCGTGCCGGATGCAGCCCCCGCCTGGAAAAAGTGTCGGGCCACCTCCTGACCGCCTCCGATCTCAGCGATAGTTCCATAACTGGTTGGATCCAGGTTGATCTGTAAGGCCTTGTAATGGGTGGATGGTACTTCTCTATCCATGATACGGATTGGGATTTATTGAAAGATCACACCGGAACCAAGCAGTTCGTCGCCATCATACCAAACGGCAAACTGCCCCGGCGTAATCCCTCTTTGGGGTTTTTGAAAGATAATGTATGCGCCTTCTTCCTTCATCAGCAGTGTACCCATCTGCAACTCCTGGCGATAACGGATACGCAGGCTTAAATGAGCCAATTCACCGGGTTTCAGCTGAAGATCAGGCCTGACCCAGTGAATATCTTCTTTCCGGATGAACAACCCCTGCCGGTTCAGACCCGGATGGGCATGACCTTCCGCGACATAAACAATATTTTGATGAATATCGGTCCCAATGACGAACAGTGGCTCAGCTCTGCCGCCAACCTTCAATCCTTTTCGCTGACCAATGGTATAGAAGTGCGCTCCCTGGTGTTCACCGGTTATAATCCCATCCTCAGGTTCATACACAAAGGGCGAAGTGATATTCGTCAGCTCATCCGGTGTATAACGATGATCAGCCTGAACCGATGGTTTTGGATGATATTTGTAGTACCCACGCGGTATCTCGACGATCTTGCCTTTCTTCGCCTCCAACTTCTGTTGAAGGAATGTTGGCAGATCAACCTTTCCGACAAAACAGATACCCTGGGAATCTTTCTTGTCAGCGGAAGGAAGCCCTGCTTCACCGGCCAACTCCCTGACCTGTTGCTTGGTCAGGTCGCCAACGGGAAACACCACTTTGGCAAGCTGCTCCTGCGATAATTGACAAAGGAAATAGCTCTGGTCTTTCTGCTGATCCTTGCCCGCCAGTAGCCTAAACCATGGCTTTCCATCTTTTTCGATCCTTTCTTTCCGGCAATAATGGCCGGTTGCAACATAGTCGGCTTGAAATCGCCCGATAGCCTGGACAAAAGCATCGAACTTAATCTCCCGGTTACACAGTACATCCGGGTTTGGCGTCCGTCCGGCCTGATATTCCCTGAAAAGATAATCAACCACCCTTGACCGGTACTCCTGACTGAGGTCAACAATATGAAAAGGGATCCCAATCTTTTTGGCGACCATTTCTGCAATCTGAACATCCTCTTCCTTCTTGCACGAGCCCTCCAATACGCCAACCGTGTCATGCCAGTTCACCATGTAAACAGCTATGACCTCATGTCCCTGTTCATGCAGGAGCCATGCAGCCACACTGGAATCAACGCCTCCGGAAAGTCCTACAACAATGCGTGCCATCTTGCAAAGGTAAGAAGATCGTTGGGAATCATAGCATTTGGTAATCTTAGTGGTCTCCTGGTTTGCATTTCACCAAAATGTATTACTTTCGTTCAATAAAATCCTTATTGCCATGAAAAAGAACATGTTATCGCTGTTATTGGTGGCGGCTTTTGCCATGATCCTCACCGGGTCATTGGTTTCCTGCAAAAGTGCCACTGAAAAAGCCGGCGAAGAAGCCATGGAATCAGCCCTGGAAGCTGCTTCAGGTGAAAAAACCGATATTGACATCTCCAATGGTGAAGTCACTATCGAAACGGAAGGAAAAACGGTGAAGATCAAGGACCAGAAGGGAGGAAAATGGTTTGCCGAGATTTCCGGTGATGTTCCTGAATTTGACTATGGCACGATCGGTCAGACCCGGACATCAACAGCCCCTGAAGGGGATACCTGGACCATGGTCTTCAGTGGCGTCAATATCCAGGATATGGAAAAGAATGAAGGCATCCTGAAAAAGAAGGGTTTAAAGACCATGAAGGTGATGATGGGCGATAATGGTTCGGTTACTGCGGAGAAAGTCAAGCTCAATGTGAATGTATCCAAGAGTGACGAAACCTGCATTGTGACGGTTTTCTAAAAGGTTGAGTGATCGAATCAATCTATCTTCCGTTGTTTTCTTCGATCATCCTTGCTGCCGGACATTCCCAGCGAATGGGTTTCCCAAAGTCATTATTGCGGTGGGACAACGAGCATACTTTCATTGAACACATCTGCCAGGTCTATCGATCAGCAGGGTGCAGCAGGCTGATCCTCGTAGTCCACCCACAGGTTCACCAGGCTGTTGCCAACCTGATCCAGAAGTGCTCCCTGATGGGCCATTACCTGATCCGCAACGACCGCCCTGATCTGGGAAGGTATTATTCCCTGCTGCTCGGATTTTCCTGTGTCCTGAAAGATCAACCCTGCTTCATCAGCAATACCGACAACCCTTTCGTAACACCCAACCTGATCCGCCAACTGCTTCCGCCAGCGTCCTTCCGGGGATGGATATCCCCAATCAATGAAAATAGAAGCGGTCACCCGGTTTTGCTATCATACGAAGTGATCAAAGAACTGATGCAGAGAGGCTATAAACCGGGAATGAGCCTGCAACAAGCGCTTACAGATTTCGAAAACCAAAAAATCGAAGTGGATGACCCTTCCATCCATATCAACATCAATACGAAGGAGGATTATCAAAGGTACTTTGACAGTCAGCAGTGATCAGCAAACATCAAGCAGCTCGTGACGACCGTTACAACTGTTACGAACAACGAACAACGAGCAATTAATCCTACCTTTGCACCCCATTTAACCAACTCATCATGAAGCATCTGATCACTCTCACTGAATTCATCATCGACCGGCAGGTGGAAGTCAAGGGCGCGACGGGGGAGTTATCCCGTTTATTGAATGACATCGGTATTGCCGCTAAATTTGTGAACCGGGAGATAAACAAGGCGGGACTGGCTGATATTCTGGGGTATGAAGGCACCGATAATGTCCAGGGTGAAGCCCAGAAGAAACTGGATGTGTATGCCAACAACCAGTTTATCAATGCCCTGCGTGCCGGTGGCCAATGTGCGGCCATTGCCTCAGAAGAGAATGATGAGATCATCATCCTGGATAATCCGGTTTCGAACAAAGCCAAATATGTAGTAGCGATTGATCCGTTGGATGGTTCCTCAAACATTGAGGCGAATGTCTCTATCGGGACGGTCTTTTCCATTTACCGGAGAATCACAGATAACGGTCTTGCAAATGTGAGCGACCTCTTGCAGCCGGGAACCAAAATAGTTGCAGCCGGCTATGTGATCTACGGCTCATCCACCATGCTCGTATATTCCACCGGCCATGGCGTGAACGGATTTACCCTTGACCCCTCTGTTGGCCTATTCATACTGTCTCATCCCGATATCCGCTATCCGGCTGCAGGCAATATTTATTCGGTAAATGAATCAAACTACATACATTTCCCGGAAGGGGTGAAGGAATATATCAACTACTGCCATGTTGATGACCCGGCGACCAAAAGACCTTATATCACACGATACATTGGCTCCATGGTGGCCGACATCCATCGGAACCTCTTGCTGGGAGGGATTTTCCTCTACCCTGGGACAAAAAAGAACCCGAAAGGGAAACTCCGGCTGCTGTACGAATGTAAACCCATCGCTTTCATTGCCGAACAAGCCGGAGGTAAAGCCACCGATGGAAAAAGACGCATTCTTGATATCCACCCGGATAGCGTACACCAACGTTCACCTTTCTACGCCGGCCCCAGCTATATGGTAGAAAAGGTTGAAACTTTCCTAGTCAATACATCAGAAACCTAAACCCCTCAACCCTGTAACTCTGTAACTTTGTGACTCTGTGACTTTGTGACTTAAAAAAAACATTATGAAAGAAACCGCAAATAAAATTCAGCAGCTGTCAGAGCAATACCGTGACTATACGGCAGATAACCTCTCCAGGCTTGTTAAAATCAAGTCCATCAGCGGGGGAGAAGGAGCTGTACAGGAAGAATTGAAAAGGCAACTGCTCAAGGCTGGTGTTGATGAAGTCTTTATGGATGGCCTGGGTAATGTGATCGGGCGCCTGGGCAATGGAAGCAAGAAGCTTGTTTTCGACGGGCACATCGATA
>VGGL01000029.1 GCA_016868575.1 Bacteroidota bacterium
TTTTTATGCCACTAAGGCACTAAATCACAAAATTGCACAAATTTTATTTGTTTGATTAACAGCATTTTGTGTTTCTTTGAGTTTTTGTGGTTTAGTGGCGAAAATGAATGATAGCATTATCGGAGTAGGCTTAATAATATAGATTTATTGTTGGAAGAAACCGGAAGGATACAACTGTTTTAGCACTTTTTTCCGTGGTTGCAATCAGTCAAATCACTCCACCTTCCGGCGGCAAAGATAGAAAGAAAAGTTAGAAGCCAGAAGCCAGAAGTTAGAAGCTGATATTAACTACGTAGTGAATAGTTTGCATGGAAGGTTGCTTCGTGTCGAGTACTTGGGACTCGCAATGAAGTTGCTTCGTGTCGAGTACTTGGGACTCGCAATGACGGCGCGGGTGCAAGCAATGAAAACGGGAGGATGGTGTCTGTTAAATAGTCGATTCTAATAAGTAATTAGAATTTCAAAGTACTATTTCAATTCCGTCGCGAAGTATCTCCCGGATCACAGGATTTGTTGAAATCCAGTCTTGTTCATCAAACGGATGGGGTTCAACACGGGTGTCGAAGTTCCAGGTTAGCTTTAATAGATTAACCTGTGTTTCAAAGTAATCAGTTATGTCAGTTAAAACGATGGCGAGATCAATATCACTATGGGTATGCGGGTTCCCTTTTGCATACGAACCATACAAATACATTCTTTTTACTGGATACTTCTTTTGTTGTAGCAACAGGAAAAACTTTCGTCCTATTTCAATAGCTGACTCCTGATCCATATTCGTTTGTTCGTTATCTTTTCGATCCAAATGGAAGTATACTCCTTTGTGCATTTACGATAAAAAGATTGCTTGAAATCATCATAACGGGCGCTGATGTTGAAACCCGTTACCGTAGAAAAAAAATCCTGCTGTTCTTCATTGAGTGATAATCCTGATTTTTCTGAAATTCTTAAAAGATTATGGATCAATGGATAGTTTTCATCTTTAACGCTGACATAGTAAGCTTTCAGCAGTTTTTCAATAACCAGATGACCCATAAACAAAGACCACATGTAATCTCCTGCTTCATACAGATGTAGCATAGTTTGATAATCCTTGTCGGAGGATTCGAGCAGGAACAGTTTTACTTTTTCTTTGTCCAAGAGGAGCTGATTTCATGCAAAAATATGAAAATTTATGAAGACCGGTCACAGAAGCCCCGATTTCCTAATTTCTCATAATGGCAGATGTATAATAGTTTGTTTAGTTGTCTGAGCCGTGGTTCTAAAAGCTCTGCCAGCAATGACGGCGCGGTCGTAAAAAGATGGAGGTTGCTTCGTCCCGCTTTAGCGGGACTCGCAATGACGGCGCGACAGCTAACAATTAGAGGGCGTTGAGCGGCGGGCAAAGCCCGCCGCTCAACGCCCTTTTTTATACTCCTGCGGCGCCGTCATTGCGAGGAGCAAAGCGACGAAGCAACCCGTATGTACCATCATTGTGTAAAGCGAAGCAACCTTTATACAACATCATCGTGTAAAGCGAAGCGAAGCAACCTACTCGCCAACTCACCAGCTCACCATTGCCTCGCCAGTTACTCCCGTGTCAGCTCCTGAAACACCTCTTCCATCCGCTGGGTTTCGCGGTTCATCGAGATAACTGCGAGGTTGTGCTGGACGGCGAAGCGGAAAATGTCCTCCCGGATATCTTTCTTCCCGGTGGCGGTGATGTGATAAGTGTGTCCGGTGAGATGGCTGATCTCCATTACACCTGGAATGCCGGCAAGGAGGTTGACTTTAACGGACTGGTTGAACTCTACGCGGATGATCTCTTTGCCTGTAAGCAGATTGGGCAGGTCGGTAGTTTTTTCGTCAGCCACCACTTTTCCTTTGTGGATGATGATGACCCGGTGACAGACGGCTTCCACCTCCTGCATGATGTGTGTGGATAACAGGACCGTTTTCTTTTTCCCGGTTTCTTTGATCAGGTTCCGGATTTCGATGATCTGGTTGGGGTCGAGGCCGGAGGTGGGCTCATCCATGATGAGGACATCCGGGTCGTGGATGAGCGCCTGGGCCAGTCCTACACGCTGGCGATAGCCTTTCGAGAGGGCGCCGATCTTCTTATGCTTTTCAGGACCCAGTCCGGTGAGGTCGATCATCTCCTTTACCTTTTTCCCGGAGGTCTTTCCGAGCCGGTAGATCCCGGCGATATATTCCAGGAACTCCCTGACATAGAGTTCAGTATAAAGCGGATTATTCTCGGGTAAATACCCGATCCGACTCCGGATGGCGTCGGCGTCAGTCATCACGTCATATCCACAGACAGAGGCTGTGCCGGAAGAAGGGCGGATGAAGCAGGTGAGGATTTTCATCATCGTTGATTTTCCCGCCCCATTGGGGCCTAGTAATCCGACGATCTCGCCAGGTTCGATGGTAAGGGTAACCTCATCCAGGGCTTTCTGCGTTCCATAGACTTTTGTGAGTAGCTGTGTAGAAAGGGACATGACCGGTTGTTTGGTGCAAAAGTACAAGTTTATTAAAAGTTCTTTTTGGAATTCTTTGGTAATCCAAAAATTAGTCATAACTTTGCACCCCTTTTTAATGGGAATAATTGTTTTAAGCAACAGATAAGAGATTCTGATGAATACATTAAGTTACCGGACAGAGAGCGCCAACAAAGAGACTGTGAACAAGGAGTGGGTGCTTGTAAACGCTGAGGGAGAGGTCCTTGGCCGCTTAGCGACGAAAGTTGCCCGCCTGCTTCGCGGAAAAATGAAGACAAACTTTACACCCCATGTCGATTGTGGAGACAATGTGGTGATCATCAATGCGGAAAAGGTGAAACTCACCGGAGCCAAGATGACCGACAAGAACTACGTGAGGTACAGCGGTTACCCCGGTGGGCAGCGGTTCAGGAATCCCCAGGAATACCTGGTCAAGAAGCCTACCGCCCTGGTGGAGATCGCCGTGAAAGGCATGCTTCCGAAAAACCGGCTGGGTGCCGAACTCTTTCGCAACCTGCATGTGTACGCCGGCCCGGATCACCCACACCAGGCACAACAACCCAAAGAGATCAACTTAAAGGATATAAAATAACATGGAAGTTACCAACACCAAAGGAAGAAGAAAGACAGCCATCGCCCGGGTGTACCTGATCGAAGCGGAAGGAGAAAGCAAGATCACCGTCAACAAACGCGACTATAAGGACTATTTCCCCACCCCGCTGCTTCAGTACAACATCATGCAGCCCTTGAATGTGACCAACAACGTGGGAAAGTATTCCATCACTGCACTCATTGATGGCGGCGGCATCACCGGACAGGCAGAAGCCTTGCGCCTCGCCATGGCCCGTGCCCTCATCGAAAAAGATCCTTCCTACCGCCCCGCACTGAAAGTCATTGGCCTTCTGCGCCGTGACCCCCGCATGGTGGAAAGAAAAAAATACGGCCAGAAAAAAGCCCGGAAAAGGTTCCAGTTCAGCAAACGTTAAACTAGTATTTACCATATATTTATGTTAAAACCTACTTTTGAGGAATTACTCGATGCAGGCGTCCACTTTGGTCACCTGAGAAGAAAGTGGAACCCCAACATGGGGCCCTATATCTTCATGGAGCGCAATGGCATCCATATCATTGACCTTTACAAAACCATGGCCAAGCTTGACGAAGCCGCTGCCGCCATGAAACAGATCGCAAAATCGGGCAGGAAAATCCTGTTTGTTGCAACGAAGAAACAAGCCAAAGAGATTGTTGCCGAAAAGGTAAAACGGGTCAACATGCCTTATGTTACCGAAAGATGGCCTGGCGGCATGCTCACCAACTTCGCCACCATCCGCAAAGCCGTAAGGAAAATGGCCAGCATCGATAAACTGATGGCATCCAGTTCTTTCGAGAATATGTCAAAAAAGGAACGCCTGTTCATGCGCCGCGAGAGAGCCAAACTGGAAAAAAACCTGGGCAGCATTGCCGACCTCAACAGGCTCCCGTCTGCCATCTTTGTGGTTGATATCCTGAAAGAACATATCGCCATCGCTGAAGCCCGCAAACTCAACATCCCCACCTTTGCCGTTGTCGACACCAATGCCAACCCCAAGATCGTGGACTTCCCGATACCAGGAAATGATGATGCTTCCAAATCCATCGCCCTCCTTCTGGATGTCCTTACCGATGCCATTGAAGAGGGCCTTGTGGAAAGAAAACTTGACCGTGACAAAAAGATGGATGATGATATGCTCGATGGTCACAATGAAGATGATCACATGGATGATGACCTCGACGGTGAATCACACGCCGATCGACAGGACCACCCGAAGCATCTCCAAGGTCAAAGATCTGACCGGAATAAAAAGGAAGACGGAGCTGCTGAATCCCAACGCGGACCACGCAGACGGATCAGCAAACCCGCTCGCCCGGAAGGAAAAAAATAACACTCAAACAGTTCATACATGGCTACCATAACCGCAGCAGACGTCAATAAACTCAGACAAATCACCGGCGCCGGGATGATGGATTGCAAACAGGCGCTCACAGAAGCAGAAGGCAACTTCGATACGGCCATCGATATTCTCCGGAAAAAAGGCCAGAAAGTTGCCAATAAAAGGGCCGACCGGTCCGCCAACGAAGGAATCGTTATCGGAAAGATAAACAAGGAAGGTACTTTCGCAGCTATTCTGATGCTCAATTGTGAGACCGACTTTGTGGCAAAGAATGAAGATTTCAAGAAATTCGCCCATGATCTGGTTGACCTGGCTATTGCACATAAACCCAAAACACTTGATGAATTAAAATCACTCAGCCTGAATGGCCGCACCGTCGGCGATACCGTTTCCGACCTCATCGGCAAGATCGGTGAAAAACTGGAATTATCCCAGTACGCCTGCATTGAAGCACCAGCCGTTTTCGTCTATAACCACCAGGGTAACCGCCTTGGCACGATCGTGGGGCTGAATAAAACAGGTACCGAAAAAATCCATGAAACCGGACACGAGATTGCCATGCAGATAGCTGCCATGGCGCCGGTTTCCATCGACAAGGATGATGTGGATCCCGGAGTTATTGCCAGGGAAATTGAGATCGGCAAGGAACAAGCCCGCCAGGAAGGCAAAGCTGAAGAGATGTTTGAAAAAATTGCCCTTGGTAAACTGAATAAGTTCTACAAAGAGAGCACCCTGCTGAACCAGGAATTCGTCAAGGATAACAAGATCACCGTGAGGCAACTCCTCGAATCGCAGGACAAAGAACTGAAGGTTACTTCCTTCCAGCGGTTCATGCTCGGCGCATAATACAGAAAAAAGAGCGGAAACGCTCTTTTTTTTTATTGATAAATTAAGACGCCGGTTCGATATGGAAAACACCCTGCCGGGAAAAAAGCCTGAAGAAATCCGCCGAATGTTCAACCGGATCTCCCACCGGTATGATCTGCTGAATCATCTGCTATCCGGTGGAATGGACTTTTTCTGGAGAAAGAGACTCGTGTCTCTGGTGAAACCTTTTCATCCGAACGCCATCCTGGATGTTGCAACAGGTACCGGTGACCTGGCCATTGCACTGACCCGGATCAAACCGCAGAAAATTATTGGGACAGACATTGCCGAGAACATGCTCTCCCTGGCACATATTAAAATTTACCGGAAAAAACTTCAGCATATCATCGAACTGAAATATTGCCATGCAGAAGCCTTGCCATTTCCGGATGCGGCTTTTGACGCTACTACAGTGGCTTTCGGGGCCAGGAACTTCGGGGATATTGAAAAAGGACTTTCCGAGATGCTTCGGGTTTTGAAACCCGGGGGCGGTGCGTGGATCCTGGAATTTTCAAAGCCTTCAAAAGGAATATTCAGCCGGATTTACCGGTTCTACTTTAAACACGTTTTACCGTGGCTGGGCGGATGGATCTCAGGCGAAAACAAGGCCTACCGGTACCTCCCCGAATCAGTGGACATCTTTCCCGAAGGCGCCGCCATGCTGGCGCTTCTTGAAAAAGTTGGCTATACAGATCTTTCTTCTCTCAGACTGTCAGGCGGTATGGTCACCATCTATTCCGGACAGAAAAAGTGATACCTTCGTATCCATGATCCAGCTCCATACTAAAGAAGACCGGTTGTCGTTTATGAAGCGTAAATCAACCATCTTGCCGGCAAACCTGATCAAATACCTGCTGCTGTTTCCCGTTACCCTTTTTTGCCTGGCCCCCGCCTTTTCACAGAAAGACCGGGTGTTGAACCTGCCCCGGTACGATAACTCGCCATACCACTTCGGCTTTCTCCTCGGAGTCAACCAGATGCATTTTACCATTAGGCCTGCAACAGACCTTCATGTGCGGATGTTCGACAGTACTTACTTGCCCGATATCCTCCCGACACCCGATTCTGCACTGCTTTATTCGGTCGAATCTTCCCCGTACCTCGGCTTTACTGTCGGCATCATCGGAAACCTGCGGATGGGAAAATATTTCGATCTCCGGTTCATTCCCTCCCTCTCTTTTGGGGAAAGGGAACTGCATTATTCCCTGATGACATTTACGAATGGAGATACTGCATTTATTCCCGTTTCAAAGCGGGTGCCTTCCACCTTTATCGACTTTCCATTGCTGATCAAATACAAGTCTGCCCGCCTCAACAACCTGCGTGCATACCTGCTTGGCGGCGCCAAATACTCTCTCGATCTCGCCTCCCAGGCCAAAAAGAGAGAACAAAAAAACCTCAACCAGAAGATCGTGAAGATCAAGGCAAATGACCTTTACCTGGTAGCCGGCGTGGGCTTTGACTTCTACAACGAATGGTTCAAACTGGGAGTGGAAATCACCATGAGCTACTGCCTTTCGGATATCCTGAAGCGTGAAAAGAACATCTACACCGATGGAATTGATTACCTCCGATCGAAAGTTTTCCAGCTTTCTTTTACCTTTGAGTAGAATTTCACATTTATGGAACGGATCGCTGTTTTCCCCGGATCTTTTGACCCGGTGACCAAAGGCCACGAGTCGGTCGTCCTTCGTGCCTTGCCCCTGTTCGAGAAGATCATCATCGCCATTGGAGAAAACTCCGGCAAGTCAAGCCTTTTTTCCCTCACACAAAGGATGACCTGGATCAAAGAAGTGTTTCAAAACCATCCCGGGGTTGAAGTTTCCCATTATAGCGGACTAACCGTTGACTTTTGTACGCAGCAGAAAGCCCGGTACCTGATTCGCGGTCTCCGGTCGCAAGCCGATTTTGACTTTGAGCGGACAATTGCTTTGATGAACCGGGAGATGCACCCGGAGATTGAAACGGTTTTTCTCCTTGCTGAACCGGCCTTCAGTGCAATCAATTCATCCATCGTTCGGGAAATCTATAAAAATGGTGGCGACATCCGGCCGTTTATTCCTGACTCCATGACCCTGTAGTTAATGAAAGCACCTGTTTTATGTCTCCTTATTTTATCCTTTCTGATATCCGGTTTGATCCGGGCAGAGGAGGTCATTGTTTCGGGAAAAGCCCCGGGCGCTGAAGGCAGGATCATCCGGCTGATCGTCCATGATGACCAGATCACCTTCCGCGAAAAAACCCTGGCATCGGCCCGGATCGACCTGAACAGCCGGTTCGTCCTGATCTTTGACCTCAAGGAGATCGCCTTTGCCTACCTGGCCATCGACCTGAACCGGGCAGAATGGTTTATCGAACCGGGAAACAAGTATCAGGTTGCAATAGCTCCCCACATCTATGATGACTTCAGCCAGGTGAACCCTTTCGCCAAAGCCAAGAACCTCTCCCTGTTGATCATCAGTGGCGACGATTCGGGCTTGAATAGGGAGATTGGTGACTTTAACGATTTCTACCATGGGTTTATTCTTCGGAATTTCAACCTGTTATATAAAGACAGAAACAGAAAGCAGCTGGACTCTTTCATGACGGTGAGCCGGGTGATGGCTGCCCAGTCGGCATTGCCCTACGTAAGAGATTACATCCGGTACCGTGGTGCATCCGTAGAACTCCTGGCAAAATCGGCAGGCATCCCTTCCATGATGAAGAAATATATCCTGCAGCAACCAATCCTTTTCAACCATGTGGAGTACATGGATTTCTTCAATCAGTTTTTCGATAAATACCTCACAGCCACTTCCCTGCCGCTGCGTCACCTCCTGTACCGGGAAATCATCGCCGAACCTGAAGCATACAAGGAACTCATCACCCTGATGGCAAGAGATACCCTGCTGAAAGACATGCAACTCCGCGAACTGGTATTGCTCAAAGGATTATATGAGTTCAAAGAGGAACCGGCCTACAAGAAAAAAGACCTTGTCAGGGTTGTAGCAGAGATCAGCAAGAAATCGTCCTTCCAGGAAATCAGGCACATTGCAGGAAACGTCCATTTTATGCTGACACACCTTGCTCCCGGCTCCGAAGCGCCTACCTTTTCACTCGAAAAAGATGGAAAACCTTTTTCTCTTTCATCATTGAAAGGAAAGTGGGTGTTGCTGAATTTCTGGACAACCTATTGTATGCCCTGTCTTACGGAGCTGGAATTCATGAAAATGTTTTCTCCGGAACTCAGGAACAAAATAGTAATGATCAGTATCTCGGCAGACAAGGAAGCGATGACCATGGAATACTTTCTGAAATCAAAGGAATTCCCCTGGACATTCATCCACATGGGCAATCACTTCGAAATCCTGGAGGACTATAATGTGAAATCGTACCCGGTTTTTGTATTGATCGATCCCGATGGAAATATCGTCTCCTACCCGGCCCCGATGCCCGGTGAAGGGCTGCAGGAGCTGATGATGAAAGGGCTGAGCGAGGAGGGAAAGTAAAGAGATATATGAATATCTTTCTCCGGTTATTTCATATCAAAAGTGGTGAAGTTCTTTATATCTCCTTCCTCTGATGAATAGGTCAGGATTTTGCAGCCTACAGGTCCATTTTTACACCATTTCTCAAAGATCTCCATGTTCTCAAGGTTTCCTTCAGCTTCAATCTTACCTAAGGATCCCTTCCTGGAAACACATCCACAGATTTCCAATTGATAAGCTTTTTGCATAACGGCAAACCGAAAACCGGAATCTGTCGCAAAGATGGCTTCCACCAGAATGGTCTTATATATTTTTTTATCCTGTTCTGACACTGTTAGATACTTGGGATGGCTTCTCCTTGAAAAGTTTTATCCATTTGCTCACTGTATTTCTTGAGCAGCCGTACAATTCAGTGACTTCTTTTAGTGTCAAATGGTGTTTTTCTTTCTCCTCGAGTATTCTTATGATCGAGGTACGATCATAGTTTTTATGTTTGTAATGTGAAATCTGTTCCTGTAATGAGCGAGGATACGCTCTCTTCTTTCTTTTGAAAACAGGATCATATGCTTTCAACAGGTTGATAAGATCAAGAGAGATAATTTTCAAATGCACATTTTCATTGCCCCCGCTTTTCATATCAGGCAGCATTTTTAGCGTCTCCGGATCATGATGGTTGCTTCCGTTGAGCATTTCATTGAGTATCAGATTAATCTTATATTCCATAGGTCTAAAGGTATTTTCTGATCCATCTGTAGAGGGTGGTTTTCGGGATATGATATCGATGGATGATTTCTGCAGGTAGCATCTCTCCGTTTTTGACCTTCTGCAGGAGGTGCATGATGATTTCCGGTGTGTAGGTGTTTTTCCGAAATTCAGGAAGTTTGTTGTTGTTTTTTTGCAAAGACCCCTTTTCCTGGATGTTCATGAACCTGTTATCTGGCGGGGAAAAGAGGAGAAGGTGGTTCGAATAGATCCTGAAAAAATCATAACGGAGCCGTTTGGAGAGAATCAGAAGGAGGCTGGCGTCGATGGAAGGGGAAGACAATAGTTTTTCAAAGGTATCCATATCCAGGTTGATCTTTGGAGCAAACATTTCAGGGGTCATCCCGATTTCTTCCAATCGATCCGAAATCAAATTACCGATATGAATGGACTTGTACATAGCTGTGTGATTTTCAGGATATTAGCACAAAATATGAATTTATTTGATTTGTTGTTCAAGTTTTTCCAGGCGGTGGATAAGTTCGTTGATAGTGGCCTGCTGGTTTTGGATGATGGTTTGTTGTTCCTGAATGGCTTTAATCATGGGCATGATGAAATCGCCGTAACGCATGGAATACACTTCCCTGTCATCTCTGGGAACATCTATTCCCGGGAAGGTCCAGCTGCATGCTTTGGCAGCTTCCTCAACATCCTGTGCAAGGAAACCTATGAAACGAGTCTTTTCTATTTCCGAATGATCAAGCCTGTTCAACACACTATCTGGGGTTCCCCAAATCCGGTGCAGTATCTCAGGGTCTTCATTATAGGTCACCGGCTTAAGTTTCATAATAAAATCCAGACCTTTAACATCTTCCTGAATATTGGACTTGAAACGCTTATCGGAATAAGTAGTGATACTTCCTACCTGGGCACGTATTTGATAAATAGAAGTATTCCCTAAACATATCTGGTCATTATTTGTGCATTGTGCACTGGCAATTCCATATCCGAGCATAGTGACATTGCTTCTGTTTACGATTGGATAAGACTCAGCTCCGACGAAGGTACAGCTTGAAAAATCAGAAGTACCATCGCCATAGCCAGCATTTTTTCCAACAGCAACGTTGTTACTTCCATTAGTTAAATAAAGAGAATTATAACCAATTGCTGTGTTATCATTACCTGAGGTATATCCTCCTCCGGCTCCAGCTCCAAATGCAGAGTTTCTTAGTCCTGAAGTTTGTGATGATAGCGTTGAATATCCAACAGCAGTGTTGTAACTTCCGGTTGCATTCCACAGAGCTACTGCTCCAACAGCAGTATTGTAACTTCCTGTTGATACGGACTGTAGAGCTTTATATCCAAATGCAGAGTTCGAAAAGCATCCTATTGTAATATTTTGTAATGATCCATACCCAAATCCGGAACAATACAATCCATTTTCACCCGCATTCTGCATACCTGAGTACTTACCGAAGTACGAATTTCCATAACCCGGATAGTTTTCAGGTAAAGCGTCATATGCACTGATGTACCCACTGGAAATATTGTTTATTTTAAACTTGATCGGCTGATTATCAGTCGTTCCAATAAAATTGTTTGCCGGATTTGTTCCGGAATTCCCTGTCAGGCTCCATGCATTTGGCTGCACTATACTCTGAAACTGACGTTTTTGAATATCTCCCGATGAGGTGGTTACCAGTACATAATCATCAGTCGTATTGGCGGTCAGACCAGTAAACTTTACTGTACCAGTTGTATGTAATTGAGCCTGGGGAGTGGTTGTTCCAATGCCGACGTATCCATTTGTATGAATCCGCATTCTTTCATTACCGGATTGGGAGAATAAGATAGGTTCATCCGAATTATCCATTGTTCCCAATTCGAGGTACGATTGACCTGTTCCATCACCGCTTGAAACAAATGTTAGAAATCCCACATCGGTGTTAGCGGCCCAAACCAGGCTGTATCCCTGATCCAGGCGGATACTACCTCCTGCAATAGTCAGTTTATCAGATAAGGAGGCTGTTCCAATCCCTAGACGTTTATTTGTATTATCCCAGAACAATCCATTGTCACCGGAGAGGGAAGTACTTCCGTTCCAGAAACCGACCTGGCCGGCAGCTCCGCTTCCTGAAAGGTTCCCGGCACCCACCTCCTTCCATAGCGGGTTCTGATAATACCAGTAGGATTGTGTTGTCAAATCATATACCAGCAGCCCATTCGCAGGGCTTGCAATAGCTGTCCGCTGGGCTGTGGTCATCCTTGGGGCCAACAATCCTTTGGTTGTGCTGCTTACATCCAGCATGGCGCTGTTGTCGGGCATGGTGGTTCCGATGCCCATTTGAGAGAATCAGGAAAAATTGTCAATTATCAAGGCAAGTACGATGATAAACTGCTTTGTTGTCTTCATAGTTAATGTAATTGGGATTTTTTATATATATCCATTTATTTGTCAGAATGGACAAAATCATTTCTTTTTTTTACTTTTGCTAAAAAAAGGAGTATCAATGATTCGTCTGCAATTGACGTTGATTTTTATTGCCGTATTTTTTTCCGGGCATTCTCAGGATGCAAATCTTGGAGATACTGTTTTTGCAGAAAAGTTGATCGTGCTATCCAGGAAGGTTTTGCAAGATCGCCCCGATAGCTCACGGTATTATCTTTCAAAAGCGGCAGATATTTACTTATCCGTTCTTCAATCTGGTCAGCTTCTTCCTCTTCGCATGGGAAGGAGATACCTGTCATGCAGAGAGCCTCTATATTCTTATTATGAGAATCAGGCATTAAAAGATTCACTAAGGTTATATCTTGAGAAGGATAAGGCGCTATTGGTTCAATGTGGTCAGTATGAGGGATGGAATGCAGCCCTCATAAGTTATTATTCCGGTATTGCTTTGGATGGACAGGGAAAACCAGACGAGGCAATCAGTGAGTACAGGATTGCGCTTGATCGTTTCTCCAGTTTGGAACCCCCGGAGGTATATTACCTGATGCAATTAAACAACCGTATTGCCGAAAGTTTCTTTTATTTTGGAAAATACGACTCCACCCTTAAATACGCCCGGAAATCCCTTTCTTTCAAAAAAGTAGTGACTTGGGATGAGCGACTTCAGCAATGTGTTTCATTTGGACTTCTTGGTAAGGCTTATTCCAGAATAGGCTCTTATGACAGCAGCATAACCTGTTTCAGGAAGGCGCTTAACATCCTTGAAATGCAGGATGGGGATGTGGTTCAGTCGTTGGTAAGTACCAGAATTTCCCTTGGCATTGCATACGGGAGAAAAGGCGATTTCGTGCATTCAAGAGTCTGTTTTCTGGATGCTCTGAAATTATATATCGACTCGGAACAAAGAAACATGAACCTGGAAGCACTGATCTATTCAAACCTTGGGTCAACTGAGCACAGTATGGGACACTATGATGAAGCCCTTTCATATTTTACGAAATCAGTTGAGATTCGAAAAGAGTTGCAAGGGAGTACCAGTTCACTGATCATTCTTTATGGAAATATTGCTGACAATTGGTTTGCAAAGGGAGATATCGGGCAAGCGCTTTCCTTTGCAAATATGGCCGTTGAGCTTTGGAATAATGCCGGACGAAACCCAAATCCGGTAGTCCTGGATGCCTTTCAACGTCTGATTTCCTATTACCTTCATAGGAAGGATTTTATTCAGGCGCACAATGTATTTTCAGAAGGGATCAAGCTGTCCGATAACATTACCGGTGAAAATTCGATTGTTCATGCCCGGTTTCAGAAATACTTAGGAATGATCCTGTTTGCAGAAGGGAAAAGTGATTCAGCCACATCCGTTTTTAATCACGCAGCGCATTTGAGTATGCAAATATCCGGATTCAGAACCATAGATAGGGTTGAGATTTTCAACAGGCAGGGTGAATCAGAACTTGCTTGCGGAATGTATCAGGCGGCAATCAACAGTTTCATGCAGTCTATCCATTGCAATTTATGGGATTCGGCTGTTGCACGGATCATTAATAATGACCTGCAATTCAAGCAGATGTCGTTATCATTGGTGGAATTGATCACTTCTACGATGGGTTTGGCTCGCTGTAATGCTCGTCTATCCTTTATGGATGTACCAGGTTCGCATGAAACTTTAGATTATCTGAAAAAAGCGCTGACTTATTTTTCTCTTTCCGATAGTTTACTGATGGTGCAGCAACGAAATATGATTTTTGACTCAGACCGTTTCCGGTACGCTGAACTGGCTTATGCTTGCTCTGAAGAAGCAATCCGAACATCTTTTGCACTCAGTCAATTGGACACTTCCTTAAGCACGCTGGAAATGGCATACGGTTTTTTATCCAGATCCAAAGCGAGAGTTATGCTGGATGATATCTTCCGGATTTCTGAGGATTCTTTCACTGGAGTCCCGGATACGATCCGTCAATTGGAACATGACCTGAGAATTGCACTGACAGATGTGAATAATCGCCTGATGGATGCCTCAGATTCATTAACAAACCAGCATCTTTCGAATAAACATATGGAATTGAACCTGAAGTACAAGAGTTTGATCCGGAAAATTGAAACCGATTTTCCTGGTTATTTTCAGTTGATATATCAACCGGTGTATGCCAGGATTAATACCCTTAAGGATAACCTTTCGGGGAAAACCGTTATGATGGATTATTTTGTTGGGGATTCGACAGCTTTTCTGTTTCTGATCTCCAATGAAAAATGTGGTTTTTTTGAGTTGAGTCACGCCTCCAAAATCGATTCTTTGGTTAACAAAACATTAATTGCCATCCGGACACTCGACAACCCGACCTATCAGAAGTGTTGTATGGAGCTTAGCAGAATATTGCTGATACCTTTTCTTAACTATATAAAAAACGTGGAGAACCTGATCATCATCCCTTCAGGGTCTCTCTATTCATTTCCGTTCGAAACGCTTTTTACACAAGACCTTGCGAATTCCAACCCACAGGAACAACGTCCTTACCTGATAAAAGACTATGCAGTGTCCTATCATCTGTCATCCTCTCTCTGGTTGGCTGATGCTTCCGGGCAAAGGACATCATACCCGGAAAAGTTAATAGCATTTGCGCCTGTTTTCGGCGATAGTGATAATTCAGGTTATTCTATCCAATCCGCAATTCCTGTATCAGATACAAACCTGCTACCGGAAACGTTCAGATCTTCCGAGGGAGGGCAGGTGAGTTTTTCTGAACTGAAAAATTCGGCGTTGGAAGTCCATGAAATTGTAAAATTATTTGATAAAAAGCAATTTGAAGCAATAGGACTTATTGGAGAAGATGCTTCAGAAGAATCCTTTTATCATTTTTCCAAAAGCTTTCCGATCATTCATGTGGCAAGTCACAGTTTTGTCTCTGGCGAAGAGCCTATGTTGAGCGGTATCGCTTTTTCTCAGAAGAATGTTGATCCTGATAATCCCTTTAATGATGGGATTTTATATGCCCGTGATATTTACCGGTTTAAATTGAATACAAGCCTCCTTGTACTGAGTAGTTGTGAAAGTGGCAAAGGGAAATTAACAAGAACGGAAGGAATGATGTCGCTTGCAAGAGGATTCTTTTATTCAGGTGTGAAGAATCAGATATTCTCTCTCTGGAAAGTATATGACCGGCACACAGCATCATTAATGAAATTATTTTATTCCTCCATGCTGGAGGGCAATAACTATGCGACATCATTGAGATCTGCAAAACTCTCCATGATCTCCTCAACAGAGACGTCTCATCCTCTTAAATGGAGTGGACTTGTTTTGTATGGGTCTAACGAACCGTAAACTTACCTAAATACAGCAATTCTTCCTCTGTTTGTATCTTCCAGTAGTACAATCCTGGTTCAGGAATGATCTTTAAAAAGAACGAATTCTTCATTTCTTTTCTGATTATCTCATGCTCAACATTATTTAGGAGAATAAAATTGGCATGTAGAGTTTCTGCGAGATTTACATGGAAAACGACTGAGTCATTTGTATTAAAGAGTTCTCCTGCTTTCGGCGATAGGATGGTTATCATTTCTGATCTCGTGTATTCACCCGCCAGGTTGTCCATATCAGGAGATGGAACATAACGATCTGCCAGCAAGACGTCTTTCGCTTTTGAAACAACAGAGTCTTTTTTATTCTTTAAGTCATCTTTCAAAGCAACTGAAGGGAAGTTCTCTTGAGATTGTTTTATTTCAACAGATTCAGATGCACCGGGATATTTGATGAATAATAATAACAGGATACCTCCTGTAATGAAAAATATCAAGGCAACTGCTGCCATTAGCCGGAGATTCAATTCGGTTTTTCGAAAATCAGAAGACGGTGTTAATCCCGGATATATGTTGACACCCTGATTCTCCGAACGAATAGCCTCAAGCATGGTATATGCCTCCAGGACTTCCTGCTTACAGGAATAGCAGTTTTTAACATGCATTCTTAAATCTTCCGGAAGTTTGCTAACTTCATTTTTATATAAGGCATCAGCGAATCCGGCAAGCTCTATTTCGTTCAGGTGATTCTTGTTCTGCATATGTTATTGAATTCACTATAATATAGCCTTGATTTTTCAAAAATGGAAAAAATCATCGCTTTTCAAAATAATATTCAAATAAAATTAGAAGAGTCTCTTTGGAATAGAAAGAACGTGGCGGATTCCCGTTGATCAGGTGGATTATTTCCTGGACCCTGCGATCGAACCACTTTCGAAGTGTATCAGGTGTCGATTTTTTTCCCTCCTTGCTGTTCACCAATGGTATCAAAACCTTGAATATTTCCTTCCTTTTTAACTGTTCAAGACTGCTGAGGACTGAAAAAACATCTTCCAGTAGCTTCACGGAAATGTCACCATAATATGAGAGAATTTTTTCCGGGGTAATTGTTTTCGTAACGATCAATCTGAAAACAATTAGGAGTTTCTCCTTTTCGTCAGCGTATAAAGAAAGAATAGTCTCCAACCTCTCTATTTCTTCACTTACGACCATCTTGCTAAAAACACCAGGGTTTGGATCAACCGTTTTTTCAAGAAAAAAATGATCAGGAACCCGCAACAGAGACCTGGATGTGTACGTTTCTTTATATCGGATGCAAATATTTCGCACTACAACCGAAAGATAAGCATCTAATGGAACCCTTCCATCGTAGTTTTTTCTTATATTCTCTCCTTTTTCCAATAACTGGAGATTAATATGCTGGACTAAATCATGCTTCTCGTCAGAGGCGAAAAAACCACGGCGAATTAAATAATCGACAATTTTAAGAATCGTACCCTGACAGAAAACGATCAGCTTCTGAGGACTTGAAAGGGGAGATTGATACTTTTCAACATTTTTCTGATCAGATTCCATATGGGCATTGTGTCTTCAACCGTGTGATATTAATGTATGTATTTGATCTTCCGTAACTTAATTAAAATGACAAAGTTAAGAAAATTCTATTGCCGATGACCATTCATTGGATGAAATCGGATTCGCGACATTGATGAAAATAGAATGATCAAAGCTTATCCCGGCTATTTCATTTAAGATTTCAGTACTTTTGTAATGAAATAGAATGGAGTATAGGTATGTTGTCAATGATAAGAAAGGTCTTCGGTACCAAATCCGAAAGAGATATCAGTGAAATCGCCCCGGTTGAAAAGAAGATCCACCAGGCGTATGAGGTGATCGAGAAACTGACCAATGATGAGCTTCGGGCGAAGACAGATGAGTTCAGACAAAGAATTCAGGAACATATTGCTCCAAAAGAAAGGGAAATCGAGGAGGTAAGAAGTCGAATCGAACAAGAAGCAGACCTGGATATTGAAGAAAAGGAGCGGATGTACGAAACCATTGATAGGCTTGACAAGGAGAGTTACGATCTAAGTCAGGAGGTGTTGATGGAGATCCTGCCGGAAGCTTTTGCGGTGATGAAAGAGACAGCCCGGCGATTCAAGGAAAATAGTTTTGTGGAAGTTACTGCAACCCGGTTCGATCGTGACCTGGCCACCAAAAAGGAACACATCGAGATCAAGGGCGATACGGCCAGATACCGGAATAAATGGATGGCCGGCGGAAACCTGATCACCTGGGATATGGTGCACTACGACGTCCAGCTCGTTGGCGGGATTGTGTTACATCAGGGAAAAATAGCTGAAATGGCTACCGGGGAAGGAAAAACACTGGTGGCTACCCTGCCGGTGTATCTCAATGCCTTGCCTGGAAAAGGGGTTCACATTGTTACCGTGAATGATTACCTGGCCAAACGTGACTCGGAGTGGATGGGTGTTTTGTACGAATTTCTAGGACTGAAAGTTGATTGCATCGACCGGCATGAACCCAACTCCGAAGCCCGCCGGCAAGCCTATCTTGCCGATATCACCTTTGGCACCAACAACGAATTCGGGTTCGACTACCTCCGGGATAACATGACCGCTTTCCCCAACGAACTGGTGCAACGCCGCCACAACTACGCCATCGTCGACGAAGTGGACTCCGTACTGATCGACGACGCCAGAACACCGTTGATCATCTCCGGTCCTACCCCAAAGGGAGAAAATCAACTGTTTGAAGAATATAAACAAGTAGTCAATAAGTTATATAATGCCCAAAAGTCGCTTGTAACAAAAATCCTGGCAGATGCCAAGGGGCTCTTAGCTGAAAATGCCCCCCCGGAAGAGGAAAAGAAAGGGGGTGAGTATTTGCTCCGGGCGCATCATGGGCTTCCCAAAAACAAAGCCCTGATCAAATTCCTGAGTGAACCGGGAATGAAAGCCCTGATGCATAAAATAGAGAACTTCTACATGCAGGAGCAGTCCAAAAACATGCACCTCATCAACGATGAACTCTTTTTTGTGATCGACGAGAAGCACAATACCATCGAACTGACCGAAAAAGGGATCGACCTGATCACCGAATCCAACCAGGATGCACACTTCTACATCCTGCCCGACATTGGTTCCCGGATCGCCGAGCTGGAACGGATGGGGCTGGATGAAAAAGAAAAACTGGAAAAGAAAAATGAACTGCTGATCGAATATTCCATCAAATCGGAACGGGTGCATACCGTCAATCAGCTCCTGCGTGCCTATGCTTTGTTTGAAAAGGATGTGGAATATGTGGTGATGGATAATAAGGTAAAGATCGTGGATGAACAGACCGGTCGTATCCTTGAAGGAAGGCGATATTCCGACGGGCTCCACCAGGCCATTGAAGCCAAGGAAGGGGTGAAGGTGGAAGCCGCCACCCAGACCTATGCCACGATCACCCTGCAAAATTATTTCCGGATGTACCGGAAGCTGGCCGGGATGACCGGAACCGCTGAGACAGAGGCCGGCGAACTCTGGAATATCTACAAGCTGGATGTGGTGGTTATCCCGACAAACCGTCCGGTGACCCGGGATGACCGGCAGGATCAGGTATATAAAACCAAACGTGAGAAGTTCAATGCGGTCATTGAAGAAATACAGAACCTGACCAACAATGGCCGTCCGGTGCTGGTGGGTACCACCTCGGTTGAGACTTCGGAATTGCTCAGCCGCATGCTGAAACGGGTCAACATTCCACATAATGTACTGAATGCCAAGCAACACGCCCGAGAAGCCCAGATCGTTGCCGAAGCCGGTTTAGCCAGCAAGGTGACCATCGCCACCAACATGGCCGGCCGGGGTACCGACATCAAGCTCGGCACAGGCGTGAAGGAAGCCGGCGGTTTGGCGATCATCGGTACCGAGCGGCATGAGTCGCGACGGGTCGACAGGCAGCTCCGCGGTCGTGCCGGACGCCAGGGCGACCCGGGAAGCTCCCAGTTTTATGTGTCACTGGAAGATGACCTCATGCGGCTGTTCGGCAGTGACCGGATTGCCCGCATCATGGACAGGTTGGGGATCAAGGAAGGGGAAATGATCCAGCACCCCATGATCACCAAATCCATCGAACGGGCACAGAAAAAGGTGGAAGAAAACAACTTCGGCACCCGGAAACGGCTCCTGGAATACGATGACGTGATGAACACCCAACGGGATGCCATCTACAAGAAAAGACGCCACGCCCTCTTCGGAGAACGCCTTGCCGTCGACATCTCCAATATGATCTACGACGTGGTGGAACAGATCGTACTCGACCATCAGGAACAGGGAAACTACGAGGACTTCCGGCTGGAACTCCTGAAAAACCTGGCCGTGGAATCACCGGTTGATGAAAAGGAATTTTCCGGTATCCGCGCCCAGGAGCTCACCGATATGGTTTACGAGCAGGTTTACAAAAACTACCTGGCTAAACGCGAACTGGTCGCCCAGCAGTCCTACCCGATCATCAAAAATGTCTTCGAGAATGAGACAAAGTACGAGAACATTGCCATCCCTGTTTCCGACGGCCTGCGGCAGATGACTGTGGTGGCAAACATCAAGAAAGCCTATGATGACCAGGGCAGGGAGATACCGTTGGCAATCGAAAAAGGGATCACCCTCTCCCTCATCGATAATGCCTGGAAAGAACACCTGCGGGAGATGGACGACCTGAAACAGTCGGTACAAAATGCCGCCTACGAGCAAAAGGACCCCCTGCTGATCTACAAGTTTGAGTCATTCCAGCTCTTTAAAAACATGGTCCAAAAAACCAACAAGGATATCATCTCCTTCATGCTGAAGGGGAACATCCCTATCTTTGAGCAGGAAAATATTCAGGAAGCCCGGGTTCCGAAACATTCTGACCGGAGCCGGTTCAAGGAAGAGCGATCCGACCTCCTCTCCCAGGCACATTCAAACACCCAGAACCATCAAAAAACACAACCTGTGAAGGTGGAGAAAAAGGTCGGCAGGAACGATCCCTGCCCCTGTGGCAGCGGGAAGAAATACAAAAATTGCCATGGAATAGGGCAATGATCAATTAACAATGATCAATTAACAATGATCAATTAACAATGATCAATTAATAATTAATAATTCTATGAGATATAGAAGGATACTTTTAAAGCTCAGTGGTGAGTCGCTGGCGGGTGACGGCGCTTATGGCATCAGCGCTGAGACGCTGGAATACTACGCCCGGGAAATCAAATCGGTGGTGGATAAGAAGGTGCAGGTGGGCATTGTGCTGGGTGGAGGCAATATCTTCAGGGGTGTGCAGGGAAAGGCGAAAGGGTTCGACCGGGTACAGGGCGACTACATGGGGATGCTGGCGACGGTGATCAACAGTATGGCGCTGCAGGATGCGTTGATGAAGAAAGGGATCCGCTGCAAGCACCTGTCTGGCATTGCCATTGACAAGATCACTGAAGCGATGTGCCGGCTGCGGGCGCAGGAGTACCTTGAGCAGGGCTATGTGCTCCTGCTGAGCGGGGGCACCGGGAACCCGTTTTTCACCACCGACTCGGCTGCCGCCTTGCGGGGGGTGGAGATAGAGGCCGATGTTGTGTTCAAGGGCACCCGTGTGGACGGCGTTTATACTGCTGATCCGGAGAAAAATCCAAAAGCAAAAAAGTATGATACCCTCAGCTTTGCCGAAGCGCTGAAAAACAAGCTGGCGATCATGGACCAAACCGCATTTACCCTTTGTCAGGAAAACCGCCTCCCGGTAGTGGTGTTTAACTTCAACAAGAAGGGGAACCTGCTAAAGGCCGTGGAAGGGAAAAAGACCGGAACACTGGTATCTCCATAAGGTGTATGCCTCCCGGTTCGGGTTCGATAAAATTGAAAATCGTCCCTTGTCAATCCAATTGTCTATTTTCAATTGTACCTTATACATCCCTTCGATCTGATTTCAGAACTCGTTGATCAATGTTCGATATTTGGTTCCATTATTCCGAATTCCAGTGGTTTAACGATGAAAACGCTGGATTTGCGAACCATATCAATTGGGGGTGACTCATTTTTTCCCAAATAAGTTCTTGTTCAGTTACTTCAATGATTGTACATTTGTGCAACAAATTGTGAGCGACTATGACCGAAGAATCAGAATTTTGTCTGGAAGAAGCCCGGGAGGGGATGACCAACGCCTTGCAGCACCTGGAGAAAGAGTTCCATAAGCTACGTGCCGGAAAAGCCTCTCCGGCGATGCTCGAAGGAGTCAAGATCGATTATTATGGCGCCATGACTCCCCTGGATCAAACTGCCAACATAAACACCCCTGATCCTCGGCAAATCATCGTTCAGCCCTGGGATAAAAGCGTTATCGGCCTGATCGAAAAAGCCATCATGGCCGCCAACCTGGGGTTTAACCCGAAAAATGAAGGGGATATCCTTCGGATCCAGGTGCCACCGCTTACCGAAGAACGTCGGCGGGATCTGGTGAAAAAAGCCAAATCAGAGGCAGAAAATGCAAAGATCTCCATCCGGAATATCCGCCGCTCAGCCAACGAAACGGCAAAACAACTGAAGAAGGATGGCGTTGCCGAGGATGAGATCGAAAAACTGGAAAATGACATCCAGAAGCTGACGGACGATTTTATTTCCAGGGTCGATAAAATCCTGGAGGCCAAGGAAAAAGATATAATGACAGTTTAACCCTCACCCAGCCCCTCCCCTTACTCCCCTCCCCAATTGGGGAGGGGAAGGGGGTGGGGCTGCCTACTCCACACAATTCCTGCAAATCTCAACAGCCTTCCGTTCCGTGAGAATCCTCTGCCGGAAATCCCGGTAGGAAGAACTTCTCCATATCTCTTTGAACCGCTGTGAATTCAGGTTCCCCATCACATGGGTGGCATCCTTGTCGTAGCAACAAGGAACAACCATCCCGTCCCAGGTGATCACACACGATGACCACATCCGGAAGCAATGGTTGGCAAGCGAATGTTTGATCATATACTGTGGAACACCGGTTTCGGGATCTGTGATCTCATTGTACCTGGCATATCTGTCATTGTCAGGCATGAGCTCCTTACCGGCTTCAAAATCATAAAACTGGGCGGTTTTGATCTCCACCTTGTCAACTCCCAGCTCTTTCCCAAGCCGGTACATATCGGCGATCTGGTGCTCATTGGTCTTTAACACCAGGAATTGGATGATGAGGAACGGTGTATTTATCCCAGCCATCCGTTTTGCTTCAGCAAGATTCCGTATTCCCTCTTTCACTTTTTCCAGCGAGCCTCCAACGCGGTAGGAGCCGTATGCATCCTGCGACGTACCGTCCATTGAAATGATCAGCCGGTTGAGCCCTGACAATACCGTTTGGCGAGCCGTCTCAGGGTTTAGAAAATGTCCGTTGGTACTGGTGGCAACATAGATTTTGCGTTTCCTGGCCAGCTTTACAAAATCAAAAAACCCTGTATTCAGATAAGGCTCACCCTGGAAGTAAAGGGTGAGATAGAAGACATGGGGCTGCACTTCTTCCAGGAATCTTTCGAAATGCGGTAGGTCTAACATGCCTGTTGCCCTTGTAAATGCCCTCATTCCGGAAGGACACTCCGGGCAGTGAAGGTTACACGAGGTTGTCGGCTCGATGGAAACGGCATAGGGCATGCCGGCATGCCGTGCTTTCCCGGTGATCCGCGAAAAGTGGTAAGAGGCTGACAGAACCAGCAGGTTGGTTATTCTCCGGAACGTCAGTACCGACATCAAACGCCAAGTATCTGCAAGGAGGGAAATCAGCCTTCCGGGCTGGCATTTTTCCTTTTTTTCTTCTTTTTTTTGCCCTTGATCCATGATTTGATCGCCACCCAGGCTGGGTTGAAGTTGAGTGGATGGTGGAGCAACGATATCTGCAATCAGAATGATCGTGTGGTCATGTTGTTGAAAGAAACCGTTGGATATTTTCTTCGATCCGCTTTTCCAGTCCGGCGGCATCTGCACGATGGAAAGGCTCGCCTGTGATCGACTCGAAGAGCTCAATGTACCGCGCTGAAACCTGCTGTACGAATTCATCCGGCATTTCCGGAACCTGCTGACCTTCCTTTCCCTGAAAACCTTTTTCCATCAGCCATTCACGGACAAATTCCTTAGATAGTTGCTTCTGCGGTTCTCCTTTTGCAAAGCGCTCCTCGTACCCCTCCCTGTAGAAATACCGTGAAGAATCCGGAGTGTGGATCTCATCAATGAGATAGATCTTCCCGTCACGTTTGCCGAATTCATATTTGGTATCCACCAGGATTAATCCGCGCTCCTCAGCCATCCGGGAGCCGCGCTCAAACAATGCCAGGGTGTATTTTTCCAGTAATACATAATCCGCTGCAGAGACTAATCCCTGGCGGATGATCTCCTCTTTTGAAATATCCTCATCATGCCCTTCCACAGCCTTGGTGGTAGGCGTGACAATCGGATGTGGGAACCGCTGATGCTCGCTCATGCCATCGGGTATCGGCACCCCGCAGATCTCCCGCTTCCCGCTTTTGTATGTCCGCCATGAGCTCCCCGTGAGATATCCGCGGATGATCATCTCAACCGGGAAAGGCCGGCAGAAAAATCCAACGGTCACCATCGGATCGGGAGTCGCCAACTTCCAGTTGGGGACGATGTCGGCCGTGGCATCGAGGAATTTTGATGCGATCTGGTTCAGCACCTGGCCCTTATATGGGATCCCTTTGGGCAATACCACATCAAACGCCGATATCCGGTCGGTAACGACCATGACCAGCAGTTGATCATCAATGTTATAGACATCTCTGACCTTACCGACATACCGGCTCTTTTGTCCGGAGAATTGAAAATTTGTTTTGGTTAATGAAGAGGTGTTCATTCGTTGCTCGTTGTTCGTCGCTCGTTGTTCGTTGTTCGCTAACTGATAATTGATAATTGATAATTGATAATTGATAATTGTTAATTGTTAATTGTTAATTGTTAATTGATAATTGCTCATTGCTCATCGTCTCCCCTCTGGTACGCCTCGATGATCCGGGTGACGAGCTTGTGGCGGACGATATCTCCGGTATCAAGCCAGATAAAATCTACGCCCGGGATCTCTTTCAGGGTTTGGCTGGCATGGATGAGGCCTGAGGTTTGGTTTCTTGGAAGATCCACCTGGGTGATATCGCCGGTGATGATGAATTTGGCAATGGTTCCCATGCGGGTAAGGAACATCTTGAGTTGTCGCGGGGTGGTA
>VGGL01000030.1 GCA_016868575.1 Bacteroidota bacterium
CGGGGTTGGTACAAATATCTTACAATCATATGAAGTGATTTAGCACGCTTGGAATTGCAAATATAATGACAAACTCGACGGAATCGCTAACTTTGCACGTAATCTTTAAACAATCCATGTAAACCCGGAAAACACAGATTATGCGCCATCGATGCAATAATATATTTCTGACTTTGGTCGTGCTCTTCTTCTCTCTTTACATGGCTAATGGACAAACAGGATCATCAACCATTCGTTTCCAGGTGAGAGGGCTTAGCGACAGCAGCGTTTTGGTTGTTAACTATTACGGTAACGGAACTTTCATCAAGGACACCCTGAAAGCCGATAAAAGCGGAAATCTTATTTGGGAGGCATCTGCCTTGCAGGCTGGTATTTACATGCTCGTATTACCCGGCAAGAAAATCCTCGAGTTCATTGCCGGCCAGGAGCCTGAATTCCAATTGATCACAACCCTGAAGGATCCCATGGGCGACATGAAGGTGAAGGATTCACCGGAAAACGAATTGTTTTATCAGTATCATCAAACAAATACCACCTATCATAACCGGGTGATCGAAGTCCAAAAAATGCTCAAAAAGGTAGAAGGAAACATTGACAGTGTCACTTTTTACAAACAGCGCATCGATGCGCTCAATAAAGAGTTGATCAGCTTTAAGTTGGGGTTGATGAAGGATCATCCCCAGTCGTTTGTTACGATGTTCCTCAAGGCGATCAGGGATCCGGAGATCCCGGAGGCACCAGTGTTACCCAATGGCCGCAAGGATAGCTCCTTTGCCCATCGGTATTTTCTAAACCACTATTGGGATGATATCTCCCTTGATGATGACAGGATCCTCCGAACCCCTGTTTTCCACAACAAATTAAAGACATTCTTCGAGCAGGTAGTCTACCAGCAACCCGATTCGATCATCCGACGGGTCGATATCCTGCTGACCAAATCCCGCCCCAGTAAAGAGATGTTCAAGTATATCCTGTGGTACACCACCTATACTTATGAGATATCAGAGATCATGGGGATGGATAAAGTCTTCGTCCACATCATCGATACGTATTACAATCCCGGTAAAGTCGACTGGATCAAGCCCAAAACCTTCACCGACCTGAAAAATAAAGCCAGGAAGATCAAACCGGTGTTGATCGGCGCTGTCCCACCGAACTTGATCATGCTTGACACGACCAATAAGCCCATGTCGGTACTGGGCGTCAAAGCCAGGTATACAATTGTGCTTTTCTGGGACCCCGACTGCGGGCATTGCAAAGAAGAGATCCCTGTTCTACATACACGATATGACTCGTTAAAAAGCGCTTTTGATGTGGAAGTTTTCGCCATCTGTGCCGATACCACCCTGAATAAGTGCCGGGAGTATATCCAAAAAAAAAACCTTCCCTGGATCAATGTTTACGGCATGATGTCCTACTCCGGAGATTATCATCAACTCTGGAATATCGCAACAACGCCGGTAGTTTTTCTGTTGGATGAGAAAAAGCAAATCCTTACGAAGCACCTGAGCCTGGAACAGACCATCCGGTATATCCGGAACAGGGAAAAGAAAACCGGAAAATCGGATTAACTTCGGAAGATGTTTAATTGAACAGGGGCATTCGAATCGATATCCCTGTCTTCTTTCCCTGTAGAAGACATTCCTTGCAGTCGAACCATACGGAAAAGCCAGGGAGATGCTGGCATTGGCAAAGCCTCATGTTTCCAAACTCGGAAATAAGGACCTTCGTTCAGAATACTTATACCTTGAATTTGAACTTGCCAAAGGATCCGGCAATTTCGTGCAGGCAGTCGAATTGCCGGAAGCTCATTTGGCAGTGAGGGATTCCGCCTACATGCACGCAAGGGAAAATGTCCTGATGGAAATGGATGCCCGCTTTGGTCTCTCCGGAAAAGAGGCTGAAAATCAGAAGCTCAAGATGCAGAATGAAATATAGAGCAAAACAATTTTTCTGTAACGTGCTTTCATCGTCTCGATCCTTGTACTGCTCGCACTGGCTGTATTGCCTCGGAATCCATTCCATGCCATCATCGACCTCTCACAACAACTGAAGGAGTTTTACAGCGAATTATCTGACACCGAAAAGGTGGATATCATCTCCTCCATTATCATCAGCGGAAATATGGCATACAAGCTCGATTTCGTCATCCGGAACCTGATCTCCAATGCGATCAAGTTTACCAATCGGGTTGGGTTTGATCTTATGCGGTGAATTCCTTCGTCTGAATGGAAGTCAACTGTTCGTTGAATCTCAGGTTGGCGTCGGGAGCCGGTTCCACTTCTCCCTGCCAGAAATATCGGCGAATGGGATCTAGTTATCTCGATTCCTCGTCATCGTCTTTGTCGAAAAATTTATAGCAGATGCCGATATTCAACCCGGCGTAGAAGTTGTGCGACTTGGGGATTTCTCCTTTGAAATTTTGAACCTCCCAATTCTTATCATTGAGTTCAATAAAACCATAGGATGTCGTAAGTCCCAGGTTAATGATCAAAGATGGGGTGGCAAAGATGTCGACGCCGATGTCCAACCGGGCCATCATATCAACCTTCTGGTACCGGTGTTTGATGTCTTCCAGTGCTGCATCTTCCACCGTTCCATCGTTGGCAGTGACCTTGTTGGGAATGGAAACTCCATCATTGGTGAATTTTTGTTTGGCAGAAGCCAGAATCCCCACCTGAGGTCCTGCCATTATATAAAACCTGGCATCCTTTCCCTCTGGGCTGTACTTGAAAAGGATTGGCACCTGAATATAATTGAGGTTGATATCTCGGATCACATCCCGGTAATCAAAACCTGACCATTTCATCTTTCCATAGTACTTCTGTCCCATCCGCATAAGACCGACCTCGAATCTCAATCCGACAGACGAATTGAAGTCCTATCCCAGGTTCAGCGCTCCGCCATAGCCCATCTTGATATTGTAATCCAGTTCCGGCAGGCCGTAGTTGTTTTGTTTTGTGATCCAGGTGGTGGTCAGGTTTCCGCCTGCCCCGAAATAATAACCTTTCTGCGAGAACCCCTGGACAGAAGCCAGGAGCAACAAAGCAATAGCAAATTTTACAATGGTTTTCATATGCATGATTTTTTTAGTGAAAGATTCTTAAACTCACACAAAAATATAAAATTATCAAATACCTATAAGGAGGATACAAGAAAATCTTGGTGGACTTTGCGGTTATAAAAAATCAATTAACCGCAAAGGAGGCCAAGTTTGGTGCGAAGTACGCGAAGTAAAACAGCAACTATTCCTTAACGGCGTCCATCACAGCCCGGAAGGCGTTTGGATGGTGCATGGCGAGGTCGGCAAGTGATTTCCTGTTGAGCATGATCTGCTTTTCGAGGAGTTTACCCATGAACTCGGAGTAAGATATGCCGAGTTCGCGGGCGCCGGCGTTGATGCGCGTGATCCAGAGACCCCGGAAGGATCTCTTCTTGGCACGGCGGTCGCGGTAAGCGTAATTTTGACCTTTTTCCCATGAATTCTTGGCAACGGTGAGGACATTTTTCCTCCGTCCGAACTGCCCCCTGGTGAGTTTCAGCAGTTTTTTCCTGCGAGCCCTGGAGGCAACAGCATTAACTGATCTTGGCATTTTCTTGATTTTTTTTTGCTTCAGCGTCCCCTTTCAGGGATCTTCCCGGCTGAGAGCAGGTTTAACAAAAATTGATCGCTAGCAAGCAAGCATCTCTTTCACATTGGAAAAGTCAGCCTTGTCAACGAGCGTGGTCTTGGTAAGGTTGCGCTTCCGTTTGATCGACTTCTTTGTCAAGATGTGACTTTTGTAAGCATGTTTGCGTTTGATCTTTCCGGTGGCGGTAAATTCAAACCGCTTTTTTGCACCGGATTTTGATTTCATTTTTGGCATATGTTGAGATTAGAGTTTCTAAATTTGTCTTTGTCGGGGCAATTCATGAATTGCCCCGACTGTTTATTTCTTTGGTGCAATGATCATGATCATTCTCTTACCTTCCAGCCTCGGCAACTGTTCGACTTTTCCGTATTCTGCCAACTCCTGGGCAAATTCCAGCAACTTCAATTCTCCCTTTTCTTTATAGATGATCGACCGGCCTTTGAAAAAGACATCTACCTTCACCTTGGCGCCTTCCTTGAGGAATTTGATGGCATGGTTCAACTTGAAGTTGAAATCATGTTCATCGGTGTTCGGCCCCAGCCGGATCTCTTTCACCACTACCTTGGCGCTTTTGGCTTTGATCTCTTTCTGTTTCTTCTTCAGTTCATAGAGGAATTTCTTGTAGTCGATCACTTTGCAAACCGGGGGACTGGCTGTGGGAGATATCTCCACCAGGTCGAGTCCCAGATTCTCTGCGATGGCCAATGCTTCCCGGAGGTTGTAGATGCCAGCCTGGACATTTTCACCGACCACACGAACCACCGGTGCTTTAATCCGTTCATTGATTTTATGAAGCTCTTCCTTTACCCTTGGTCCCCGCCAATCCCGGGGGCGATTGAATTGCGTTGCTATAGCTGATACTCCTTTCTTTTGGTTGATACTCGGATATTCTGTTGATCCATGACCTCTGTACCTCTGTGACTTTGTGACTCTGTGACTTTGTGACTTTAATTAATTAATCATTCTTTTCACTTCTTCATTGATCATATTTGCAAAAGCATCCACACTGAAACTGCCGAGATCTCCCACTCCATGCTTTCGCACCGAGACGGTCAAACTTCCTTCTTCCTTCTCTCCCACAACCAGCATGTAAGGGATCTTGGCAAGTTCCGCGTCCCGGATTTTCTTGCCGGTTTTTTCGTTCCGGTCATCCAGGTCACAGCGGATATCCATTTCGTCGAGCAAAGATACAACCTTTTTTCCGTATGCAATGTATTTCTCGCTGATGGGGAGGACGGTTGCCTGAGTAGGAGTGAGCCAGAGCGGGAAGTTACCGCTGGTATGCTCGATCAGGACGGCGACAAACCGTTCCATCGAACCAAACGGCGCCCGGTGGATCATCACCGGCCGGTGCTTCTGGTTGTCACTGCCGATGTATTCCATGTCGAAACGATCCGGCAGGTTGTAGTCGACCTGGATGGTACCCAACTGCCATTTTCTGCCAATGGCATCCTTGACCATGAAATCCATCTTGGGTCCGTAGAATGCTGCTTCTCCGGGTACGACGACCGCATTGAGTCCCCTTTCTTCTGCGACCTCCAGGATGGCCCGTTCCGCCTTCTCCCAGTTTTCATCAGAGCCAATATACTTTTCCTTATTATTCGGATCACGGAGAGATATCTGGGTGATAAAGTCTTTAAAATCCAGTGCCTTGAAGATCAACATCACAATGTCCATCACCCCCTTGAATTCATCCTTCACCTGGTCGGGCATACAGAAAATGTGCGCATCATCCTGGGTAAATCCACGAACCCGGGTCAGACCATGCAGTTCTCCACTTTGCTCATACCGGTAAACAGTTCCGAACTCAGCCAGGCGGAGCGGCAGATCGCGGTATGAACGGGGTGAACTCTTATATATCTCGCAATGGTGCGGACAATTCATCGGTTTCAGGAAGAACTCCTCCCCTTCAATTGGTGTACTGATGGGTTTGAAGGATGTTTCTCCATACTTCTGATAATGACCGGACGTTTTGTATAATTCAACATTTCCGATATGCGGGCACATCACTTGCTGATATCCGGCTTTTTTCTGAACCTTCTTCAAGAAGTTCTCCAGTCTTTCCCTGAGTTGAGCACCTTTGGGAAGCCATAAAGGCAGTCCCTGACCCACTTTTTGGGAAAAGGTGAACAGTTCCAGTTCTTTTCCAAGCTTGCGATGATCCCGCTTCCTGGCTTCTTCCAGAACATCGAGGTAATCTGTGAGTTCCTTTTGTTTTGGGAACGTTATGCCATACAACCTGGTAAGCTGTTTGCGTTTTTCATCTCCTCTCCAATAGGCACCGGCAATGTTAAGAAGCTTTACAGCCTTGATCATCCCAGTGTCAGGGAGATGCGGGCCCCGGCAAAGGTCGGTGAAATGGCCTGTTTTATAAAACGAGATCTGACCATCCTCGAGTTCGGAGATCAGTTCCAGCTTGTATTCATCGCCTTTGTTGGTGAAATAGGCAAGTGCCTCCGGCTTCGACACCTGCTGCCGCTCAAAGGATTGTTTGTCCCTGGCCAGTTCCAGCATTTTCTCCTCAATTTTCGGAAAGTCATCCGAGGAGATCTGGTGTGTACCAAAGTCGATATCGTAATAAAAGCCATTCTCAATATCGGGACCGATGCCGAATTTTGCTCCGGGATAGAGCAATTCAACCGCTTCGGCCATCAGGTGGGCGGAAGAGTGCCAAAAGGTCGCTTTCCCTGCTTCGTCATCCCAGGTCAGCAGTCGTATCTCAGCATCCTGTAAAATCGGCCGCATGGCATCCCATACCTCTCCGTTGACCTTCACAGAAAGGACATTCCGCGCCAGCCCTTCGCTGATGCTGCGGGCAATGCCCATGCCGGTCACCCCTTCCGGGTATTCCCGCACCGACTTGTCCGGTAATGTGATCTTGATCATCAGGTGGTTATTTTTCAGGGGTGCAAAGGTAGGAAGAAAATATTAATAATGAGGAATGAAGAATGATGAATGAAGTCATCGCCAAATTTCCATTTTTGGAAATTGTTGTTTCTAATAGTATGAAAGTCGGATTATGTTCAGAAAAATCGATATAGGTCGTCTTGTCCTCACACGGATGGAAGAGCGAAACATTTCCCTTGAGCGAATGGCTGAAAGGATGGGAGTAGGTGAGCCGGATCTTCAGAGAATATTGGCAAATGGTGATATATCCTGTTCTATTCTCTTGCGAATCTGCAAAATCCTTGAATATGACTTCTTCCGGATCTACTCCAACCACTTGATCCTGTATGCCCCTCCGAACATGCAAATCAAATCGTTCGGAAAAAACAACCATGAAATCTCAGCCGCTGCCAGCAAATTACCCGTCTTTCGGAAAAACACCTATACCCCTGAGATCATCATGCATATCCTGGAAAAGATCAGAAGCGGAGAAATGACACCCATGGAGATCATTCATAAATACCATATTCCCAAGACGACCATCTATAAGTGGAAACGAAAGTATCTGTAAGATATGGAATATAAAATCGACCTCATCCTGGAAGAGATGTTCGCTACCCAAAGCAAACAGCCTGTTCCCATTCTTGAAAAGCTTCAGAAGCTGAAACAGGATTACAATGGCAAGGCCCATGAGCATATCACCTCGCTGGATGTCCTGAAACTCAGCACCTGTCGAGGTAGATCACCCAGGAAGAAAGAAAAACAATTGAATCTTCAGGAGCATGAAGGACTCAGCCGATACGCACACCACGTGTACGATGAAGCAACCATCCGCTATATCCTGGAAGAAAAAGAGCGGTATGGCCTGACCAACTGCGAGACTGCCGTCATGTTTGGCTGTTCAAGGAATACGATCAAAAAGTGGTTGGATGAGTACCGGTGAGTCGCTGGTCGTTGTTCATTTGTTCAACTGATTGCTGATTGCTGATCACTGTTAACTGCATGAAGTCACAGGGTCACAAAGTCACAGAGTCACAAGGAGGGCGGTTGGGTATTAGTTGCTGGCCACGATCCGGAATGCTGTCCGGCGGTTGTTGGCGCGGCCTGCTTCCGTATCATTGCTATCAACCGGCTGGGAATAGCCGTAACCTTTGTAGGAGAGTCTATCTTTGCTGATCCCTTTGGTTACCAGATACTCATAAACTGCCCTCGCCCGGTTCAGGGATAATTCGTTGTTGTAGGACTCTCCGCCCACATTATCGGTGTGTCCGCCAATCTCAATCCGGATCTTTGGATTTCGTTCCAGCAGTCCTGCCAGCCGGTCGAGTTCGATCCTGGATTCGTCTTTCAGGGTATATTGGGCTGTTTCAAAAAAGATATTCCGCAGGACAACGGATTCTCCAACCTTAATGGCCGACAATGGAATGTCCTTTAAGAAGGGCTTAATGGCTGAGGTTTCCCCCGCGATTTCGAAGTTATCGGAATAGAACAGGTATCCTTCGCGGGAGACATTGAGCGCCAGTTTCCGGCTGGTCGGGATAGTCACGAGGAATTCGCCTGTTTCAGCATCGGAGTTTGACTGGGTGACAATACTGCCGGTTTCCAGGTCAATCAACTCAAAGCGGGCGTCCAGTCTTTTCCTTGATTCCTTATCGAAAACAACCCCTTTCAGGTAGTTGACCAGCAGGGGCCGGACTTCTGCATGAAGGGGAAAGCTGTAGATATCCTGCTGCCCGGCGCCTCCCAGCTTGTCGGAAGAGATGAAGGCACGGTCGCCTTTGGCGTTGACGATCAGACTGATCTCATCCGACCAGGTGTTGATGGGATATCCCATATTTTTCGGTGTGCCCCAGGTGCCATCCGGCTTTTTCCGGGTTATGTAGAGATCCATCCCACCCATCCCCGGATGGCCTTCGGATGAAAAATACAAGGTCTGGTCATCGGGATGGATGAACGGGCACATCTCTTCTCCAGGTGTATTGATGGTGTCACCCAGGTTTTCAGGTCTGCCCCAGGATCCATTTCCCAGGTAGGTGGTTTTCCAGATATCAGAGCGTCCCCGGCTCCCCTTGCGGGAACTGGAGTAGTAGAGAGTCGCGCCATCGGGTGACAGTGAAGGTTGTGAGTCCCACGCCTCACTATTGACGACCGGTCCCAGGTTCTCTGGCTCAGACCATTCCTCACCTGTTCTCCTGGAGTAATAGAGATCGCAACTTCCCATGCCATCGGGCCGGTAACAGGCGGCAAAAATGATTGTAAGACCATCAGGGGACATGCACAAAGCCCCTTCATTCCCTTCCGTATTGATGGGGGGACCCAGATTCCGAACCTTTTGCCAAATACTATCCTCCTTCTGCCGGCGAGCGATGAAAAAATCTTCCGTCAGATTTCTTCTCTTGAGTTGTGACTCGGGAAAGCGTTCGAAACGACGGGTGAAGATGAGCACCTCCTCATCGGCTGTGATGGCATTGATGTATTCATCATCCGGGGTGTTGATCCCGTTGCCCAGGTTGACTGGCCGGAATGGGACCGGGTGAGCCATCAGGGCTAATGCATTTTCACACGCCTTGATCCCCGTTTCTGATTTGTCGCGTTTATCTTTCGGTGTATTCCTGTAGGTGAGAAAAAGCCTGTAATGATCGATGGCCGCTTGGTATTGCCCGACCGATCGCTCCAACTCCCCCAAAAAGTAGAGGGCTGTCGGATAATAGTCACGATTAACCCTTACAGCATGCCGGTAGGCTGCTATTGCTTTCGTTGTCTCTTTCTGATCGGCGTAAACATCTCCCAGCAGCAGATGGGCTTCAACAAACAACGAATCTTCATGGATGGCTTCATTTAACGCCTGGATGGCCGCATCGTATTGCCTGTCCTGGTAGCTGGCTGCCGCATTCCGGTAGAATTTTTCAGCCCGCTTCGATTTGGTCGTCATCGACTGACTATAAAGGCTGGCTGAGGTCAAAAGAATAAGACAACACGTCAATAATATAACTGCTTTTAGCCGCTGGTGAAAGTCAATGCATGATATCATGGAATGCCTGCATATTTGTGGGTTTGTAACGACAACATCCATTGGGGATGTGCCAGAATATAACGGGTGATGACCGGAAGTATTTCATTCCGGCGGCTCCACTCAGGCTGCAAAAAGAGCAGACAGTCCCGGCGAACCCTACCGGCGTTTTCCGCTGCCCAGATGAGGTCTTCTTCGCGCTGTACAATGACCTTCAGTTCATCGGCTTTCTGATAAAGTCTTTCCGAAGGTTGAAATCCTCTTTTCGGAGAAAGACAGATCCAATCCCATTCGCCGGATAGCTCTTCCCGGCCACTGGTTTCAAGAAATGATTGAATTCCCTTTGATTTCAAAGTCTTGCAGAGGGTGTCCAGGTTGTAGAGCAAGGGTTCACCACCGGTAACGACCACCGAGGTGCATGGTGAAGTCAACACCCTGGCGGTAATCTCTTCCACGGAGACCAAGGGGAAGTCACAGGCATTCCAGGAGTCTTTCTCATCGCACCAGGAGCAGCCAACATCGCAGCCACCCAGCCTGATGAAGAAGGCTGCTTTGCCGGTATGGAATCCTTCTCCCTGGATGCTGTAGAAGGTTTCCATGACGGGTAAAAGAGCGTTATCCAATAACGTAGTTTTCAAATTGTTGAAATTTAATTATCGCCCTTCCGCGTCCAGCCTTTCGACGATATTCAGGGGGTTTATTGCACGCAGATGTTCGCAGACTGAAGCACAGATTTTCGCAGATTTTGAAAAGAGAACCATTTCATTTCCGCGTAAATCAGCGGGTAAAAATTCGCGAAAATCAGCGTGAAACAACATTCATTATCAATCTTTGTTGAGAGCGTGGCAATCAATATATCTCTTTTCCAGCCGCTTTCAGCGTGTTCATCAGCAACGATACGATCGTCATCGGTCCTACCCCACCCGGCACAGGGGTGATGTAACTTGCTTTCTTTGAGACGTCATCAAACTTTACATCCCCGACCAGTCTGAATCCCGATTTTGTTTCTGTTGACGGGATCCGGTGAACACCCACATCGATCACCACAGCATCCTTTTTCACCATCTCTGCCGTCACAAATTCCTGTTTCCCCATGGCCACGATCAGGATGTCGGCCTGACTGGCTATTTGCGCCATATCCCTGGTGTAAGAATGACAGAGTGTGACGGTACAATTTCCCGGTTTGGATTTCCTTGATAGCATGATGCTGATAGGGGTGCCGACGATATGGCTCCGCCCCAACACCACGCAGTGTTTTCCTTCCGTTTCGATTCCGCTCCGCTCGATCAGTTGCAGGATACCGTAAGGGGTGGCAGGAAGGAAGGCCGGCAGGCCAAGCATCATCCGTCCAAGGTTCACAGGATGAAAACCATCCACATCTTTCGATGGAAGAATGTGTTCGATGATGCGATTCTCGTTGATATGCTTTGGGAGTGGCAATTGCACAATAAACCCATCCACTTCCGGATCATGATTCAAAAACCCGACCACTTCAAGAAGCTGCTTTTCAGATATGTCAGCGGGGTGGCGGTATACGGAAGAGGTAAATCCAACTTCCCGGCAGGCTTTTTCTTTGGCGGCAACGTAAGTCTGACTGGCCGGATCCTCCCCTACCAGCACAGCAGCCAAGTGCGGAGCGGGTTTCCCAGCATCAATCATCCCTGCTGCTTCCTTTGCAATTTCCTTCCGGATCTGTTCCGCTATTGCTTTTCCGTCAATAAGGGTCATGGGTTTCTTGTTCGTTGTTCGTTGCTCGTTGTTCGTTGCTCGCTATTCGCTATCTTTTGTTCATCGCATTCATCATCCCCCGTCCTTTGTTCAGGGTCATGTTTCGCATGATCCTACGGGTGTCTTCAAATTGTTTGATGAGGCGGTTGACTTCCTGGATATCTGTTCCGCTTCCCATGGCAATTCGTTTTCTGCGGCTTCCGTTGAGGAGCTCGGGTCTTTGTCGCTCATCGGGTGTCATGGAACCGATGATCGCCTCGATCCCTTTGAATGCATTATCGTCGATCTCCATGTTTTTCAATGCTTTTCCCATACCAGGGATCATTCCGAGGAGGTCCTTGACATTACCCATCTTTTTGATTTGCTTGATCTGGGAAAGGAAATCATCGAAGTTGAACTGATTCTTGGCAATCTTTTTCTGCAGCCTCTTGGCTTCTTCCTCATCGTATTGTTCCTGGGCTTTTTCAACCAGCGATACGATGTCACCCATACCGAGTATTCTATCGGCCATTCGGTCGGGGTAGAAGATGTCGATGGCATCCAGCTTTTCACCGATGCTGACAAACTTGATCGGCTTATTGACCACCGATTTGATGGTCAGGGCAGCTCCGCCACGGGTATCGCCATCCAATTTGGTCAGAACAACGCCATGAAAATCAAGCCGGTCGTTAAATGCTTTTGCGGTATTCACTGCATCCTGTCCTGTCATGGAATCGACCACAAACAGTATTTCGTGGGGATTCACCGCATCGCGGATGGCAGCGATCTCCTGCATCATCTCCTCATCTATTGCAAGCCGGCCTGCCGTATCGATGATCACGGTGTTCTGTACCTTCTCTCTGGCATGTTTGATGGCGTTCTTAGCGATTTTTACCGGTTCGTTGTTACCTTCTTCGGTATAGACTTCCACACCAATCTGCTGTCCAAGCACCTTTAATTGCTCAATAGCCGCAGGACGATATACGTCACCGGCGACCAGGAGCACCCTTCTTCCCTTTTTGGTTTTGAGGTGGCTGGCCAGTTTGGCAGCAAAAGTGGTTTTTCCGGAACCTTGCAATCCGGCCAGCAAGATGATATTGGGATCCCCTTTCGGGTTGATGTCGATCTTCTCTCCTCCCATCAGGGTGGCCAGCTCATCATGAACGATTTTCACCATCAACTGTCCGGGCGAAACAGAGGTCAATACATTTTGCCCCAGTGCTTTCACCTTCACATCGTCGGCAAACTGCTTGGCAACCTTATAGCTCACGTCGGCATCCAGCAGGGCTTTCCTAACATCTTTCAGGGTTTCTGCGACGTTGATCTCCGTTATATGTCCATGTCCCTTAAGGACTTTAAATGCACGGTCAAGTTTTTCCGATAAACCTTCAAACATAGCTTACTTTTTCAGGGCTGCAAAGGTACCATTTTTTCAGGTACTTTATTTGAAAATCCCCATATCTAATAAGACAAATTTCAAAACTTTTCCCCAACCTATGATGTGCATTATCCATCGTCAGCCTGAGCGAAGCGAATAATCTCATAGAATAACTCAGGTACTTTCATTAAAAAAAGTTGGTGTATTTCAGGAATTCGTATTTTTGTCAAAACATTTAATCAAACCAAACCTTCAAAGCTATGAACAAACGTTTTCTTTTAGTTACAGTTTTTGTTGCCTTAGTCATGGGCGCTATGGCACAATGGATTGAGCAAGCCAGCGGCTTTGCCACACCATCACGCGGCATCCACTACCTGCATGCCGTCGACGAAAACGTCGTATGGGCTTCTGCCTACGACGGAACAAACCCTTCTGCAGCATGCTCCGACTTCACACACACCACGAATGGTGGTACACTTTGGACTGCAGGCACAGTAACCAATTCAACAGGGTTATCTCCTGGAATGATCTTTGGCGTGGATGATATGATCGCCTACATGCCAATGTACCGCGTTTCCGGCTCACTACCTCAGGGTATTTATGCCACTTTTGATGGCGGCGCTACCTGGGCACGTCAAACCTCTGCATCCTTCAGCAACTCCTATTCATTCCCAAATATCGTTCACTTCTGGGATGAAAACACGGGCTGGTGCCAGGGTGACCCTATCAACAGTGAATTTGAAATGTACACCACCAACAATGGCGGAAATACATGGACGGCTGTTCCAGGAGCTAACATTCCTGCACCGCTTAGCGGTGAATGGGGTGTGGTTGGCTACTATTCTGTTGTTGGTGACAATGTATGGTTCGGAACCAATAAAGGACGGGTCTTTTATTCCCCCGATAAAGGTGTGAACTGGGATGTATATGCTGTTACACCATTCAACAACAAATACATCGAGCCTTTCTTCAAGGATGAAATGAATGGATTGGTGCAGGATAAGAGCCAAAATACAACCGGCGCACTCTGTGAAACGATGGATGGCGGCGTTACCTGGACTGAAATTACCTTCACCGGTAATTGCTTTACCAACGATCTGGGTTATATTCCAAACACTGCCAACACCTATCTCTCTACCGGAGCAGATACACAAACACCTGCCGCCGGAGTAACCTATTCCTACGATGGAGGCCATACCTGGATTGACCAAACCGCTACCATTGGCATGCAGTTCCTGGCTACCGACTGGGTGAATCCTTTCACCGGCTGGGCCGGCGCATTCAATGTCGATCCGGTAACCGGCGGGATGTACAAATTCACCGGATTCCTCAGCATCATCACCGCTGATACTACCTTTAACGATGTTTACCTGACCTGGGAAGGACCCGTCGTCGGAGGCAGCACATTCACCGGATACAACGTATACAGGAATGGTACCAAGATCAATACGACACCTGTCGATACAGTCTATTTCGAAGATTTTGATCTAGCCACCGGTACTTACAACTACACCATTACTGCCTTAACCCAGGATGGCGAATCAGAACCCTGCGATCCGGTTTATGTTACCATCGTTTGGACCAGTGTCAATGAACGCTCTGCTGAAAAGATCACGGTTTCTCCCAACCCCGCATCTGAAATCATCACGGTGAAAGCGCCTGTAGCACTGAATGAAGTTTTCCTGATGAACAACATTGGACAGGTTGTTTTCTCTGCAAGAACTGACAACACTACCATTTCAATCAACGTAACCGACCTTCAGAGCGGAATTTACGTACTCAAGGTGAAGAACGGTAAAACCTATGTTAACAAGAAAGTCGTCGTTAACTAGTCCTTTCTTATCTATGTAAATTGTGGAGGCTGCTCATTTTCCGGGCAGCCTCTTTTTATTTTAAAAAATCTATCTTTGCGCATCCTATTTATTCATTATATCATTTGTTTCCCATGAAAAGAGTTTTCTTACTCAGCCTTGTGTTCGTTCTGGTATTATCAGGGTTTTCTGCTCCCGTTGATCAACAACTGGTTCGGGATATTGCTTTCAAGTATTATATCCATCAGTCCCGGCTTACACCTTCGGGTGTAAATATTGAACAAGTCACACCCATTCAGAGAGAAGGGGTTACAACTTTCTATATGGTATCCTTTTCAACCGGAGGTTTTGTGATGGTAGCTGCAGATGACGCATCCATACCCATACTGGCTTATTCAACCTCGGGGGATGCGCCTGAGCAAATTGACCATCCGGCTTTGTCAGAGTGGCTTGAATCTTACAGCGATGCCATCCTGGAGATACAGGGAATGAATCTTGACAACACCATCACACGTGTTGCATGGGATGATATCCTTGCCGGCCGCTTTCCAAAATCAACCATGGATGTCCAACCACTATTAAACACTACCTGGGATCAGGGATGCTACTACAACGCACAATGTCCTTCGGATCCGGGAGCAGGATGGGGCATGTGCGGGCGAACCTGGACCGGCTGCGTGACTACAGCCATGGCACAGATCATGAAATTCCACAACTTCCCGCCCCAGGGGGTGATGTCGCATTCCTATATACACCCCACTTATGAACAGCAATCGGCGAATTTTGGTGCAACGACCTATAACTGGTCTTCGATGCCGAACAATGTCACCTCCAACAATACCGCAGTTGCAACCATCATGTATCATGCAGGGGTCTCGGTGAATATGAATTATGGGGTGAGTGGTTCTGGGGCATACAGTGAAGATGTACCCAATGCGATGTCATTGTATTTCAATTATCATCCTGATATCAGTATTGCCTATAAGGACAACTATCCCAATGTGGAAGACTGGAAACAGATGCTGCGCGATGAACTCGATGCATCAAGGCCTATTTATTATTCCGGCTATTCTTCAGGCTCCGGAGGCCACGCCTTCGTCTGCGATGGTTATCAAACAAGCTCCGGCAAATTCCATTTTAATTGGGGATGGTCAGGTTCTTACAATGGTTACTTTTCCATCGGCGCATTGAACCCCGGCGGAAATAATTTCAACCAGGGAAACGTGATCGTGTACCAGATCAAACCCTACAACCCCAATCTGATTGTCCGGATCACCGATCCCTATAATAATCAGGTGGTAGGCGTCGGAGCAACTGTTCCTATAACTGCGGAAGTGCTCACAGGAACAGCCACAACCCTATCCATCTACATTGATGACGTCCTGAAATCCTCCGTAAACAACAGCAATACCATAAGCTACAATTGGGTAACGACGGCTGCCGATATGGGAACCCATATTGTTAAAGCCGTTGCGCTGAATAGTACCGATACGGTGTTCTTCCGCATAAATGTAAATGTTGGGGAATGGATCACACAAAACAGCGGTTTTTAGATTGCTTCCCGCGGGATCAATTACATGCATGCAGTCACGGAAAATGTGGTATGGGCTTCTGCATACGACGGTACGAATCCTACTGCAGCCAACCAGGAATTCACCCGAACGGTGGACGGTGGGAACACCTGGCTGCCGGGTATTGTCAACTACGCAACAGGACTCTCCAACGCCATGCTATTTGCTTTGAATTCTGATACGGCTTTTATCCCCATGTACCGGGTTTCAGGTTCGAAACCACAGGGTATTTATAACACATTTGATGCGGGTGTCAACAGGATCTGCAACAGATGCTACCGGCGCATCCTACAGCTTGGATAATGGCCATACCTGGCAGATGTTCCTGGGTACCGAAACTGCCCAATATCTGTCGACCTCCTGGATCAATAACCACTGCGGGTGGGCCGGCGGATTCAATGTTAGCGCGACGGAAGGTGGAATGTACAAATTTGTGGGTGTGCTGGGTCAAACTTTCGCTGCACCATCCAACTTACAAGCCGAAGTCACCGGTAATGATGTTTATCTTACATGGAATGCTCCGCTAACGAAAGCCCTCTTGCTTGGCTACAATGTTTACCGGGATGGAAACCTCCTCAATACAACGCCTGTCACCGATCTCTTCTACCATGATCCGGGCGTGGCACAAGGACAATATGAGTACTGTGTGAAGGCAGTCTGTGACGGCGGTATCTCTGCACCCGTCTGCATCCTGGTGGATGTCATTACCGGAGTCGGAGAAACCAACATCTATTCCTTTTACGCCACTAAAGCACGAAGACACTGAGAGATTTTGTGTTTTCGTGTTTTCGTGGCAAGGTGAATCGTTGTTATTACATTTTCTCCGGAACCTCGATTCCCAGCAAATGCATGGCTGACAGGATTGTGTCAGCCGTCTTTTCAGATAATAAAAGCCTGAAATTCCGGATATCAGGATCAGGTTCCTTTAATATCTGGATCTCCTGGTAGAACTGGTTGTAGGTTTTGGCAAGCTCGTATACATAGTTCGCGATGATCGCCGGAGAGAGCATCTTTGCGGCTTCGGCAATAACAGCGGGATATTCACAGAGCCAGATGATCACCTCCCTTTCCTTGGGCAACAATTGTTTGAGGTGATCTTTGCTGAAACTTCTTTCCTGTCCATCCTGCGTAGCTTTTCTCAATACAGATTTGATCCGGGCATGGGTATACTGAATGAACGGGCCGGTGTTTCCATTGAAGTCGATCGATTCCTTCGAATCGAACAGCATATTTTTCTTCGGGTCAACCTTTAGGATGAAGTACTTCAGGGCGCCCAACCCGATCGTGTTGTATAGCTTTTCCTTCTCCGCCTCAGGGAAATCACCCGTTTTGCCAAGCTCTTCCGTAACATCCCGGGCGGTACGGAACATCACATCCATCAGATCATCCGCATCAACAACGGTGCCTTCGCGCGATTTCATCTTCCCGTCGGGAAGCTCAACCATGCCATAGGAAAGATGGTGGATATGATCCGCATAATCCCGTCCCAGCTTCTTCAGGATCAGCTTCAGAATATCAAAATGGTAGTTCTGCTCATTCCCGACAACGTAAATCATCACACCTGGCTTGTATTCATCGTAACGAAGTTCGGCAGTTCCCAGATCCTGGGTGATGTAAACAGAAGTTCCATCGGAGCGGAGGAGTAATTTCTCATCCTGTCCGTCGGCAGTCAGGTCAATCCACACTGATCCGTCTTCCCTTTGTTGAAGAATGCCTTTCGAGAGTCCTTCCGCTACCAGTTTCTTTCCCAGCAGATAGGTCTCCGACTCATGATATATCTTGTCAAATGAGATTCCGAGCCGGTTATAGGTTTCATCAAATCCCTCATAAGTCCATTGATTCATCGTGTTCCAGAGGTCCAATACCTCCTGGTCACCGGTTTCCCATTTTCTAAGCAATTCCTGGGCTTCCAGGATCAACGGCGCTTTCTTTTCTGACTCCTCCTGGGAAAGACCTGTATCAACGAGCTCACGGATCTGTTTCCGGTACTCCTGATCGAAGCGTACATAATACTTTCCAACCAGGTGGTCTCCTTTAATCCCTGCTGTCGACGGCGTTTCTCCATTACCCCATCGCTGATAGGCAAGCATTGATTTACATATATGAATACCCCGGTCGTTCACCAGGTTAACCTTGATGACCCGGCTCCAGGATGCTTCCAGAATCCGTGCAACCGAATCACCGAGTACATTGTTCCTGATATGGCCAAGGTGTAAAGGTTTATTGGTGTTGGGAGATGAAAATTCGACAACGATGGGATGTCCCAGATTGACACCGTGTTCGGGGCGATTCATGGAATCGCCCCTATCAACATCATTGGGATTGATGGATAATTGCGTGATCCAAAATGAATCCCGGAATGTGAAATTGATGAATCCCTTTACAATCTGGAATGATTCGATGATCTCAAGCTGTTTCATCATGTCACCTGCGATTTCATTCCCTGTCCGTTCAGGACTTTTTCTTGATAATTTGACGAAAGGAAAAACAACGATGGTAAGATCGCCGGTAAAATCCTTCCGGGTCTTTTCAACCTGCACAAGGTTCCGGTCAATATCCTGACAATAGATCGACTTGAACGACGCAACGAACTGATCTGCAAGAATTTGAGTGATCATCTTTTTATTTTGCCCTGACAAAAGTAGCGAAAATGGAGGAAATGATTAATCCTTCTATCTTTGCAAAAAATTTGTAACGCACTCAATTTGTTCAAATTAATCATAATCAATCACAAACAAGGATGTTTTGCATGAAAAAGAATGTCATTATTATCGGTGCGGCTGGAAGAGATTTCCACAATTTCAACACATTTTTCCGCGATAACGAGTACTACCACGTTGTCGCCTTCACGGCTGCCCAAATCCCCGATATCGATGGAAGGAAATATCCGGCAGAATTGGCCGGTAAACTCTATCCTGATGGCATTCCCATCTATGCTGAATCAGAATTGCCAGAACTGATCAAGAAACACAACGTGGATTTCTGCAATTTTGCTTACAGTGATGTGCCTTATCAACGTCTGATGAATATCAGCTCCATCGTCAATGCAGCAGGTGCCCATTTCCTTTTATTAGGCCCGAAAGACACCCAGTTGAAAAGTACCAAGCCGGTTATAGCCGTAGGCGCAACACGTACAGGTTGCGGGAAAAGCCAGACTTCCAGGAGGATCATCGAGATCCTGATGGCCAAAGGACTGAAGGTTGTTGCGGTTCGTCATCCCATGCCTTATGGAAACCTGGTGGAACAGAAAGTTCAACGGTTTGCCACGGTAGAAGACCTTGCCAGGCACAAATGCACCATTGAAGAGATGGAAGAGTATGAACCCCACGTGGTTCGCGGCAATGTGATCTATGCCGGTGTGGATTATGAAGCCATCCTGCGGAAAGCAGAAAAAGACCCCAGCGGCTGTGATGTGATCCTGTGGGACGGGGGTAACAATGACTTCCCCTTCTACAAGCCCGATCTGATGGTGACCGTTGCTGATCCTCATCGTCCGGGAGCTGAAGAAAGCTACTACCCCGGAGAAGTGAACATGCGGATTGCCGATGTCATCGTTATCAACAAGATCGTCACCGCCGAACCGGCCAACATCCAGAAAGTCAGGGAAAATATCCAGAAACTGAATCCCAAAGCCCTTGTGGTGGATGGCGCATCCCCCATCAGTGTAGATCATATTGACATCATCCGGAACAAGAGAGTGCTTGTCATTGAAGATGGCCCAACACTTACACATGGCGAGATGAAGATCGGCGCCGGCATTGTTGCCGCCCAGAAATACGGTGCAAAAGAAATCGTTGATCCAAGGCCATTTGTGGTTGGCAGACTGGCTGAAACATTCAGAATCTATCCAAACATCGGACAGATCCTTCCTGCCATGGGATATGGCGACCAGCAAGTGAAAGACCTCGAAGAAACGGTCAACAAGACTGATTGCGATTCGGTGATCATCGCTACCCCGATCGACCTGAACCGGGTCATCAAGATCAAGAAACCAAACACCCGGGTTTATTACGACCTGCAAGAGGTAGGTAAGCCGGATATGGATATGATCCTCAGTGATTTCATCAAAAATCACAAACTTTAGTACCATTCCTGCTGAAGATACCCATCCCCCTGGAGGGTGACTCAAAAGGGCAATAAAACGTAACTTTTGAATCATCCTCTATTTTTTTTCAGCAGTTGTTAACAATGGGATACACTTGCCCAATTGTTGGTATTTTTGATCTCAATTTTAAATTTCCGTTTACAAACATCCTAACATCATTCCCGGAATGAAAAACAGAAGCCTGGTATCCATCAGTGACTTCAGCAGGGAGGAGCAAATCCGCATCCTTGACCTCGCTGAAAAATTTGAAAAGAAACCGAAACAAGACATTCTTAAGGATTTCGTGGTAGCCACCCTCTTCTTCGAGCCCTCCACGAGAACACGATTAAGCTTTGAATCGGCGGCCTCCCGCCTCGGCGCAAAGGTGATCGGGTTTACAGATCCTTCCAGTGCCAGTGTGCAAAAAGGGGAATCCCTCCGGGATACCATCCGTACCGTAGCCCAGTACGCTGATATCATCGTCATGCGCCATCCCAGGGAAGGAAGCGCCCGCTTCGCCAGCGAAGTCTCCGAAGTTCCCATTATCAATGCGGGTGATGGCGCCAATCAACACCCGACCCAGACGATGCTTGACCTCTACTCCATCCGTAAAACCCAACAAACACTCGACAACCTGAGCATTGCCTTCGTTGGTGACCTGAAATATGGCCGAACAGTCCACTCCCTGGTTATGGCCATGTGCAACTACAACACCGAATTCCACCTGGTCTCCCCTGACGAATTAAAGTTGCCAAGTGTGGTTAAGGCACACATCAAGGAAAAGCACTTACCCTACCACCAATATACTGATCTGCATGAGGTGATCTCGAAAGTCGATATCCTCTATATGACCCGGATTCAAAAAGAACGCTTCTCCGACCCCATCGAATACGAGAAAGTTAAAAATGCCTTTGTGCTTCGAAACGACATGCTTGCCAATGCCAGGGAAAATCTTCGCATCATGCACCCCCTGCCCAGGGTGAACGAGATCAGCGAAGATGTCGACGTAAACGACAAGGCCTACTACTTCACCCAGGCACTGAATGGCGTATTTGTGCGCCAGGCACTGTTGGCTTATATTCTCGGAGTAAACAAATAAATACTGCTCAGGTTATGAAAAACAATATTTCCCCGAAAGAACTGCAGGTTTCCGCCATTGAAAACGGTACAGTCATCGACCATATCCCCCCACAATCGGTATTACAGGTATTCCAGATCCTGAACCTACAGGATTACCGCGACATGGTGCTCTTCGGCACCTATCTCGACAGTAAAAAGCTTGGAAAAAAAGGGATCATCAAAGTGAGTAACCGCTTTTTTGCCAGCGTTGAGATCAGCAAAATAGCCCTTGTAGCTCCCAATGCCACCCTCATCGTGATCCGCGACTATCACGTAGTGGAAAAGAAAAAAGTGGATAAACCCACCGAGGTGATCAAGATCGTGAAATGCTTCAACCCCAACTGTATCACCAACCACGAACGGATTCCGACCCGGTTTAAAGTCATCGACGACCAACCCATCCGGCTCCAATGTCAGTACTGTGAGAAAGTGACAGCCAAGGATAATATCGTGTTTATTTAGGCATTCGTAAATTGCCATCAGACAATAGAGATTAGGCACATTCTATATGAACACCTAAACATATTCTTGAACCTGAACCTGAACCTGAACTTGAACCAATAATCAATCATATGAAACCTCACCACTTGCTCCTTGCCTTACTGTTCCTGTCAACTACCGTCTTTGGCCAAAAACCAGTCAAGGACAAAGTGATCTTTAAGGAATACAAACCCGGATTTTATCAGAATTATATCCTGAAGGACATCCGGGATATTGAGAAATCAAAGGAAGAAACAAAGGTTGACAAACGGCTTCAGTTGGACCTGTCGGGGAAAGACTATCCCAACAAGGTCAACCGTTATCAAAAGCAATGGTATAATCCTCCCATTTCTCAGGGAAATACGGGAACATGCTGGTGTTTTTCAACCCTCTCTTTTTTCGAGACAGAGGTTAACCGTTTGACCGGCCAGATGATCAAACTCTCGGAGATGCATGTTGTGTACTGGGAATATGTTGATAAGGCGCGACGTTTCGTTCAGGAGAGAGGCAATTCGAACTTTTCGGAGGGTTCGGAAGCCAACGCCGTGATGCGGATCTTCAGGGATTACGGAGTGGTTCCTTTTGAGGTTTATTCAGGACTGCCGAAGGATGCCAAATATTACAACCACTCGGTGATGTATAAGGAGATGAATGATTATCTCCAGTCAATAAAGACCACCAACGCCTGGGATGAAGAAGAAGTTGTAAGGGTTATCCGCGCCATCATGAATCATTACATGGGTGCGCCGCCCGACCGGTTTGAATTCCTTGGGCGGACCTATACTCCCAAATCTTTCTTAAAGGAAGTCGTCAAGATCAATCCTGACAACTATGTGGATCTGATGTCATTGCTTGAGAAACCATACTGGGAAAAGGCTGAATATCCTGTCCCTGACAACTGGTGGCATAGTGCAGATTATTACAATGTCCCGCTGGATGTTTTCATGGATGTTGTCAAAAAGGCAATCCGCAGCGGGTACACCATCTCCATCGGTGGCGATGTTTCGGAAGCCGGTTTTGACCGGGGTGTTCAGTGCGCTGTGATCCCGACTTTTGATATTCCTTCGGAGTATATTGATGAAAACGCACGGCAATTCAGGTTTTCGAACAATACCACTACCGATGATCATGGAATGCACCTGGTTGGCTATACGACCGTTGATGGGAAGGACTGGTTCCTTGTCAAGGATTCAAGTTCAGGTTCAAGGAATAACGATCAGGATGCGCCTGAGTTTGGTTTTTATTTCTTCCACGAGGATTATGTGAAGCTGAAAATGATGAATCTCACCCTCCACAAGGATGCCGTACCAGATATCCTGAGTAAATTCAAATAAATCCTTCCTTGAAGGTATCTTACATCCGGAGACTCATCGAGCAAGGTGAGCACCAGCGGCAGGATTTCAAGTTCGGGATAACAGATTCCCGTAAGATCGCCCGCTCTCTGGTGGCTTTCGCCAATACCGATGGCGGCCGGCTCTTGCTTGGCGTGAAAGATAACGGTAGCATTGCCGGGGTCAGATCAGAAGAAGAGCTTTACATGGTCGAAGCGGCTGCCTCTCTCTATAGCCGTCCTCCGGTCAGGTTTTCGTTCAGGGAACACCGGGAAGAAGGAAAAACCATCGTTGAGATCATCCTCGCCAAAAGTTCTGATCTGCCTCATTTTGCGGAGAATCAAGATGGCCGATGGCTGGCCTATGTGCGGGTCCATGACCAGAATATCCTCGCCCCGGCGACCTTGCTCAAACTTTGGAACCTACAGAAACATGCGCAGGAAGGCGTAAACATCCACTATACAGATATTGAGAAAACACTCCTGGAATATCTTGAAGAGAACCGGTCGATCACCCTGACACGGTTTGCCCGGATGACCGGCATCTCACGAAACCGGGCAGAGCGGATCCTGCTGGATTTCATCCTCCTGGATGTGATCGAGATGATCATCACTGAAAAACAAACCTATTTTCAAATCAAGAAATCCCCAGGTAATGGTTAACAATATTCAGCCATGAACCTCGTTTATCGGAAACCATGAGAAAACTTATATTCACAACCGATCACCTGCTGTTCGAAGCAGGGTTTGGGTATTATACTCAAAG
>VGGL01000031.1 GCA_016868575.1 Bacteroidota bacterium
CACGGCCATGGGATACAAATCCATGCCCTTTTACAGGAGAAAATTTGTGTTCCCCGAATAATGAATTCCTACTCGACAACAAATTCAATATGAGGAAAATACGAATACTGTATGCTCAAGTTGGGTTGAGGCGGTACTGCTTGGTGCTGGTTTCGCGGATGTAACACTGGGGCAGCTCAATATGAACGTTATCTGAAGCAGGATTTGGATAAATATTCAGACTGCAATCGTTCCTGTCTTGCTTTGGCTTATCCTCTTCCGACAGGATCGTACAATCGATTGGGATGGTTTTGGAAACAATCGGCTCAGGACACAAGCTGTCATACGTGAACGGCTGGGTATAAATAGAATCGTACTCCAAATCGGAGTTTAACTTGTAGAGCATGGCGTTCCAGGTGGTATTGGGAACAAAATCTCCAAAGCCGGTAATAAGAATCTTGTCATCATGGGTATGGATGGAGCTATAAAAATATTGTTCATTGGGCAGCAGTGTATCAACCATTAACAGGTTACCTGCAATGTCTGATTTAAATACCAGTTTGTGACTTGAGTCTGAAGTGTAATAGGCCAATCCACCCAGAAACAATGTTGAATCATCGAAGAAATTAATAATACGGTTATTAGAAGAAAAGAAAGATGTGGGTAGCTGTTCTGCATGAAATAATGGCTGTCCATCATTTGAAAGTTTATAAAAGCAAGATGTCTTTACATTTCCACCAATACAACTTGCACTATAATAATTTCCTTGGGCATCCTCAACAACTCTTCCCCAGTATCCCCCAATGTATCCGGGTTCGTTCCATATGAGTTCCCATATCTCGTCGCCGTTATCAGCAACTTTCACCCCAAAAGGGTGTCTCCACCATTGTCCGGTACCCGGAACAGATTCGAAATATGCTTCTCCTGAAAGTAAAAAAGCGGAATCTGACAAAACCAATAATTGGAGCGCATCCTGATCGTCATATCCAATATCCTGGTAATAATAATTATCCCAAAGTGTATTTCCATTCGCATCGATCCTAATCAGCCTTAAACGTGTGAACAAGGAATCCATATAGATATTTTTGCAATATCGATAATAGCACAAGAATGTACCATCATCAAGCGCTTTAATATCTCTTCCGTAATCCATTATCCCTGGCCTGTGATAGAGATTACACCATTCCTTTTCTCCGCAGGCATCAATTTTCATAGTATACAAATCTGCTCAAGTATCCAGTTCTTTTGTCGCGCCAGTAAGAATAACTGCTCCATCCTGACAAAGATCAATTGCCCATATATTGCAAAACGGATATCCGTCTCCAATATAGATATGCCATAGTATTTCCCCGTTTACATCAGTTTTAACAAGCCAGCCCCATGTTAGGGAGCCATAACCACTCGTATCCCCGCCAAGTAAGATACCTTTATCATAGGATTCTACAACCGACGAAAAATTGGCATTAGTACCATAAAATCGAGGCCAGCCTTGACCAAATGAATAGAAAAAAATACACTCAAAGAGGATTACCAATATTACTGTATTAATTTTCATATCAGTAAGTTAACAAAGAGGATATGGCGGAAAAACCATATCCTCTCAGATTCAGAACCACATTATCGAATAATTGTTATAATGGATGAATTCATGGTTTGTTTACCTGAATGAATACTCAATATATGTATATGCCAGATGGATATGCATCAAGAGGAATTACAATCTGATCGATTGATTTCGTCAGGTCAATCGTTTGTATTTTCCGCCCTATTTTATCGATGATAGACAAAGAAAGATTTTTCGCACTGGCTGTTGTTTCATATGAAACAACAATATGGGTATGTGCAGGATTTGGAAATACAGAGAGCGATGAACGCTGGGCAGAGGCCTTACTTATTTTGCCCGATCCTGATCTGACTGATCCGGCAAATTGCTCATCAGGCAGGTTGATGGGTTCCTGGTAATTAACTTTTTCTGCAGCGATAAGTGCATTGCGGGAATACACGATGGGGAGGATGCGGTCATTGTTCCACCTCACCCCCCAGCCCCCTCTCCTTCAGGAGAGGGGGAGGGCCGAAAAATTATTTTTCGAGTTCATTTCTGATGATGTTGATAACATTCTGGAGTGATAATAGGACTTCTTCATTAGAAAACCGGATCACCCGGATGCCAAGCCGATCGAGTTCGGCGGAACGGTTTTGATCGTGTTCAAGAATTTGCTTTTTGTTGTGAATTCCTCCATTCACTTCAATGACCAGGCGTTTTTCATGGCATTTGAATAAGCTTTCACTGGCATGAAGGTGAAGCAGGTAGTCGATGGTTTTACCGATCAGCGCCATTGTGTAAAGATACAACAAATCATTTCACCCCACTCCCTCTCAAACCTGGAGGATGGGGGGTTAGAATAATTGAACCAAATCTTGAATATTGATCAACGCGGTTTGAAATCAGATCAAGTGGATGTACAAAGTACAATTGGAAATTTTAAATTTGATTTCCAAGGGACAAGTTGCAATTTTCAAGATTCAGTAACTACGAACCACATTTTTCTCTATTATTTATTCACCGTTCACTAACCATTATGCCTTTTTCACTGTACACAGAGTCAACAGCTGCTTTTTCATTCAGTGTAAATTGAAAATACTAAAGTTGGCAGGGAAAACACGAAAGATTATAGAAAAAGGAATTGTTGTTGTCCGTCACGATCGTAACGCTTCTTTTCCGCGACAATCCGCGTTCTTAATCTGCGAGTATCTGCGGGAAAGAAAAAAGCCATTGTTTCCCGCGGAATCCCGCAGAATTGTTTCACGTTGATTTGCGCAGAAAGGAAAATGGATGTTGGAGATTGGATGTTGGAGGATGGAGGATCAAACGTTTCACACGACTGATACACCATCATTCTCTCATCCCCGGATTCCCGGATTCGCATATTCCCGGATTGACGAATGACGAAAATGCGGATATGCGAATGAACAGCAGAAATCCCAATAACCTCGGATATCGGATATCGGGTCTCGACAATCGGATATCAATTTGTAGTTCATTGCTCGTTGTTCGTCACGACCGCAACTGTTCACTGATTGCTGATCACTGCTAACTGTCTACCTCCCCCTGAACACAAACTGCACGATGTTCGCTCCCATCTGCAGCGCCTTTAACCGGTTGGCTTCAGCGTCCTTGTGCACCTCCGGGTCTTCCCAGCCATCACCCAGGTCGGTTTCATAGGAGTAAAAACACACCAGCCGGCCTTCGTAGATAAGTCCGAATCCTTGTGGTGGCTTGGCATCGTGTTCATGGATCTTTGGTAGGCCTTTCGGAAATTCATATTTCTGATGATAGATCGGATGAGAAAAGGGAAGCTCGATAAACTCCAATTCCGGGAAGACTTTTTTCATCTGCGGCCTGACGAACGGATCCATTCCATAATTGTCATCAATATGTAAAAATCCGCCAGCAATAAGATAATCCCTTAGATTCTGAGCTTCCAGCGGCGAAAACTCTACATTGCCGTGTCCGGTCATATGGAGGAAGGGGTAGTTGAATAGCTCTTTGCTCCCCACATCAATGGTGGCGATGTCCTGACTGATGTTCGTCCCCAGGTTTTTATTGCAGAACTTTACCAGGTTAGGCAAAGAGGTTGGATTGGCATACCAGTCGCCGCCACCACTGTACTTCAGCAAGGCGATCTGAAAGGAAGGAGGCGTGATCGCGATGGTGAGTCCCGGTGTTAGCAGGATCAGTAAGAATATGAATATTCGCCTCATCATTATAATCCGTTCAAAGTGTGAATGGCAGCGCATGCCATAACACCTGCTGTTTCCGTCCTTAAACGTGATTTGCCAAGGCTTATTGCAACAAATCCGGCCGATGCGGCCATTTGGATTTCTTCTTCAGAAAAATCTCCTTCCGGACCGATTAGGATGACCGCATCTTTTCCATGTTCGTAAGCCTGTGTAAGCGGCCTGGTTTGCTCTCCGCAATAACCGATGAGCTTGATTCCCCTGGTCTCTTCCTGAATGAGATCAGGAAAAGGCAGTAAATCTCTAAGTATTGGAAGATGACAACCGTTTGATTGCAACATAGCCGATATCATGATCTTCTCGAGGCGTTTCATGTTGACCCGGGTCCCTTCGGAATGTTCACAAATAACCGGAGTAAACGACGCGATACCCATCTCGCACATCTTTTCCACGGCCCACTCTATCCGCGACAGGTTCTTCGTGGGAGCCATTGCCACATGAATCAGGTATTTGGATGGCTTTGGCTGTTGCCTGATCGAAACCACCTTCACTTCACAGCGTTTCGGATGGTCATTGATGATCTCACCCATCAACAGATTCCCTTTTCCATCAGTCAGGTGAAGCGCCTCACCTTTTTTCTTCCTGAGCACCCTGATGCAATGCCTGGATTCATCTTCAGGTAATAAAAGATATTCTCCGGAAAGATCAGGAAGAAAAAAGAGATCCATGAAGCAGGAAGGTCAATGCAGATTATTTCTTAGAGCAAGTCCAGTCTTGATCCGGAGGAGAGTTATAATAGAGTTCATCGATGTAATCATCTACATCACTCGGCGAACCGCAGTACTCAGGAGCTGTATATCCCGAATTCAGCTCAGTACATGTTGTACATTCTTCCAGTGGGCTCTTTTTCTTGCAGGAGGACAAGGATACCAGGATCAGACCGGCAAACAGCATCGAAATAAAGATCTTCTTTTTCATGGCTTCAAGTTTTAGGTCAAAAATATGATATTTATTGATAAATGATCTTTTTCACGCATTGTTGATGATCTGAGTTGATTTTCAAAAGATAAATGCCTTTGGGCAAATGCCTGATTTGAAATGTTTCAGTGGTATCGGCTCCGGAGGTGTTAATGTGTCTCTTTTCAATCAAGATTCCAGATGAATTGAAGAGTTCCGCAACATAGTCTCCGGGTTTATGGAATCGAAGCATAAAGGTTCCATTGAAAGTGGGATTAGGTAACAATGAGCATGCCACATCGTTTGTGTTCAACGCCAATCCATTGCATTCATCATACGTGATGATTATTGTATCAGTTGTATAACAGCCGTTTAGGTTCACAAAAACCCAGTAAGTAACGGTATCAACCTGGCCTGTCGGGCTGGAGACGACAATGGTTTGTGTGGTTTCTCCTGTTGACCAGAGATAGGTTGATCCGGGGTTGCCTGCGTCGAATTGAATACTGTCAAAGGTACAGATTGTCGTATCATTCCCGAGCCAGGTCCAGGGAGACGTTTTCACTTCAATGGCCAGGCTGTCGGACCAGGGACCCGGTCCAAACCCATTATTGCCACGCACTTTTAGATAAGCCAGTCCCGACCAGTTCTCATTCCAGTTAATGGTACAGTTTGTTCCGAAAGGTAAAACAATGCCGGCATCAGATGGTTGAATCATCCAGGTATGATAGACGGCATTGGGAGAAGGGGTTGCGATGTAATCACTGTTGGGATAATTGTTGCAAACAAGGGTATCTCCGTTGGGTTTTCCGGGTTGGAGAGGTAACTGCACAATGGCTTCCAGGGCATCGAGGTCAAATCCAATGTCAACACCAGTTGCAGAGCCGTCTCCATCGTCAAGGATTTTGATGTATCTGACATCAGGCAAACCACAGCCAGCGAGTTCAAATTCATTCGTGCCGGTGCCGGTACCCAGTGAAACCCACGGTCCATCCATCGACTGGCTGACATAACAGGTATATCCTTCCTGCGAAGCATCTCCTTCATACACCCTGATATCGGCAGATGGCCCATTGATAACGGGCGTTTGCATGTCAACCACGATCCATCCGTTCTTCCCAATTGAATAATTCACATTGTCAGGGTTTCCAAGGCATCCGGGGGTATATCCTTCGTCACTGAAATTATTTCCGGGAATCCGGCAGGCCACAACACGATAAGCATATTGATGGGTTTCAGGAACGAGCTGAAAATTGACAGTGGTCGAGCTCATCGGGTTAACAGCAACATTAGTGACAGTCTTGGTACGGTAACCGTTTGCCGTAACACGTATCTGATATGAGCCCTGCGTAACGTATTTGTGGTAGTCGCCAATGATGGGATCATTATAGCATGGATAAGAGCTATTAACCCAGACAGTAGCGGCAACGGGCAGACCCGTCAATGAATCGGTCACTGTTCCTTCCAGCCCGTATCCCACATATTCGACAAGCTTGGTCATAGCCGGTTCATTGCGGTTGTAGTAGAGCATGATCTGAGATGAGGGTGGTTGTTTGCTCAGCGAAATCTCCATCGACCACCCGATGAGCCCCAGGGCGCCATAGGTGTGATCCTTGGTGCTGCCGTTGATGGGATACATCACATTGTAGCCTTGTCCGTATGGCAGGGATGAGTAACCTGAATTGGACGCATACACAGAAGCCAGGTGATCAATATAAGTCATATCTGGCGTATTGTTTCCCCGGTAACTCCAGGGGTAGGAGATGATCTCAGCACCGCTGTGATAGTTCGTATAACTCACGAATTGATTCGAGTACCAGCAATCTCTCAACGCCTTTGCCTCTACCTGTGAACAGGCGCCGGGACTGCTGCCTTCCCCATTCCACATATAACCCATGTCGCGGTTGATGTCAACCATATTATTGTTATAACGGCTCATGTTCACCCGTCCGTCGGGGTTGACCATCAGGTAAAGCCATATCTCGCGGGAGTTGATCAGATTGGTAAACTCAGGATTGTTATTGTAACCGAGACAAAGCGCCCGCGCATACCGGATGATATTTTCCGATCCTCCAACTTCATCACCATGAATGCCGCCATCCAATAATATCTCCGGTTCGGGTTCATCTGTGTTCACATTATCGCTGATTTTCAACGCTGCCAACTGTCTGCCGCCGAGTGATGTGCCAAAGCTCACCTTCTTGCATAAAGACGGAAATGCAGTTGCCAGGCTATCGGCAATGCTGATGATCTGCTCATAGGTGTAATACCCAGGAGGCACATCCTGATCCCAATAGCCGGCGTAATGTGCATTCATATCAGGAATGGTCACCTCGAAAGGAATTCCGGTGTTCCTCACAATTTCAAGCTCAGTAGGGGTTACATAAGCCGGCACATATCCCTGATGCCGTGAACCTCCTTCAAAATATATCCCCTGGGACTGCAGGAGGGAAGCCTGGTCAATCCGATTGATGGAGATCCTGATCTCCATTTCTTTTTCCCGCCACCCCTGGCTGAAAGATAAAACAGGGAATGTCAGAAAAAGTAAAACAAGGGCGCCTATCGACAGGGAAAAAGGTTTCATCGGATCATTATTTTCTGTGTTTTTCTGATGGTCTGGTTTTCGACTTTAACCAGGTATAATCCATGGGATACTTTGCCCATCTTTACCTGATAACCTGCCGGATCGTAATTGGTAATATGATCCTTGAATACAATCTGGCCAAATGAATTGAAGACTGAGATTTGGCATGGAATATCATCTTTGTTCAGGCCAATCCGGAACACGCCCGACGATGGGTTTGGGTAGATGGTTATTTCTTCAGTTGTCTGCTGAGCAGGGATCGCCGTGAGATCAGAAACCATGATGTTATCCAGGAAAAGGTTATTTCCAAGTTTATTAAAGGATTCAAACATGATTTTTACATTTTGCTTTCCTGCCCAAGCTGAGATGTTGACATCATAACAGGTTACGCCATAACCCGACAGGCACCAATCATCAGCAACTGCAGGCAGGAAGAAATTCGTCGTAGGTTCGTGTGTAACGAAAGTGTTGGGGGTTCCATCAGGTCCTTGAGCGAAGATGCGTGTCCAGTTTGTGCCGCAATCATCTGAAATATAGATGATCAGAGAATCTTTCAACGAGCCGCGCTGAGCGTAAGCATGTTCAAATGTAAGCGAGGCTGTGTTGTATGCAGACAGGTTCATTGGCGGACTCATCATCTGATCCCGTTGTTTCAGGCTGTAGTAATTATAAAAATTGATCCATGCACTTTGATTTCCCGGACTGGTTCCACCGGTTGTGGTCACACTCCAGGTGATACCGGCGTCATTGTTGATAACCTCCCATGACTTGCTTTCCAAACCTTGCTCAAAGTCTTCGCTGAAAGGCAGCAGATAACCTCCGCTGGCAATATATCCCGGCTTTTGCAAAGTATTGGATCCGTTGCTGTTAGTGGCTGTAAGGCTAACGTCATAAGTCGCCGGCTCATTGAATTGAACAACGGGGTTTTGCGAAGTTGCTGATGTTCCATTCAGGAAGGTTACGCTGGTGGGGTTAAAAGCCCAGAGCCAGGAAGTTGGGCCATAAAGCGAAGAATCGATGAAGGAAACGGCTGATTGGAGACAGGGTACGGTATGATCTGCCGTGAAGATCACCTGCGGAAGGGCAGACGAACTCACAGTGATGTAATCGGGAATAGTCAGGGTATTGGTTCCTTCCGGATTGGTCACTTGTAATGTGACATCAAATGTGCCGGCAGTTGCCCAGATGATGGCTGTCGGATTTCTTTCGGTGGAGGTGGCCGGGGTACCTCCCTCAAAGGTCCAGAGCCATTGGGTAGGAACACCGGAGGAGAGATCGGTAAAGTTTACCGGGCTGCCTGTGGCAATGAGGGTTTGATTGGCTTCAAAATTGGCTGCCGGAACGGCATGATACATATCGGAACCCCACAACCCTCTTCCAAATGTACACGCTCTGATAACGTCACTCGACACACTGTCATTATCAACATATATCTCAATTTCTGTAATCAGTGGATTAGCCGGCAGTCCAATATTGAATGGTACCCAGTCGGAGAGGAAGTTATCTTTATAGAATACCCCGGCATCTCCGGCAACATAAAGTCCTTCATGTGCATTTACATAATAAGCGATGGAGCTGTAGGTCACATCTGGCAAGGTTCCTGAAATGTCTGTCCAGGTCACCCCTTTATTGGTCGACTTGTACACTTTATGAGCCAGGGTTATATAAACCGTATTCGGATCGGTTGGATGCGCTTCAATATCAGTAGGGGTGCTTGCAGCAGGCAGATAGGTTGTAAGAACGGTCCAGGACGGTGAAGGATCATTGCAGTTATCGCTGCGGAAAAGCTTCTTGTCTTCCCGAGCAGCATAAAGAATGTCCTTATCTGCCGGTGATTGCTCTAACACGGCCATGTTGGAATTGTTGCCTCCGGAGAGGTTGCTGGAAATTTTTGTCCAGGACACGTTCATGTTACGGACATTGGTGGAACGCCAGATATTCTTCATACCCAGGAACATGGTGTTACCATTGTTAACATGGAGGATGAAGGGGGCCACCCAAGCACCACTTTCATTGATACCGAAAACACCGTTCCCGGCTACCTGGTATCCTCCCTGGTGATTGTAATTGCGATATACGCTTCCATAATAGACAGTATGATAGGAATATGCCGGATTTTCGTGGTCAAACAAACATTCCATTCCATCTCCGCCGCCGGTATCAAGCCATCCGCCGGTGCCGATATACGTAGAAGAGCCATTGTCCTGGAAGCCGGTGATCACATTGTCTTTTACCTGTGCGCTTTGACCCAGTTTGTAGATTTGCCCGATGACAAGCCCATTTGAGAGATTTGGCCATGTACTTCCGCCATTGCTGGTTTCATAGATGCCACCGTCGTTACCGGCGTAAAGCTTATTGTTCAGCGGATTATATTCAAAAATGTGAAGATCGGCATGAACTTCCGGAACACTGCATCCGCCGTACCAATGCGAATTGATTGCCCAGGTTTGTCCGCCATTTGTCGATTTCCAGACATTCACGCCACCCACAAAGAGAATGTTGGCATTAACCGGATCGGCAATGACATCCAGATCGTACCAGCCCTGGCCGCCAGATCCACTTCCATCGCATGACCAGTCAAGGATGTTGGGGGAGGTTGAACGTGTAGAAAAATTCAGACCTGAGTCGGTAGACCGGTATAAACCTTTGAAACCACTGCTGGAGTTGGATGTGACGACATAAACATAAGAAGGATTGGCGGCTGTAACGGCGATGGCAGAACGTTGTCCTCCAGGCAGGCCATTGGTGACCATCACCCAGGTATCGCCATTGTTGGAAGAACGGTAGAAGTTGCCGCTGGCGACTGAGTAGACGATGTTGGGATCGCCCGGTTTGAACGCCAGATCTTTGTGGTCGCCCGAGACTTTCTGTGTCCATGTAGCCCCGGCATCCGTTGATTTATAGATACCGCCACTAGTAGCAGCTAGTAAAATATTCTGGTTGGTAGGGTGGATCAACAACATACCGACCGTTTTGTTGCCCATGCCGGTATTTGATGGTGCCCATGTCAGCCCGCCATCGGTACTTTTAAAGACTCCCATTCCCGGAGCATCCCCATGGTCGCGGTCGCCGCTGCCGAGGTAGATGACAGCAGGATTGGTTGTGTTGACCGCAATGGAAGAGACCCCCAGGGTGGGCATGTTGTCGGTCGTGGTGCTCCAGGTCTGGCCGTGGTCGTTTGTAAACCAAAAGCCTCCGGAAGGAGCGCCGACATAAATGGTATTCTGATCCGTTGGATGAAAGGCGATGGCATTCAGTCGCCCCAACCCTTTATACCCTTTAGCCGGGATGGTGATGGGACCTAATGAACTCCAATTGCCTGCTACAGATGTTGCGGCATCTCCATAATTCTTCACGGCATTCCACACCTCATCGGGTGCCGGGCGTGAGCCATCGGGACGGACACGGCTTTGCATCAGGTATTCCCAACGTTTGAAAGGCTTGTATCCGCAACCTCGCGTGATCTCCCGACCCTCCCAGTATGTGTTGAAGGCACGCTGAACATCGTAAAAATTAACCTCCTGATTTTGCATCATCTCGATCCAATAGGGGTAATGGGCTGTATCGGAAGCCAATGAGGCCGGAATACTTCCGCTATTCTGGGAAAATAAGGCTAACGCTGAAAACAGGAACGAAACAAGGAAAAACAATGACTTTTTCATATATGAACGGTTGTTAGTACGATAGCGACGGTAAAGGTACGAATTTTCGTTGTTCGTTGTTCGTTGTTCGGTACCCATTCATAATTCAAGATTCATCTTCCATAATTCATCATTATTTGAATGGATTTATTACCGCCGAGGCACAGAGAATGCAAGTGCCAAGTGCCAAGTGTCAAGTACAGTACCTCGTACCTCGTACCTCGTACTTCGTACTTCCATTCGTACTTCTGGCTTCTGACTTCTGACTTTGCTTTTCGTCTGTCATTTTTTTGAACACAGATAACCAGATGATACTGGTTTTCACAGATGGTGAGGAGTTATTTTGCTGTGGTCTGTGGTCAGTAATTCGCAGTTTGGATTTGGAAAAGGGAATGAAATAATAGTGCCACTAAAACACAAAAACTCTAAATTGCACAAAATATTGATGTTCACTATAATATCATTAGTGCCTTTTTGTGCTTTAGTGATTTGGTGGCATCCATTGACATTTTCGGAGTGACATACCCGCAAGGCCAAAAAAACATGGAAAAGATGCATAAACCGCTTTTTTCTCTATTTTTGGGACTGAAAAAGGCAAAAATCGATTCCGGAGGGATCAATGTTTTCGTTACTGTTTACTTTTTCTTCATCCGCCATACGTATGCTACCTTCAGACTAGGTTTTTGCAAGGACTGCAGTTGGGTGCAACCTGTTTGGGCCAGTGCAACCACAATAATGAATGCTTGGATTGGAATTTGCCGCCTTGGACAATTTTAAATAAAATGATTTTCAAAAATCTACCTTTGCAACATGAACTATAAAAAAATATCCCAAACCATTAAGAACAAAGTTTCCGAACTCTTAGAAGAACTTCGTTCTGGAATTTCTGAAAGAGTGGACTCAAGGGCTTTCGGTGCAATGATTGAAAAGCGTATCACACAAAATTGGGATAATATTTGTGCGAAACTTGGTTATGACCCCCTTAACGTACCTGGAAGAAGAACAATCTTTGACTTTGCTTGTAAAATAGAAAATCAACTTTTTGGATTTGATGTAAAAACAAAAGACCTTGACACCACTAAGTATTCTGATGGCGGGGTTTGTGCAGTTGGAAACCTTCTTAAATATATGGCGAACGACAAGGGGATCTTTGTGATTGCTGAATTCGGTCACAACAAATCCGGAGTAAAAAACGAAAGTCGGGATATTGAATACATCCGTATCGCTCCTTTTCATTGCCTTCCGAAAGACACTTACAGAATAGAAAATCTTGGCACAGGACAAGTTCGCATGAACTACACTATCAATCAAGTGTGGGATGAGATTGAATGGAATCGTTCCTATCCTGATTTCTTTGACATCTTCTGTGAGTTAGCATTAACACATTACAATAGGGTGAAAGCTGATGCGGATAAACGAATCCAAGCAATTGTGGAATTCAAGAACAATAATTATTCTCATTTTAAATTCAATAGATAATGATTTTATGCAATACATCGATTGCTCCATAGAACAGAATAGAAATAGGGTAACTGAAATAATAAGTAAGTTACAGGAAGGTGTTGAAATTGCAAATGAACTTCATATTTCAAATCTGCTTTACAATGAAGCCTATGTCGCACTTATGATTGCAAATATCCTTGGCCATAAATTCAACATTGACACACAAGAAGTCGATGCATTAGACCATAATAACAATCCGGTTGAGTACAAATTCATTTCAAGAAAGGCAATCACAGGTTATACTGGTCGTTCCTTTCAATTTCATTGGCTATCCGTAGAGAAGGTTGCCAGGTATAACCTCTGTTCGCATTTTTATTTTGCATGGCGAAATGGTTTTGTTATAGAAAAAATAATTTGCGTTAGTAACCATGCTATCATGCAGAAAATTTTAGCCAATCAAGCGCCCGAAGGTTCAACCGCAGGACATGCGAGCTTTGGTCCACGCACAATAGAGAGATTAGTCCCAGCGAATGCAACTATAGTTTATCAAATAGCACCATGAGCAGAATAACACAAATAGAAAATTACAACCGAAAATTTGGAGCCGTCTTTACGCCTTTAAGTTGGGCGAAACGAATTGTTGAAAAACATTTCTTTAATCAGTGGTTAGAGGGAGCAACAATCCTTGACCCTACAGCAGGAGAAGGGGTTTTTATTGAAGCGTTTCTGTGTATTGCCAAAGAAAAAAGTATTAAACTGACAAATGAGAATCTCTCACGGCTTTTTGGGATTGAACTCAATCAGAAATTCATAGATAACTTTTTTCAACGGGTCAACTCAGTTTACTTCATTGAATTCCCAAAATCAAATTACAGACAAGGGGACATCCTATTTCAAGCCAACGAAATCAAAGCTGACTTTCTTGTTGGTAATCCACCTTGGGTGAACTTCACCGATCTTGACGATGACTATAAAGAAAAAATCAAACATCTCTTTCTTGAATTTGGATTAGTTGCAAATCAGAAAGACCTTTTATTGGGTAACGCAAGAACGGACATTGCATCTCTGATTCTATTAAAAGTATTACACAGTAACTTGAAAGAAAATGGCAAAGCCATTTTCTTCCTACCTCTTTCAATTTTTCAAAATGACGGAGCCAATCAGCAGTTTAGAAATTACAAAGTAAAAGGTATTGAATTTTGCGTTGAGGATATTATAGATTTTAATGGTAACAAAATCTTTGAAGATATTCTTGGGAGATATGGTGTCGCTCTGTTCCATAGGAATATAAAACAGAAGTTTCCAATCAAGTATCATGTGCTTGAAAATGGTAAGTGGCACTCTCGCAAAGCAAAACCACTTTTTAGCTCAACAGATCCGCTGACAGTTTTTGACAATGAGGAAACTGAAAGCCGACTTGACGGCTTTCAAAAAATTGTTTTGGCAAGACATTTTCAGCCACGACAAGGGGTGAACACTTGTGGAGCAAACGATATTTTCTTTTTCGGCTCATTCAAACTTGTCGGGCAAAATAGAGTTGAATTAAAAAGCAAGTCAGGTGAAACTGTAATAGTTGATTCAAATTATGTTTACCCACTTACAGTTTCTTCAACACTGACAAGTGAAACCCCTCAACCAGAAAAAGTAATTCTCATTCCTCATCAACAAAATGGGAAGCCCATTGATTTAGAAACTTTGCAGCAAGAAGAAGGGCTTTTTTCCTATTTGTTAAAACACAAGACGCTTCTTGAAAACAGAAAGGGTGTTCTTATCAACACGTGGATCAATAAAGGGTACTGGTGGGCATTGATGGGTATTGGAGTATATAGCTTTGTTCCGTATAAAATAATGTGGAAAGCATTCGGTGACAGCGTATTCAAGCCGAAAATTCTGAAGCCGGATAAAAACTTTGGAAGTTGGCAAGGAAATCAATCACTAAATGCTTTCATAGGGGCATCAACCTTAGACGAAGCAAATGAGATTTACAACAAGCTCACCAATCCAATAATACAGGACTACCTCGCTTCACTGAGGATGCAGGGAACTTGCAATTGGGCACAACCCGGTAGAATGAAAAAATTAATGGAGTTCGTATAATATGATTTCGGGCAGAACACAATCGATTAGGCGGCTCCGGTCGTGAATGACCGGAGTGAACCACTTCGAATGACAAGAATAACCGAATGACAAATTCACAAAAGAAATTACGAATTGCGATGGCACATTGACATTCAGAATCAGTGAAAATCAGCGCCATATCTGCGGGAATATGTGAGTGGAAAAACGCAGGTAAGTTTATAGAATAGTGCGAACATTACAGAATTAATGATGAATTTTGAGGCTTGGATTATAAATTTACAACGAACAACGAACAACGAGCAACGAACAACCATGAACCTCAACCCTGTCGTCAAAAATATCTTCGCCATCATCCTCGGGGTGATCTTTGGAAGCGTGGTCAATATGGGAATCATCATGCTCAGCGGGTCGGTCATTCCGCCGCCGGAAGGGGCGGATGTGACCTCTGCGGAAGGACTCAAAATGTCGATGCACCTCTTTGAACCCAAGCACTTCCTGTTCCCATTTCTGGCGCATGCCCTGGGAACCTTTTTGGGCGCATTGCTCACGGCACTGGTCGCAGCGACGCACAAACTGAAACTCTCGATGGTCGTCGGGGCATTGTTCCTGATCGGAGGGATGTACAATGTCTTCATCCTGCCATCCCCATTTTGGTTTACGATCCTCGACCTGGTCGTGGCATACCTGCCGATGGCATTTCTGGCTGCCAAACTGGTAACCAGGAAGTAATGAAGGTTTTCCTGCAATTCTAATGGACGGTCATCACATATCCGGCTTGCATGAACTTGCTTACCTCTGTGACAAAGCTGAGGATCACATCCTGGGAGTTCAACGTTTCTTCCCGCATGATCTGATCCAGGCTGATGAATGCCATGGGAGGACCTGCATAGCCCATCATCGACATCTTTGTATAGAGCGTTTCACGGCGGATACCAAGTTCTCCACATTCATCCATGATCAGCTCGGAAATATGGCGGGATGGGAAGTTGACCTGAAAAAACCGGAGATGGGAGAGGTCAAGGTCGTATTTGCGAACCATCCGTTTGAGTCCTTTGATGAAGACAGAACCATCCGGGTCGTGGAAGTTGGCACGCAGCTCTTCCTGGAACATCTGTGCCAGGTGGTGATAGCCCAGGTCAAACTCTGTTTTCGGGTTCATCCAATAAGCCGGCCGGCGGTTTGACATGGCCGATGGCTTCCTGCCGCCAATCGACTCCATATATACATGGTCGAGAAAGAGTCCATTTGTTGCCTTTTCTTCCGCTTTCAGAAGCAGCGCTCCCGCGCCATCACACAAAAAATAACGCAGGAAAAGCTCTTCTTTTCTGACCAGTGGCTGGTTGTAGTACTCCGCCACCAACTCCGATGATGACATGCTGGATGAGAGCACCAGGGCATTCCGGTAACGACCGCTGCGGATCATCTCATAAGCCGCAAGCAACGCCTTATAGGCTGAAGTGCAGTTGGCATGGATCGACATCTCCCCACACGCTTCTATTCCAAGGGCCTCCTGGATACGCACGCTGGCGGTGGGCATCTGATCCTGATGGGCGCTGCCGTAGGTGATCAACTCCACCTCATGGGCCTGCATGCCGGCCATTTCCAATGCCTTCCGCGCTGCCTTCACCGACATGGTGACATTGTCCTCTGTAAACTGCCGGGTGAATGGATCAATAGCATAATGGTAGTACTCCACCTCCAGCATCTCCTTCATCAGAAGCTTCATCCGGGAGAGCCACTTCCGGATCTTTTCCGGGGCCTCGGTGAGGTCACCCAGGTAATGATCCACCTCATTGATGGTCACCGGCTTCCCCGGGAGGCAGGCGCCTGTTCCGGCAAGTCTGATGGCGATGTTTTCAGGCATCTTGATTCAGGTATTTGGCTTTGTAAAAAGGGAGGGAACCGGGATGGAAGTTCTCCGGCAACCGTTGGGCAAGGTCAATGGCATAGGGGAGAAGCTCTTTTTTTGGCACGACTTGATCTATCAGGCCTAACGTGAAAGCTTCAGCAGTTGTGAGATTATCTCCCCGAAGAATCCATTCCAAAGCGGTAGCGCCACCAGAGAGTTCGTTCATTCGGGAAAACCCTCCGGCGCCGGGGATAAGTCCGAAGGTGGACTCCGGTAGCCCCATCACAGCTCCTTCTGCAACAATGCGGAAATGGCAGAACAAAGCCAGCTCTAATGCAGAACCGAGGCATACTCCTTTGATCGCAGCGATCACGGGGATGTTCAAATGAAGAAGCCGCAGGAATAACAGGTTGTTATCAGCCAGTGAGGTCGGGATACTGCTCTCTCCGCGTCCATTCATCTGTATTTCTGCTGCCAGCTCCCGGAGATCGGAGCCGGAAGAAAAATGCCTTCCTTTGCCGGTGATGATGAGGGCTTTGACCTGGTTGTCGGTTTCGACAGACTCAATGACCTGCCTGAATTCCGAGAGAAACAGTTTACTCAGCGTATTCGACGGCGGTTGATTGAGCACCAGGACGGCTATGCCGGTATGGATGGAGTATCCCAGGGTTGAGAAGGGATTTGGATCCCAAACAAGATTGTAACTGCTGTTATTTTCTTTGATCTCCATGATGCCTGTAAACCCCCAAATAACCATGTTGGTGGTTGGTTTGGCAAAGGTAGTGATTTGGGAGAAAATGGGAGGTTTGCTTCGTCCCGATTGCTCGGGACTCGCAACTAAAGGCTTCGTCCCGATTGCTCGGGACTCGCAATGAAGCTGCTTCGCGTCGCTTTAACAGCACTCGTTATGATGGCAGGACAAAAAAATAGGAGGTTGCTTCGTATTGCTTTTAGGGCACTCGTTATGACGGCAGGACAAAAAATTGGGGGGTTGCTTCGTGTCGCCTTCGGCTCCACTCGCAATGACGGCGCGGGCGAAATAAATTGGAGGGCGAAGAGCGGCGGGCTTTGCCCGCCGCTCTTCGCCCTTTTCTAATACCCCTGCGGCGCCGTCATTGCGAGCGAAGCGAAGCAACCTTTATAGTAACGACTGACCTCATCACGCGGACCGTAGCGAATCAACCTTTTTAAAACGACCACCGTCATCATGCGGAGCCTTTTTCCGAGCGAAGCGTAGGAACAAGCGACGAAGCAACCTTTATGCACCATCATCGTGCGTAGCGAAGCCACCCTACATATCCTCAAACAAATCCCTCCACGTCTTGTTCTTACCCTCAATCAATCCGATCTTCTTTCTTCGGGGGCCTGCCTTGATTTGCTTCTCCCGGTAAATGGCATCTTTGATCGAATCGAAAACCTCATAGTAAACAAGCTTGTCAACATTGTACTGGCTGGTAAATCCGCTGTTCTTTTTCTTTTTATGCTCTAATATGCGGCGTTTCAAATTGTTTGTTACACCGGTGTAGAGAACATGATTACTTCGGTTGGTCAGGATGTAAATGTAAAACTGTCCTAATTTCATCATTCTTTCGATCTATATAGCTTAATCCGAAAAGATGGAAAAGGTTATCATTTCAAAAAAATGTTCATTGATATTAAGATGTTTTCGTACCTTTACCATATTATGAAAGGACTTATCATCTTAATTGGATTCATTTACTGGTTTTCTTCCATTTTCTCCAGCTGCTACGCACAGGATTGTACCTGGATTAAAAAGATAAAAGGATCAAATCCAAATTATGATGACAGATCAACTAACCTCGCTGTTGACCCGGAAGGAAACATTTATATCGGAGGAGTTTTCCAAAGCCCAATGCTTTATTTTCAGACAGATACCTTATGTTGCCATGGAACCAATGATATTTTCATTGCGAAGTTTGATCAGCATGGAAATGAAATCTGGATCAGGCAGTTCGGAGGGAATAATGGAGACTATTTGGAAACCATTGGAGGCCTGAAATACAACCCCTACGATCAATCTCTGATCGTTTGCGGTTCCTTTTTTCAGAATATGACAGTTGGGGATACCACTATTTATGGACAGATACTTGAAGCATTTGTGATGAAGATAAGTCTGGATGGAGATGTAATATGGATTCGTAGCGGAGGAGGGGCGGGAGAAGATTATGCCATTGATGTTACAAATGATAATGGTGGTATTATATATGTTACTGGCGTAAATCATCAATCTGCAGAATTCGGCACTCAACAGATTGACGCTGGTGGGTTCTTGGGCAAGTATAGCAATCATGGCGATTTGATCTGGATCGGGAAGAAGTTCAGGATAATGTGTCTTCCCAACTGTTTTAGTGAAGTCATAGTTACAAATATTCAAATTTTGAATGATACTCTATTTTGCCTTGGATACTTAAAGAATGATACGATTGTTATTGATACATCAATTTTTATCATCCCAGGTCAGATAAACCCATTTCAATACAGATGTTCATCAATTGTAACCTTTTCCATGGATGGAAATGTTCATCATATTGATTATTTTGGATATCCAAGGTCTAGGTATGCTGATAAGATGTGCAGTCATGAAAACAAATTGAAATTTAGTGCGGGTCATTTCAGTAAAACATGCATTTTTGGATCAGACACGTTACATGGCGCAAATGAAGCGGATGGCTATGCAATAAAGCATAAAGCAAACAGGGCAATTGATTGGATCAGGCAAACCTGGTCGTCCTATTTTGTGTATGTGAATTCAGTAACAACAGATCCAAACGGAGGTGTATACCTTGCAGGATCATTTGGGGGAACAACGCAGTTTGGTGATACTACGCTAACATCGATCGGTGTAATTGATACGTATGTCATGCATTATTCCGCTGAAGGAGATTTTCTGGGTGTTAAGCGTTTTGAAGACGGCGATCGGCTAATCTGTGGCCTTGATCCACAGGGAAACCTTGTACTGACAGGAACATTTAGAGATACAATAACTTCTATGGGCGAAAGGGACTTTTTCATCGCAAAATGCTCTCCGATAACCGGTGTTCCGGAGCCCATTATTCCCGGAAAAACCCACCTCCAGATTTACGCCAACCCCACCACCGGCAAGTGCAACATCACGATCCCGGAGGAGTTTTTATATGAAGAAGAGCTTGTGTTGAGGATATACGACCAGATGGGCAAGTTGGTGCAGGAGGTGAAGGTGGCAAATGCGGAAGGAACCCTGAGGTTCGACATCCGCGCCCAGGCAAAGGGGTTATATCACGCCACACTCAGCAACGGTCGGAAAGTGTATTCGGGGAAGATTGTGTTTGAGTAGTATGTTTGCTTCGTCCCGAGCAATCGGGACGAAGCAACCTTTATAGTAACGACTGACCTCATCAACAGGAGCGTATCGACAAAGCTACCTTTGGAAAGCGATCTGCACAAATAACTTTCTTTGCAAGAAAGAATGAGAAAAGCAGAAAGATGGAAGACAACTACATCTCGGTTGATATTCGGACAAGCTCACAAAACATCCTTGTCTCTTCCTGCATCGCCTGATCAAATGGGAGGGTACGACTGTTTTTCAAGGCCTGCATGACGGCGCGGATCACCGGAAGGCTTCTTCCGGAGACCATCTTGTTCATCAGTTGAAGGGAGAAGGCTTCTGTTTCAGGGGCAGGGACTACATAGCTCACCAGTCCGGCTTGATGTGCCTGCCGGGCGTTGATCGTATCACCTGACAGAGCGATTTCGACCGCCTTTTCAAAGCCTGCCAGGCTCGAAATATAGGGGATGCCCCCCAGTCCGGGGATCAACTGCCGGTTTACTTCGGGAAGGCTGAAAATGGCATTTTCGCTGCAAACGCGGATGTGAGCTGCCAGAGCGATCTCCAGCCCACCGCCGAAACAGACGCCGCGGATGGAAGCGATGACTGGGATATCTAAATGGCGGATGAACTCCAGTAAGGCTTTTCCTTTGCTTATCTGAATGGCAAGTTCAGCAGGGTCCCTGGCAAGTTCTTTCAACGTCTCTATATTGGCTCCGGCACTGAAATGCCGTCCGGCTGAGGTGATGAGAAGGCCTTTGACGCGATCTCTTCCCAGCCATCCGCTGAAGGTATCCAATGCAACAAATTCGGGCTTCTCCAGGTAGTTCTGCGGGGGATTGTTCAGCCGCAGCACCCCGATCTCTCCATGCAATTCCCAGGTGGATATGTTACTTTGCTCCATCCTTCTGGTTTTTGAAAAACATCACCGGAATATCATGCGGAATGCGCTGTTGATCGAGCAAAACCGTCTTGAATACAGCCCTGGAACAGATCTCCTGTTGATCATTGAGGATCCGCTGGGTAAAAACCAGGTAGGGACCTTCTTTCCTGTATGTTGTCTCGATGATGATCTGTTGAAGCAATTTGAGTTCCCTGGAATACCGTATCCACGCTTCAGCCACCGCCAGGATCATCCCCGATTCATTGAAATAATCCAGCATCCCGATCGCTTCCATCACCTCCCACCGGGCCTGCTCATAATAATTCATGTACACGGCATTGTTCACATGACCGAACGAGTCAAGCTCATTGCCACGAACTCGGAGTGTAGTGATATACTTGTTGACTGTTATCATGGGAGTTGGTGAGCTGGTGAACTGGTGAGTTACTGTTTGCTGTTTGCTGATTGCTGTTCACTGAAAACCGCTTTCATCTTCAAAAATACCGTTTCTCCGCTTTGGATTTGTGAATGGGCAACAATATTGTTTTCAGCGTGCTTGAGCCGGTGTTCAATGGTTAAGGTTGTGTAGGTGAGCGGGCTGATCATATTGAGAAACTTGATGTTATCGGATTGGATGAGGGTAAGTTTGGAAGCAAGGATATGTTCAAGTGTTTCACGCACCATTTCAACCTGACAGACGCCGGGAACAACCGGGTTGCCGGGGAAATGACCCTTAAAAATGGGATGATCTCTGTTGATGGTGACTCGCACCTCAAAATGTGGGGAGTCGTCACCTTCTTTAACAGGAAGCTTACTTACATGATCGATTTTATAGAATTCATTTATTAGCATCGGTTAAATCTGTTACCACAAAGACTCAAAGACGCAAAGATTTCATTTGTGTCTTCTTGCCTTCGTGGTGAAAAAAAGTTTCATCTTCAAAAATAATCATTCTATTTATCAGTGACATTGAAAACCCCGTCATCAATTGGTTGGTTGATCTTTTTATTCACGAATACCAGCTTGGTTTGGTCGTTGGAAGGTTCAATGATTTCGACTTTTGAGACGGTCAGATCCTGCCGGTCGAAGTAGAGTTTGATGCGGCTGATATAGCTTCCCAACTGTTTGGATTTGGGTTGAAGGATCACCAGGTAGTTTTTCGGGTTTTCATAAAACTCGCTTTTATATTCCTTGTCGTTGGAAAAGAGCGTTCCTTTAAGGCACCCGATCAGGATGCCATTGATCTCCTTCATCAGCCGGCTGGACTGGCTGTTCACCTGGTTCGATTTCCCTCCGTCCCTGATCGTCACCTTGTCATTGTTGATGATGATGGCGTAGCTGAAAGGTTCGGTGTATTCCCAGCGGAGTTTCTTTTCTTTTTTAAAGTAGAATTTTCCTTTGGAGATCATCTTTTCAGAAACAATGTCCAGCACCTTTTCCTGTTCAAAGTCGCTTTGGATCGTTGTTGTATTTGTTGTTGCCTTGCTTAATTTCTGACGCACTTCTTTGGGGTCGGAGAGGTAGGTAAACCCTTCCTGTGCCATCAGGGTGATGCTGCAAGACAAGCTGACGAATAAAAGCAGGGCCTGTTTATTCATACGCTTCGATATTTAACAATTCATTCACAGGGATCATTCCAAATCCCTTTTCCCGGAGTTGCGGAATAAGTGCGTGGAGCACCGGGATCACTCCGGGCAGGTTATCATGCAAAAGGATGATGTCACCCGCTTTAACTTTCTTAATGATCCTTCTCACGGTCTTTTCCGGATCCTTGCTCACCGTGTCGAGCGATCGGAGACTCCAACCGATGATGTGAAGGGAAAACGGAATCAGCGCCTTTTTCAGCATCGGATTGGTCACGCCATAAGGAGGCCGGAACAACAAAGGCCTTTTGCCGTTCAGCTGATAGATGATGCCATTGGTCACAGCAATATCTTTTCGCATCTTGCGAGGAGTAAGAAAATCGAAGAAATAACCATGAGAAAAAGTATGGTTGCCTACGCTATGGCCATCTTCATGCATCTTCCTTACCAGGTAGTGACACTTTTCAGCATGTTTGCCTATGATAAAGAAGGTTGATCTTATATTTTCCGCTTTCAGGATAGAAAGCACCTGGCCTGTGAACTCCGGGTGCGGACCATCGTCAAAAGTCAGGGCAACCACTTTTACGTCGGTCTTCTGGCGGCACATAACAGGCAGATGAAATTTGCAGCAGATACAGAATGAAAATCCGATGCTGATCCCAAAATATGCTGTCAGCAAAAGGATATAGTACAATGCAGGAATAGGCTGAATGAGAAAATGGATCAGGTTCAGGATCAGCAAGCCAAGGAAGAAAAGGATCGTTACCGTGCGGAAGTTCAGCATTGCGACAGCAGGGTTAAGGCAAAGTTCTTTCTGTTAAAATGATTGAGGATCAGGATGTGATTGAGGGGCAGGTTGACTTTTCCGGCGCTTACAATGGCATCCGGGATGACTTGTCGCGAAAGAACGGAGGCTGCGAGCCAGAAAGCAAAGGAGGGAGCGGTGAAGAACTCGCCACAAAGGTGTTTGTAATGCAGTATTGGGTGATCTGTGAAGTTGTCTTTGAGAATTTCATCGTACACCGCATCGTTTGCTACATCACCGTTATGTCCCGTAAGCAGGGCAAGGGTTTTCGGATCAACCGCATGCTTTTCCAGGAATGTACTAATCCATCGATGAAGATATGTCGGATCAGGTGGATTAAACAGGGTATCTGAAGCAGTCAGAAGGGCATAAGGGCTTGATCCGGGGTTGGTTGAAAGGGTAAAAAAGGCAGCGCCTTCACCAGCGATTGAACCCCGGTTTTTGGCGTTTATGAGGTTCATATTCAGCACCGGCTTGGTGCGATAGTAGCCCAGTCTTTGCAGGATGGCAAGTGAATTCGGGGTAATCTCGTCGGCAGCGCCGGCAAGAACGATTTCTGCGTTACCGGACTTGATTTGCTGGATGGCATCGATCAGTGCCATTTCAAAAGATACATTGCGGTGGACGTAGGTGAAATTATAGTTGTGGCATTTGATCCCCAGGGCTATCTGTCCGCCAACGGTATTGTGTGTTGACTGAATGAAAGAGGTGGGTGTTAGGAATTCTTCTTTATTTCTGATGATGGTACCGAGAAATTTCTCCGTGTCTTCCACACATCCAAGTCCAGTA
>VGGL01000032.1 GCA_016868575.1 Bacteroidota bacterium
TCCACTCCGAAAAGTATATAACTTTGGACTAAAGTCCGGAAAGCATTGATTATCAATTACCCCGGCCTTAAGGCCGGGGTAAGTCAAAGAACCGGCAAAGCTTCATCTGTTTGCCGGTTTCTTGCCTGAATGACTATCTCTGCGATTTCTTCTGAAGTCGGGAAGAGTATGATTCTGATCGCCAGAACATAACTTTGAATTCATTTTCTTATTTACCTTTATTCTTCCTTTTCACCCCATAATCCTTCCTGTCATGAAAAGAAATATGATTTCCATTGCCATCAGTGTCTTGATGGCCGTTGTGCTGCTGCACCTTGGCGGGTGCAAGCCGAAACAAGCTGCGATCCCGCAAGCCGATCCAAGGTTTATCCCGCATATTGCGGCCTATACGACCGGGATTATCTCCTCCGCCTCGACGATTAAAATCCGGTTGGCAGAACCCGCTGCTACTTTCGCCGGAGAGAACCGGCCGGCTGTTGAACCGCTGTTCGAATTCTCCCCGGCATTGAAAGGAGAAACATATTGGATCGACCGGCAGACGGTCGAATTCAAGCCTGCGGAATCCATGAAACAAGACCAGGTCTACCAGGCGACGTTTGCTCTTGGGAAAGTTAAGGAGGTGGAATCAAGCCTCCGGGAGTTTGAGTTTGGATTCCAAATCATGAAGCAATCTTTTGAAGTTGAATCCGGCGGTCTGGTTATTGAAAACACTTCCAATCCCAATAGTTACACTTTTGAGGGCAGGGTGCTGACCATGGATGTCATGGATCCCGAAAAGGTGAAAAATATCCTTCAGGCAACCTATCAGGGTAAGGAGCTGACGATTTCCCGGACTTCTGGTTCTGACCGCCACATTCATGCTTTTTCTGTTTCGGGAATTGACCGGCAGAGGGCTTCAACTGCCTTGAAGATCAGTTGGGATGGAAAACCGGTTGCGGTTGATGTGAAAGGTGACCGGGAGATACCGGTACCGGCACAGGGAGCCTTTGTCAAAATGAGTGAACGGATTGAACCCGGAGCCCAGCGGAGCCTGTATCTTTATTTCAGCGATCCGCTCGATCCCCGGCAGGATATACGCGGCCTGGTGACTACCAATGTGGATGAAATGACAAGCTATCTTATTCAATCAAATACCTTAAAGATCTTCTTTTCCGATGCTTTTGAACAGGAGTTGACTGTTACCGTTAACGCAGGACTGCTCAACCTGTCAGGAAAAAAACTTTCACAGGAGTATATCATCCGGCAGCCTGCCGGGTCTTTTGCCTCCCTGAAACCGCAGATCAGGGCTGTTGGCGCCGGAAATATTCTGCCCTCTTCACAGGGGTTGGTATTTCCTTTTGAAGCGGTGAACCTGAAGGCGGTCAAACTTACTATTTTCAAGATCTTTGAGAACAATATCGGGCAGTTTCTGCAGGAGAATCAGCTCAGTGGTTATGGGGATATGAAAAGGGTAAGCCTGCCGGTCTTTTCAAAAACCATCCCGCTGACCAATTCGGGTGTGACTGACTTTTCGAGATGGAACCGTTTTACTTTCGATCTGAGCCAGTTCATTCAGGCCGATCCGGGAGCGATTTACCAGATCAGCATAACCTTTAACAAGCGTCATATTTTATATCCCTGTGAGAACAGCGAAGAGGAATCGGATGCTTCCACCGATCAGGAAGACCTGGAACGGCTGGAAAAGTTGTTCAATAGTCCGGAGGGGTACTATTCACCATACTGGTCGGAAGATTATTACACGGAAGATTATGACTGGAGCCAGCGGGATAATCCCTGCAATGGCGCGTATTATTCTCAGGACAAAATGCTCAGGCAAAACCTTTTGGCTACGGACATCGGGCTCATTGCGAAGCGCGGGAACAGCGGAGATATCCTGGTTGCCGCATGTGATATTCCGACCGCCAAACCGATGAACGGTGTAGATCTTTCGGTGTTGGATTATCAGCTTCAGGAGATGACGCGGGCGACTTCAGACAAAGATGGTTTTGCCACTTTCCGTCTGGATCGAAAGCCTTTCCTGCTCATCGCAAAAAAAGGGAATCAAAGAAGTTACCTGCGCCTGGATGATGGCTCGGCATTGTCGCTCAGCAATTTTGATATTTCGGGCGAAGAGATACAGCAGGGGCTCAAGGGATTCATCTATGGAGAGCGTGGTGTCTGGAGGCCCGGGGATACCCTCTTTGTCTCCTTTATCCTGGAAGACCGTGAACAAATATTACCCTTGGGACACCCTATCGTATTTGAGCTCCGGAATCCGCAAGGGCAGCTCACTTCCAGAAAGGTTAAAACCTATGATAAAAAAGGTATATACACCTTTATCACAGCCACTTCTTCGGATGCACCTACCGGTAAATGGAATGTGTCAGTCAAAACGGGAGGAACCGTTTTCACCAAAGCCCTTCGGATTGAAACGGTTAAGCCAAATAGGCTGAAAATCACATTCCAGCCTGATAAAGCTGTCGTATTTGGAAACACCGGAAAGATACGGGCCAACTTGCATGCTCAATGGTTGCATGGCGGGAAAGCGGCCAACCTGAAAACCGGTTATGAGGTCATGCTCACCAAGGCCCGGGCGGAATTCAAGTCCTACAGGAATTTTATTTTTGATGATCCGGGTATAACTTTCTATCCCCAGACGTTGCCACTATTTGACGGAAGGCTCGATGAAGAAGGATATGTGACGATTGATAAAAACCTGGGGTTATCAACCACTTTGCCTTCGGCGCTGAATGCTTATTTCAGGGGAAAGGTTTTCGAACCGGGGGGAGACTTCAGTGTGGATTTCCTGACAGAACCTGTTTTGCCCTATCCGGTGTATGTTGGAATGAAAGCCGAGATGCCCAGGGAAGGGTACTGGCTGGAAGCCGATAAGGATCATACGGTCAGCATTGTCACCATTGATCGAATGGGTAATCTTGTTGCCGGCCGGGATCTGCAGGCAGAAATTTTCAAGGTTGACTGGAGCTGGTGGTGGAACGAAGATGATGCAGGATCGGCGGAGTATGCTGTTTCATCTTACCAAAGACCCATCTATTCAACTGTTTTTTCCACTTCGGGAGGGAAAGGGAGTTTTCAGTATAAAATCCCCTATCCTGAGTGGGGACGGTTCTATGTCAGGGTAAAGAACCCTGAAACCGGGCAAACCTGTGGGCAATACATCTATATCGATTGGCCTGATTCTTATGGAAGACGGGGAGGGGATATGCCCGGAGGAGCCACCATGCTGCCGCTTTCGGCAGATAAATCGGGTTGCAAGGTAGGAGAATCGGTTAATGTGACCATTCCTGGCATGGCCGGAGCACGTGCCCTGGTTTCCATTGAAAATGGTAGCCGCGTGGTAAAATCTTTCTGGACAGACGCCGGAAGCAGTGAAAATGTTGTAAAGATTGAGGCCATGGCAACCATGACCCCGAATGTATACATCCATATCACCCTTATCCAGCCGCACAAGGATAAAAAGAATGATCTGCCGATCAGGCAATACGGGATATTACCCCTGGAAGTGGAAGACCCTGGTACACATCTGATGCCGGTGATCCGGATGGCGGATGTTCTGAAACCCGAGCAGAAGGTCGGGATTACCGTATCGGAAAAGAATGGGAAGCCCATAACCTATACCATCGCCGTGGTTGATGAGGGACTTCTGGACCTTACCCGTTTTAAGACGCCTGATCCGCATGCCTTGTTCTATGCCCACGAAGGGCTGGGGGTCAAATCATTTGATCTCTATGACCAGGTGATCGGCGCCTTTGGCGGTACCCTTGAACGGCTGTTGTCTATTGGCGGGGATGAAGAGATGAAACAGGAAGAAAAAGGAAAAAGTCTTCGCTTCAAGCCGGTGGTGAAATTCCTGGGACCATTCTCCATCAAGGCTGGCGAAAAGGTTACCCATTCCTTCCTCATGCCCAACTACATCGGTTCGGTCAGAACAATGGTGGTTGCCGCCGGTGAGGGGGCTTACGGAATGGCTGAGAAAACAACACCTGTCAAGCAGGACCTGATGGTGATGGCCACCCTGCCAAGGGTACTTGGTCCCAAGGAAGAGATTATTGTACCCGTCAATGTCTTTGTGATGAATCGGGCGGTAAAATCGGTGACGGTGAGCATAAAAAGCAACAAATTGCTCACGCTGGAAGGATCGTCAACCCAAACAATCGCTTTTTCTGGTGAAGGGGAGAAGATGATCTTTTTCCGGTTTAAGGCGGGATCATCTCTCGGGGAAGCACATATCGAATGCAAGGCCACCGGAAATGGGATAACCTCTGTGTATACAACCGATCTGCCCATCAGATCACCCCATGTTCCGGTTCAAAAATCAACTGATTACCAGGTAAATCAGGGTGAAACAAAGACCCTCGCATTTACTCCTTTTGGATTGTCCGGTACCAATCAAGCCTCCCTGGTATTGTCGGCCGTGGAAAAAATTGATTTCAACCAACTGATCAAATATCTTGTTCAATACCCTTATGGATGTGCCGAGCAAACCACATCCGGAGCATTTGCCCAGTTGTATCTTTCAAAGGTTGTCAACCTTCCGGAAGAGGTTAGAAAAAGAACCGAAGACAACATTCGAACGGGTATTACACGGCTGGGAAAAATGCAGGCGACAGATGGTGGTTTTATATACTGGCCGGGAGGTAGAGATATTGACGACTGGACCAGCTCCTATGCCGGACATTTTCTCCTGGAAGCCATCGCTTTGGGTTATTCTGTGCCGGATCACATGATCAACCGGTGGAAAGATTATCAATGCGCAGCAGTCAGACGATGGGCTGCTGATCCCAAAGTTAGCTGGCCCGGGCTTGTTCAGGCCTATCGGCTGTATACGCTGGCACTGGCAGGAAGCCCGGATATGGGTTCCATGAACAGGATGCGGGAGGTAGTCAATCTTTCTCCGCAGGCATCCTGGCGGCTGGCTGCTGCATATGCCCTGGCCGGCAAGCGTGAGATCGCAGCAAACATGACAAGGAACCTGCCGGTTCAATTCCAGCATGATAACGAAGGATATTATACTTACGGGTCTCAGCTTCGTGACCAGGCCATGGCTTTGGAGACAATGATAACCCTGGGAAATGCAGCCGAAGCAGGAAAGCTGGCCAAAAACATTGCCTCAAAGATCAACAGCGCTGACTGGCTGAGCACCCAGGAGAGCGCATTTTCGCTGATGGCACTGGCCAAATACTATTCAGAATTTGTGAAATCCAACGGAATCAAGTCCCTGGTGACCATCAACGGGCAGCAGTCCCGGGCAGAAACCAATCTTTTCCAGCTCGAATTTCCGGTGAAAGTTGTTGATCAAAAGTCAAACAGTATCACCGTTGTGAACCAGTCGACGGGGGTTATGTTCCTCACCTTGACAGAATCGGGCATACCGGTTGAAACGGATGATATCTCCTTCCGGAATAACCTGTCGATGGTGGTGAAGTTTGCAGATAAGGATGGAAAAAATCTTGATATCACGAAGCTTCCACAAGGGAAAGATTTCACCATTTCCATTGCGGTGCGGTCACAAAATCCTGATGGATGTAGGAATCTCGCACTGGTACAGGTATTTCCTTCGGGATGGGAGATCGGAAACACACGGGTTGCAGAAGATGTGGATTCACATGGGTCTCAGCAGTTTAAATACCAGGACTTCAGGGATGACCGGGTCAATACATTTTTCGACCTGTACGGTACCCGTGAAAAGACCTTTATTTTTGAAGTCACCGCCACCTATCCGGGCAAATTTTATCTGCCCGGAAGTTATTGTGAAGCCATGTACGATCATACCGTTAACGCCCGCGATAAAGGGATGTGGATAGAGGTGGTGAGGGAATGAAAGGGACAAAAGGATATTTTCTTTTCCGGAACGGGAGGTACTGGTTCTGGGTATTTGCGTTACTGGTAGTCTTGTTTTTAATATGTCCATCTGCAACATTTAAGACGACCTATTCAACGTTGCTGCTTGACCGGGAGGGAAAAATGCTGGGAGCCCGGGTGGCGAAGGATGATCAGTGGCGTTTCCCGGTTGCCGATCAACTACCTGAGAAATATGTGCAGGCATTGATCTGCTATGAGGATCATTATTTCTATTTTCACCCGGGCATCAACCCTGTTTCGATGATGAAGGCCCTGATCCGGAACTTGCAGCAGGGTAGGATCATCAGCGGCGGCAGCACGTTGACGATGCAGGTTGTCAGGTTGTCTCGCAACGATCCACCCCGCAATGTTGGTGAAAAGTTGATTGAAATGATCATTGCGCTGAAAACCGACCTGGTCAACCGAAAGGCAACCATTTTGAAGCTGTATGCAGCCCACGCCCCGTTTGGCGGGAACGTGGTCGGAGTGGAAGCGGCATCATGGCGGTATTTTGGAGTGCCTCCCGATCAACTGAGCTGGGCGGAGTCAGCCACCCTGGCGGTGTTACCCAATGCCCCTTCGCTGATTTTTCCGGGAAGGAACCGGGAGCGGTTATTGAAGAAACGGAACAGGCTACTGGAAAAAATGCACCGGGAAGGGATCCTCGATCAAGAAACCTTTGAACTGGCAATTTCAGAGCCTGTTCCGGGTTATCCCCATCCACTTCCACAGTTGGCCCCGCATCTGCTGAACCGTGCCGTCAAAGAGGGTTTTGGCGGACAGCGGATTGCATCTGCCATTGATCTGAAACTACAGCAACAGACCAATGAGTTAGTCAACCGCTATCATATCCTTTTCCGTTCGAATGAGGTGAACAATGCAGCTGTTCTGCTACTGGATACCAGAACCGGTGAGGTGATCGCATATACCGGGAATACGGCGATTGAAGATGAGCAGGAGGGGGGTGATGTGGATATGATCATGGCCAAAAGAAATTTCGGCAGTTTGCTGAAACCATTCCTCTATGCTGCCATGCTGAATGAAGGGCTTCTTCTGCCGGATATGCTTGTCAGCGACATCCCTGTCTCCTTTCAGGGGTACAGTCCGAACAACTTTGACAAAACGTTCAGCGGTATGGCGCCTGCCGGCGAAGCCCTTGCCCGGTCGCTGAACGTACCCAGTGTGATCCTGTTGAGAAACTACGGCATCAATAAATTCAATATCCTGATGAAAGACCTGGGGATGAGTACCCTGACCCACCCACCGGAGCATTATGGGTTGTCGATCATCCTCGGGGGAGCTGAGGGGACCCTTTGGGAAATGACCTCACTGTACGCTGCTTTGGGAAATTACCTCGGTGAATACGGCGTAGATTCTTTATCATCGACCTATTTCAAAGGGAAGAAAATCCCCGGTAGCCGTTTTTATTGTCATCGCTTTTCACCGTCAGTCGTGTGGTTTACCCTCCAGGCGTTGACGAATCCGCGGCGGCCGGACGAAGAAGGAACCATCCGATATTACACTTCCCTGAGAAAGATAGCATGGAAAACAGGGACCAGTTATGGTTCCAGGGATGCCTGGGCCGTTGGCGTTACGCCAGCATTTACCGTTGGCGTATGGGTTGGAAATGCCGATGGGGAGGGGAGACCCGGGATCACAGGAATCAGTTGTGCTGCGCCCCTGATGAAGGATGTTTTCGGCCTGCTGCCGGAAACCGGTTGGTTCAATGAACCGTTGGATGACATGGTTACCGTGAAAATATGCCCGAAAAGCGGGCATATCGCTTCCGGAGATTGCCCGGAGACTGAAACCAGAAGGATCATGGCACGCAACACCTCCACCAGGCAGTGCCCCTACCACAAACCGGTTCATTTGGATCTGACCGTTACATGGCGGGTGACGGATCGCTGCTGTTCACCCGGAGAGATGATCAATACTTCCTGGTTTGTGTTACCCCCCGTTCAGGAGTGGTTCTACCGGCAAAGCCATCCGGGATACCAACCCCTTCCGCCATTCCTCGCCGGGTGCAGGGATGAGATGGCTTCACAACACCCGATCGGATTGATCTATCCCTATCCCGGAACAAAGATTTACCTTCCCCGCAAAGGGGATCAACAACGTTCCCCTGCCATCTGGAAAGCCACCCATAGAGATCCCGGCGCAACACTTTACTGGCATCTCGATAACCGGTACCTGGCCAAAACCACAGGAACCCATCATCTGGAAGTCCTGGCTGAACCAGGGGTTCATGTGCTGACCCTCGTCGATGATACTGGGGAATCACTGATGGTGAGCGTGGAGATGGTGGGAGAGAGAGGGAGGTGATATGCGATTTCCGATATTCGATTTTTGAGTTCTGATTTGAGGGAATAGCGTATTTTTGCCGGCGGATTTTTAACCCAACTTGAGCATACATTATTCGTATGGTATGCTGCATATTCTAATATTCACCTGCTTGCCATTGCTTTGCTCCATGGCAATGGCGGCCGCTTTCTGCATGTTTATAATTCTGACAATATTCTGCCGGTCGTGATGAATTCCATGGCTTTTCAATCTGTATCTGATGGTATTTACCACCGTGTAGGCGAGTATTCCCAGGAACAGATGAGCTTCGGTATATTCGTCCTTTTTATGAAATATTGGCCGTAGGCTCAGGTCTGTTTTCAAAACACGGAATAGCTTAACGGACGGTCGTCGTCATGGATATGAGGTAGCTACAACATGCAGCTTGTTTAATGGATCTGTTGTGCCAAGAAAATTCGTGGAAGGGTTTGTCCCGCTGTTGCCTGACAGCGACCATCCACTTCCTCCACCACCACCAGAACCGGCCGTTTTCGCATAAAGTTCATAAGGTACCGACAAAAACTGTGAAGTCCCCATCACCTGGTAGGAGCTGCCACCGGCAGGATCCAACTCGGTTTTCAGATAGTAGGTTGAAGTACCCCAATCAATGAGGCTGAGGTCACCGGAAATGACCGTTCCCGCACCTATGGCCAGCGTGGCCAATCCGTAATCGTTGGTGGTGACATTGTGCATTTCGGAATAGACCACCGTTCCGGAAGGAGAACCCTGCAGGAGACTCATTCGGAAAGAAACCGGTTGGTTGATGATCAGGTTCCCGCTGTTGTCGCGGGCTACCGCCTGGAAGTTGATCGATTCAGGTGACTGGGCGACAAGGGTAATCGACACCATCACCAGAGCCAGTGTGATCAGATTTTTCATAGGAGAATGATTGGTTTGTTAATGAAGGTTGAAAGATCCAACGAATATATGGCAATATTTCGATTTTACAAAAAAACGAGATTTATTTTGGGAGGGAAGGAGTTTTCCTAATTACTTGCACCACGAAAAGCACCCGGGAAAATGACGTTGAGGATTGATGTGTTTGCGGAATAATCCATAAACCGCCGCACCGCTGCCGGTCATGGAAGCATACACTGCGCCCAGTTGATACAACTTATCCCTGATCTCCCGAATCTGCGGATACCGGGCCATCACCGGGTTTTCAAAATCATTGGTCAACTTTTCTTTCCAGTGATCAGGGGATGTGATGATCACATCTTTCAGTGTTTCAACGGGTATGACAGGTTTTACCAAACTATAGGCAAATGCAGTATCAACAGATATTTCCGGCTTGACAAGCAAAATCTGGAATTTGGAAAGGTCAAGATCCAGATCAATGAAAATTTCTCCTCTTCCTGTTGCAAGCACAGGCCGGTTGCGGATAAAAAAGGGACAATCGCTACCCAGCTTTGCTGCCCTGTTCATCATACCTTCCTCCGTCAGCCCAAGTTCAAAGAGATCATTCATTGCCCGGATGGTAAAGGCTGCATCCGAAGAACCTCCGCCGAGTCCGGCACCGGTTGGAATATTTTTCAGCAGTACCATGGTAACCGATTTCAGGTTAAATTCTTCCTGAAGTATGTTGAAAGCCTTTACACAGAGATTGTCTACAGGATCATCCGGAATGTTTAAACCATGGGTGGTAAAATGAAACTTGCCATCCGGAGAAGGAATGATCTCCAAAACATCACGCAGGAGAACAGGATAGAAAACGGTTTCAATATCATGATATCCATCATCTCGCTTCCGGAGGATATGGAGTCCCAGGTTTATCTTGCTGTTTGGAAAAACGATCATGGATGTTCCGGGTTTAACGGGTTAGGGTATGGCAGCGGGACCGAATTCAGGATTAATAATAAAACTGCTGTCGCTGAGTGTAAGGAGGAATGCCTTGAGGTCTGTCAGTTCTGTGGGCGAGAGTCTGACACCTCCGTTTGTCAGATGGTGCATCAGTGGATGGGCATAGGGAGACCACACCAGGCCGGAGTTATAGAATGTCAGCACTTCATCCAGTGTTTGAAATCTCCCGTCGTGCATATACGGCGCTGTAAAGGCCAGGTTTCTCAGTGATGGCGCTCGGTAAGCGCCGACATCCATAGGATCACCGGTGACATGATACCGGTCGCGCGGGTCTTCAAAAATGCCGGTGAAGAGCGAATCTTTGGCATTGTTGTAGAAAAAATTTGTTGTGAACAGCGGATTTCCGCTTCCGCCGTGGCAATGGAAACAATCGCCTCCCTGCTCGGTCATGAAAAGAACATAGCCATTCAACTCATTATCCGATAGTTGAACTTCTCCTCTCAGGTATCTGTCAAATTTTGAATTGGCCGAGATGAGTGTCCGGATGAACTGTGCGATGGCTTTGCCTGCCTTGCGAATGGTGATTTCGGGTGTTCCAAAAGCTTTCCGGAACATTTCCGGGTAGTCAGGAATGCTTTCCAGCAACTGTCTGGTACGGGTTGTATCTCCTGCCATCTCATGCGGAGCAACAATACCCATCCAAACCAGATCCTCAAGTTGTTGCTTCATGGGATCGGCATTAAGTGGACCAACAAAACCGTTCCACAGATACCCCTGGTGATTCCACACCAGGTTGAACAGCGGCATCATGAAGTGAGGTGTTTGAATACCGGTAAGCCCCATGGGATGTCCATGCTGAAATTTCGGATGGTTGATCCCACATTCGAAGGCATGTTCCTGCAGGTGGCAGGTGGCGCAGGTCATCAGTGAATCGGGATGGGTTCGACCCGAGAGGCGGCCGTCATAGAAGAGCCTGCGGCCCAGTTCAACCCCTTCAACCGTCATCGGGTTATCTTCCGGAATATTTAACAGGGTTGGAAAGTATGTAGGAATAATAATGGTATAGGGCGTCTGAATAGGATCAGCAGGCGCTTCCTGATCTTCTTTCTTGCAGCTACCCAGAAGAAAAAGCATTAAAAAACCGGTAAGAAAGAAGATTATCCTCATCATGATCACAATTTCCAGTCGATCTCCTGCAGGTTGTTGCTGCGGAGGATTTCATTGATCTTTGAAAAGTGCCGGCATCCGAAAAATCCTTTTGAAGCCGATAAGGGGGATGGATGGGCGGCTTTCAGGATGTAATGTTTCTGTTTGTCAATCAGCGATTCCTTGGCGATGGCAAAATTACCCCACAGGACGAAGATCAGCTTTTCCCGCTGGCCAGAGAGGTGACGGATGACGGAATCGGTAAACCTTTCCCATCCCTTGTTCTGGTGTGAGCCTGCTATATTTGCCCTCACGGTAAGGGTGGCGTTGAGCAGCAACACCCCCTGGCGTGCCCATTTTTCGAGGTTCCCATGGGTTGGTGGCGGAATGCCCAGGTCATCCTGTATTTCTTTGAAAATATTGACCAGTGATGGGGGTTTGGAGATTCCTGCCGGTACTGAAAAACAAAGTCCATGCGCTTGTCCATGGCCATGGTAGGGATCCTGGCCAAGGATTATCACTTTAACTTCCGGGAAAGGGGTCAGATTAAACGCATTGAATATCAGTGTCCCTGGAGGGTACACCGGAAATTTTTTCTTCTCTTCAAGGAGGAATTCTTTCAAAAACAGGAAGTATTCTGCATTGAATTCATCAGTGAGCAGATCTTTCCAACCGACTTCAATGACCGGACTAACTTTTTCCATATCAGGCAATAAAAAAGAAAAAAATTTGTTAAATAGATGAATTTGAAGTTACTTTGCAGTGGAATTAGTACCTGACAAACCTTTGTAAAAGTATGAAAAAAGTCGTTATATTGCTTGCCTCTGTTATCCTTCTCATCATGCTTGCCGTTTCGTGTAAGACCAGCGAAAAATGTCCGGCCTACGGTGAAGGGCATCGTTTCCAGATCGAGCATAACTGATTTTTTCCGATCACTTCTTACCTTTTTCCGGCATTTCTGTATTTTTGCTTTGAATATTGCTATCAACCCTTCAAAAGGTTGTATGAAATGCATGTTTTACAGCTCAACAACTCTGTGGGTCTTTGAGTAACCTCAGTGGATCTCGGTGTGATAATAGCTAATACAATTTCACAGGGTTCCACAGAGAATACATGGAGTTCCACAGAGGGCGTTGGTTCAATTACCTGTGAGACATAACTTAGTTTGTCAGATGAGGCAGTTGTTTATCATTATTTTGGTTCTCTTCTCTCTGTCAGGCATTAGCCAGGAGGTAGCGGAAACAGATACTTTGCCTGATGAGGTTCTTTTACGGCACCAGTATTCATTGGGCGTTCAGGCGCATACCGGTGGCTGGGGGCTGAAAGTGCGCTGGGGAAAAAACCTGAGAGCCCGCAAACAGCGGATGTTTGAGATTGATTTGGTGACCCAAAAATCACAAAAAGAGATCCGGGTGATCAACCCCTACTTTCCCAATGCAAAGAGCTATTTCTATGGCCGGTTGAATTATATTTACTTTCTCCGCGGCGGGATTGGATTTCATCATATCCTGAACCAGAAGCCATACTGGGGAGGTGTTCAACTCAGTGCCTTCTACTATGGCGGATTAACCCTTGGAATGGCCAAACCGGTATATTTGTACATCCTCTATTTTTCACAAGGATATGACGAGTACGACATCAAGGAAGAAAAATACGATCCGGATGTCCATTATATCGATAACATTTACGGCCGGGGTTCATGGACTTCAGGTATCGGGAAAACAAGATTCTATCCCGGACTCTATGCCCGTACAGGACTGGATTTCGAGTTTGGAACCAAACATCGTTTAATGCAGGCACTTGAAGTCGGGGGCACTATGGAGTATTTTCCCTTGGCCATTCCCATGATGGCCTTTAATCCTAAAAAGAGCCTCTTTGTCTCTCTTTACCTGAGTTTTAGTATAGGAAAGCGTTACAACAAGTAATCGGCGGGGTTGTCAATGATCATAGTGATTTCCTGGAATCCATAGGTTTTGGTTTCTCCGGTGTCATGCCCGATGATGAGTTCCCCAAAAGCTGTAATTCCGGTGATGGTTCCGCGAAACGATCTCTCCTTATCCCTGAAAAGGGTCACCACTCCGAGATGAAATAAATGACTGAGGTATCGCTCCCGGAGTACGTCAAATTCTTTTCGCCGGAGGGATTGATATTGTCTGTTAAGATGTTTCAATAATGATTCCAGGCATTCCTTGAGATTGTATTTTCTTTCAGAAACCAAAAACATGGATACCGGGTTTGGAATTCCCGGGCTGAATTTTTCCTGGTTCACATTCAGGCCGATACCCACAATCGCAGACTCCAGGGAGTCTCCCAGGATGATATTCCGGATAAGGATACCCGCAATCTTTTTATTGTTAATGTAGATGTCGTTTGGCCATTTGACAGCCATTTTGTCAATCCCGGCTTGTTCGGACAGAAACCCACAAATTCCCAATGTAACCGACATATTGAGGTAGAACTGTTCTTCCGGCTTCAAAAAAGTTGGTTTGAGAAAGAAACTGAAGGTGAGATTTGACCCGGGTTCGCTTTCCCAGGTGTTATGGCCTTGACCCAGCCCTGCGGTTTGCTTGTCGGTGATGACCAGTGTTCCTTCCGGTAGATCCTGTTCATCCAGCAGGTTTTCCAGGTAAGTATTGGTGGATTCGGTGAAAGGCAATTCGATGATATGTTTTCCGATTTGGTGGGGCATGTCATAAAGAAATTTGAGCCAAGATAAAATTTTTTCTTCATCAAACAGATGACCTTTTTGCTTTTTTCCGATTAAGGGTCATGGAACAAGGTCGTGATAAAATAACGATCAAGTGTTGGGCGGAAGATGATCGGCCCCGGGAGAAGCTGCTCTTGAAAGGCAGGAATGCGCTGAGCGATGCGGAACTGATCGCCATACTGATTGGGTCAGGGACGGCACGGGAGACGGCGGTGGATCTGGCAAAACGGATCTTGGGTCATGTTGGTGACAACCTGGCTGAGCTGTCGAAGATGTCGGTGAATGATCTGAAGAGGTTCAGAGGGATTGGTGAGGCGAAAGCTTTGTGTATGGTTGCTGCGATGGAGATTGGAAGGCGTCGAAGGACGGCAGAAGCAATGGAAAGGGAAAGGGTTACGTGCAGCAAGGATGCTTTTGAGATCTTCCATGGACAGCTTGCAAGCATCGCCTATGAAGAGTTTTGGATCATTTTGATGAACAAGGCGAACAAGGTGATCCGCAAGGTGAACATCAGCGAGGGTGGCCTCTCCGGGACGGTCGTCGACCCCAAAAAGATCTTTAAGATCGCGTTGGAACAAAATGCGACAGGCATTATTCTATGTCATAATCACCCCTCCGGGAATATTAAGCCCAGTGAAGCAGACATTAAGTTAACCAGGCAGTTACAGGAGGCAGGGAAACTGATGGAAATGGTGGTTCTGGATCATATCATCATTGGAGAAGACCGCTATTTCAGCTTTGCTGACGAGGGGATGATGTAAGGAAAGGGGAGGAGCGGGCGGTGATCTCATAATCAATTAATAATTAATAATTAGTAATTAATAATGAGGTGGTTAGAGTTGGTTTGGGAATGATTTGAAGAGGAAGTCATTGTGATGGCATTGGTGCAGATAGGTGGGGAGTATTGCCTGAAGCTTTGGAAGGTGTTTTTCCGAATCGTGGAAGACTATCAGGCTGCCTTGTCGGGTGTGCTTCAGAAGATGCTGTAAGCACCGTTCCACCGTCCAGTCTGGGTGGAAATCCATGCTCATGAGCGACCAGAGGACGAAAGCGTACTTCTTTCTGAGCTTCCAATATTGGGATGGTGTGAACCGGCCATAGGGCGGGCGAAACAAGGGAGATCGGATCACCTGATTTGCTGATTCGACATCTGAGATATAATTTTCGGTTGGTGTTTTCCACCCGTCCAAATGACTGAAAGAATGATTCCCGACAACATGACCATGGGTAATGATCTCCCGGAGCAGGTGAGGATGGGAAACCACCTTGTGGCCTGTACAGAAAAAGGTGGCCTTCGCCTCAAACGATTTCAGAAGCTGGAGAAGATAGGGTGTTGAAATTGGATCGGGGCCATCATCGAAGGTGAGAAACAACTCCCTGTTTTCACCGGGCATGTCATATTTCACCCATCGGGCGGTGACCATCCGCAGAAGATCCGGTGGCCTTGATGCATCCACAGGCATCAGTATATTCTATCCATATACCACTGATAATACTTCTGGAAGTATTGGTCTGTCTGAGCTTTCAGATCTTTGATCTGATGCTTTCTGGCCAGTGATGAAACTTTTTCCAATACGGCCAGATCTTGTTGCACGTTCAGGGAGAGGGATTTCAACATGGAATTTGGGAAACGGGAATAGTAATCAAACCTTTCCCTGACCAATGTAAAAATCCGGATCAGGATCACTTCTCCTTTTTCACGCTGATCGGCCTGAATGTAAGCATCGCCAATATTTGCAGAAAAATAGCTGTGAGGGATCTTTGGATCGGGGATTTCCATTTCTATCTTATCCAAAACCTGCAGGGCAGTGTCCTTCTTCCCTTCTGCAATCAGCGCCAAAGCAAGTCTTCCTGCCATATTGCGGAAATTCATGGTCATCCGCATGATGTTTTCATCCAGGTAAACATCCGGGTCTTTCAGGTTACCCCATTTGAACTTGTTCATCAGGTGGTCGTACATGGCATCCGTGTTGACAGAACCAATCTGTTCATCCGATTTGTTTGAGCGCAATGGGAGCAGCCGGTAGGTCAATCCTTCCAGAAATAAGTAGCGGTCAAGTCCAATATATGTATCCGGACCGGTGGTCATGGTGAAATACACCGGCCTTTTCCAGTCATTGGTAGCAAGCAGGTCAAGGATCATCATTTCGCTCTTATCAACGCCGGGACCATCAATCTCCCATTCCAGCGGGATGATCCTGTCACGATCACGGGATGACACTACCCTATTCCGAATGACTGTTTCGGTATCTGCTTCAACCTTGAACTTATTCCCCGGGAAGAATTCGATCAAACCATATTCCGGATAATTGACTTTCAGCATGGCCTCATTGGTATTCAGAATATGGAAAAGTTCCTTAAGGTTGATGTATCCCTGAATCCGGTCGTCGGGCATGAAATAAATAAAATCCCGGGTTCCCATCTTATACCTCTCCCTGGTCAGGGAGAATGGTACCGGCTCGCTGTCATAAACCTTTCTCTTCATCTGGTCGATGTACCAGTCGGTGTTAAGCAAACTCAGATTCACGACCCTCACATCGGTTCGGATCCCTTCCACTTCCTGCGCGTACCAGAGGGGGAAGGTATCATTATCGCCATTGGTAAATAATACCGCATCCTTTTCACAACTGTTGAGATAGTTCTCCGCAACGTTCAGGGCGGTGTAACGACCTGAACGGTCATGGTCATCCCATCCCTGCCAGGCCATTAACCCGGGAACACAGAAAAAGGTTGCCAGTAGAACCAAACCAAGAGATAGTTTTTCATTCAGGTATTTCCTGACCCAGGATACCAAAGCAATGATGCCAAGCCCGATCCAAATGGCAAAAGCATAGAAAGAGGCTGCATAGGCGTAGTCCCTCTCCCTGGGCTGCGGAGCTGTTTGGTTAAGGTACACCACGATGGCAATACCGGTCATGATGAAGAGCAGGCTTACGATATAGCCATTGGGCTTGTCTTTTTTCCACTGGTAGAAAAGCCCGGCGAGACCCAGTAGCAGGGGCAGGAAGAAGAATGTATTGCGGGCATTGTTCTTCATTGATGCGGGAAGGTTATCCTGCGGTCCCAACCGCCATTCATCCAAAAAGCCGATACCGCTGATCCAGTTCCCCTCGACAGGGCTTCCGAAGCCTTGCAAGTCGTTTTGCCGACCGGCAAAGTTCCACATGAAATACCGGAAGTACATGTAGTTCAGTTGGTAGCTGAAGAAATAACGCAGGTTTTCACCAAAGGTGGGCTTCATTTCTGTCTTATCCTCCCCGCGGCTGACTTTCACAGGGACTCCACGGATCTTTCCCCATTGCTTATATCCATCGATGTAACGTTGCTCCGTGTTCGACCACATCCGTGGGAATATGGTTACGAAACGATCATCGTATGTTGGTATAGACCTCTTCCGGTCTTCGGTGATCACATATTTTTTCTTCGTTTCGTCTTTGGCATAAACAGGTGTCCCATCTTTCCATTCCGATTTGGGTTTCATCGGAGCGTTGTAGTAGGGACCTGTTAATAAAGGCCAGTCACCGTATTGTTCCCGGTTAAGGTAGGCCAAGAGTGAGATGGCATTGGTAGGGGCATTTTCATTGATCGGCGTGTTGGCATTGGAGCGGATGATCAACATCAGAAAGGAAGAATATCCGATCAGGATAAACAGAAAAGATAAGATCGCTGTATTCAGGATTACCTTGTTCCTGCGCCGGGTGTAGGAAAGTCCGAACAGGATGGAGGCTGCAACAAGCAGGAAGTAGATGATGGTACCTGAATTAAACGGTAATCCCAGTCCATTGACAGCTGCGAGTTCGAAATAGCCGGCGAGTTTTACGATCCAGGGAATGATGCCGTACATAACCACTGACAATATCAGGAATGATACTACGAGAGAAACCAAAATGCCTTTGGGAGAAGGTTGATATTTCTTGAAGTAGTATACGAAAGTGATGGCTGGAATGGCCAGCAGGTTTAGCAGGTGAACCCCGATTGATAAGCCCATCATGAAAGCAATCAGGATAATCCATCGATATGCATGGTTCTGATCCGCAACGGCCTCCCATTTCAGGATCGCCCAAAAGACAAATGCGGTGAAGAAGGAGGACATCGCGTATACTTCCCCTTCAACAGCAGAAAACCAGAAAGAATCAGAGAAGGTATAAGCCAGGGCGCCGATGATGCCGCCGCCGAGCACCGTCCATATCTTGACGGGGGTATAATCAGAACCTTCTTTGAAAACCGGTTTCCCTGCCAGGATGGTGATGGTCCAGAACAGGAAAAGGATCGTAAACCCGCTCGCCATGGCCGACATGGTATTGACCATCCGGGCCACGAGGGCCGTATCACCCATGGCAAAGAGGGAGAAAAACCGTCCCAGCATCTGGAACAACGGCGCTCCCGGAGGGTGGCCAACTTGCAGCTTATAGGCTGTGGCGATATACTCCCCGCAGTCCCAGAAACTGGTCGTGGGCTCAGACGTGAGGATATAAACCAACGAGGCAATGAGAAAAATTACCCATCCAAGGATGTTGTTGAGCCGGCTGTATATTTTCATGTTGAATATCTGGTTTTCAAACAATACATGCGGTGCGAAGGTATAAAAAAGATGGTTACCGCGTTTCGGATTCTGCCTCGGATGGTTCTGCAGAAATACTTCCCGGATGACCTTCCGTGGCTACTGGAGCGCATATTCGAAATCAGCAGCATCATGAATTATTCGTACCTTTGGCGACTAAATCAACAAACTGAATATGAACAGACTGGTATTACTACGCCATGGGGAAAGCACCTGGAACAGGGAAAACCGGTTTACAGGGTGGACGGATGTTGATCTCTCGGAACAGGGTATCGCTGAGGCCATCCAGGCTGGAAAAACATTACTGGAGCTTGGTTTCTCCTTCAAATTGGCATACACCTCTTACCTCACCCGTGCCATCCGTACCCTTTGGCTGACCCTTGAACAAATGGATTTACTCTGGATCCCGGTTTACAAGACCTGGCGGCTGAATGAAAAACACTATGGAACCCTTCAGGGTCTGAATAAAAAAGAGATGGCAGAACAATATGGGGAAGAACAGGTATTGATCTGGCGCCGGAGCTATGATGTTCCTCCTCCTCCATTGCCCGATGACGATCCCCGTCACCCAAGATTTGACAAAAGATACGAAGATCTTCGTCCGGAGCAGATCCCGGGTACAGAAGCGCTCATTCATACAGTTAAACGAATCGTTCCCTACTGGCTTTCCGATATCTCTGTGGCACTTCGCGAACACAAAGAGGTGATCGTTGCGGCTCATGGAAACAGCCTCCGGGGTATCGTGAAATACCTGAAGAACATCAGTGACCAGGAAATTGTTGGGCTTAACCTCCCAACCGGGATCCCTTACCTCTTCGAATTTGATGACGAGATGAACCTCTTAAAAGATGAGTTTATCGGAGATCCTGAAGAAATTCAGAGAAAGATCGAAGCCGTTGCCGATCAGGGAAAGAAATAATTTAAAGCCTATTGAACCATGTCCCGTTGGGTGGTCTCTGATATTCATGGTTGCGTAAAAACACTTCGCTGTTTGCTGGAGGACAAAATCGGTCCTACCAGGCAGGATATCGTGTATTTCCTGGGCGACTACATTGACCGAGGGCCTGACTCCAAAGGCGTGATCGACTATATCATGAGCCTGCAGGAACAAAACTATCAGATTGAACTCCTGAAAGGAAACCATGAGGATTTTTTCCTGGAAACGTATTATGAGGAAAAGAGAAGACCGAAAGGCTTAGCAAGGCTTTTGGAGAAAAGAATCATCCTGAAAAAAGATCTCTGGAATCAACATGGTGGGAAAGAAACCATGAAAAGCTTCGGCACACGTAACATCCTGCAAATCCCTTCCCACTATATCGAATGGTTGAAAAAACTCAAGCTCTTCATCGAACTTGATGATTTTTTTCTGGTTCATGCCGGTTTTAATTTCGATGTGGAGGACATTTTCAAGGATACCGTTGCCATGCTTTGGACCAGGGCCTTCAAGGTCGACCCTGCGAGGCTGAAAAATAAAAAGATCATCCATGGCCATGTGCCGGCCCCGATTGACGATATCACGTTCAATGTTTCCAGGAAAGATTATTATTTTCTGGGGCTTGACAATGGTTGTTATGAAAAGAATTCAAAAGATTATGGAAGTTTGATTGCACTTGAACTGGATTCTTTTAAACTTTACACCAAGAAAAACATCGACTAATAGAAAGACTGAACAATGAAGAGAAAATGGGTCATTCCTGATATACACGGCTGTGTAAAAACCGTCCAGGCACTTCTTTCGGAACAGATCAAACCCACCAAGTTCGATGAGATCTATTTTCTTGGGGATTATATTGACCGTGGACCTGATTCCAAAGGCGTTATCGACCTCCTCATGAAACTGCAGCGGGAACAATACAATGTCGTTGCCCTGATAGGGAATCATGAAGAATTTCTTGTTGAACTGTATGACATGGAAACAAAGCCCGGGAAATTTTCATTTTTCAATTCGGCCAAGAAGAAACGGGAGATATTTTTTGAGATCGGTGGCCGGCGGACCCTGAAAAGCTTCCATGTAAATCATGCCAAAGAAATCCCGGAAGAATACATCAACTGGATGCGCAACCTGACATATTATGCTGAAGTGGATGATTTTATCCTGGTTCATGCAGGCCTGAACTTTCGCCCGGATGATCCTTTAACCGATAAAAAGTCGATGCTCTGGATCAGGGATTATGAAATCATGCCCGAAAAGATCAACAATCGACGGATCATTCATGGACATGTACCGGTAAACTTTGAACTCATCGACCTGGCCATCAAGAATAAGTCTTACAAATTCATCGACCTGGATAATGGCCCGTACATGTCGTCCCGGGACGGGTTTGGGAATATGATCGCCCTTGAACTCACATCCATGCAGTACGTGGTGCAGTTCAACCTGGATCTTTGATTTCAGACAGGTGGTTATTTAAGGGGATAATCCGGATCGTAGTACATCCAGAACAACAACTCAAACCCTCTGAACTCTCCAAAATCATCATAACTTCGGATCATGGGCGCCACACCCAGAATTTTCTTTGTGATCTCACCTGACCCGGCATCAAAATACCACTCCTCCAGGAACCTGATTCGGGTGATCTCATGGGGTTCAAGCGTTTTTACGACAAGGGTATCGTATTCCTCATAAGGAGGATCCGAGCGCTGAAGTTTTACGGAATCCCTCCGCACACCTATCTTTTTAGCCTGCCCGGCGGTCAACGGATTATTGAAATAATTGTACATCCTGTACTTTCCTGAATATGCTTTTTCGAGCAGCCCCCTGATGAAAGTTTCCCGCTTCTCTCCTTCAATGTTTTGTACCCACCAGTCAAGATCAGGATCCGGCGATTTGATGTCAACATCATACTGTATCCGCTTGGTGATCAGGCTACCCTCCCGGCTTTCCTCTTTCTTTCCACAACCATCAAAAATTAACAGAAGTACCAAAAGAAATATCGGAATAATGGTTCTTACTTGCATGGCTTTTTTTCAACGAAAATACAAAAAATACATCTGAGAAATGGAGACCAATTGGATAAATGCTACTTTTGCCCATAAAAAACTATCATTATGAAAAGGCAATTCTATCTCTTGTTTATTTTACTCCTGGTGATGGCATCGTGCCAGGAAGAAAAAGCCGGTGATTTCATCAACGCCGGTTTAGAAAAAATGAACGCCAAGGACTTTCAGGGAGCGCTTGCTGATTTTACGAAAGCCACAGAAGTTGAACCATCCAGCGCACCGGCTTTTTACAACAAGGCCAATATGGAGGGACAGTTAGGAAAACTGGATGAGGCCCTGGCTGACTTTAATCAATGCATTAAACTCGATTCAACTTTTGCAGAAGCCTATACAAACCGAGCGTATTTTATATGGACTCCCAGGGGGGATTTTGAAAATGCCATCCGGGATTACAACACAGCCATCCGGATGAAGAAAGTAAATGTCCTGGCTTATACTTACAACAACCGGGCATCTGCCCGACTTATGCTAAACGATGGAGAAGGTGCCTTGATGGATGCCAATCACTCCATTTCACTCGATTCCACCAATCCGCTTGCCTATCTTAACCGGGCCCGCGCCCTGATCCTGACAGGTAAAACAGAGTCGGTTTGTAAGGATCTCCAAAAAGCCAAAAATCTCAAAATCAGCGACGTGTCAAAAATGAATATCGACTCGTTAATCGCTGTTCATTGTGTGCCGGTGACAAAGTAATGGGCCTTTTTTATATTCTATGCAGCTTACAAGAGAGATCGCATTTACTCTGTTAAATCATTATATTAGGAATGAGAAAATGATGGCCCACTGCCTGGCATCGGTCAAATCAAAATCAGTGGTGAAAAGAATGAAAGAAAAATCCTTCGCTGATTCCGTTAATCGTGAAAATATCCTCGAATGTCTAAAAATAGGACTATCGCTTGAAGCGTTTACCGAGATTTGCATTCACTCAATGCTCCCGGTGAGTAAGGAAATCGGACTGTAGGACCCTTTCCCGCGCTCCTCCCCTGTGAGGGAGGGGTTAGGGGTGGGGTCATCACAAATAATAACCAATATGAAAAAACTTCTATTTTCCATGCTGTTTCTCTTTTCAGCATTGGTCCTTTTTGCTGGAAACATCAATGAACAAACTGCCGGGATGGTGGCTCAAAGCCAACTGGCGCAGATGGGAAAATCCGATGAATACTCGATCCATCGGATCATCCCTGTTCCTGACCACACCCGGAGCACCCTTTTTTATATGATCGAACTGGCACCGACCGGTTATTTGGAAACAATCAGCCCCGTATAATAATTTTTGTCCCCTTGATCCGGTCAACGGAAGCAGAAGCATTGCCGGCTGCCCGGCCGTTGCCATGGCCCAGATCGTGAACTATTACCGGACTATCAACGGGACAGTCCTGGATGACGGAGATGACTATTACCATAGTTATGCAGGCAGGAACTACTGGATTGATGATGACCACATAGCCCAGGACTTTCCACCGTTCCCTGGTTTGAACAGCCGGCTTGATTCCCTGGTCAACTGCTGGATCAACCAGTTGGGGCTGGGGTCGGAAGAAAAAGCAGCCCTTACGTTTGCCTGCGGGGTGGCTGCAAAGCAAGTCTATACCTCCTCCGCTGCCGGGACTTTTGGCGTAAATCAGGGCTAAATCTTTTTTTGAGGTGCTACGTATAAAAGAGAAAAAAGCAATATGGAAAAGAAAGATGTAAAATCTCTACTTGCACCGCAAGAGATTATCGAGAAGTTTGA
>VGGL01000033.1 GCA_016868575.1 Bacteroidota bacterium
ATTGGAGGGTTTCAATAATAAGATCAAGGTTCTCAAACGATCAGCTTATGGGTTTAGAGATGATGATTATTTTGCCTTAAGAGTTTTGGGTCTTCATGAATCCAGGTACGCATTGTTGCGATGAATCCTAAATATTATGACTGGTGCCGTCAGGCACCAAATTCCGGTAGATCGTGATAATGCGTATTTTTTTATTCCGTCCCGTACGGGACGGGATAATTTTGGGTGATTCTGTTTTTTTACCGGATGATGATCCGTCCCAGCTCGGCGTTGATGATCAGGCTCCGTTCTTTAAGTTTCTTTCTTGCCGATATCAGTTCCATGATCCGCTCGTCATCCCTGGTTTCTTTGATCAGTAGCTGGTTTTCGGTAAGGGCTTGCTCCAGTCGCCTGGCCTTGAGCGCCAGGATTGCCGATTTCACGATCATCGGCAGGTTGTCTTTTTCATGGGTCACATGGATCTTATACTTCTTCCAGTTTTGGCTCAGCTCGTGGGGTGTGCTGACAACCTCAACAGCGGTTTTGGACAACTCCGGATCGGGATGCTGGATAAAATAGATATCGCCGGGGATGAAATCGTTTTCAATGCCCTTCACCATTTCAAGAAAAAGTCTTCGAAACTCCGGGATGGCAAAGTGAATGTCGTCTTCCAGCAGGTCATGCACGATCCACTCGCCGATCTTGATCCTGGTTTCTGTCTCCATGCCGTCTTCATTCTGCGCAGGGGTGGTGATCACCCAGGTGCCATACAGCAGCAAGAGGCGGATAAGCTCTTTTTCCTGAAATTCGGTGCTGTTCGGATCAAAGTCGAATTGCTTGGGGGCGGTATAGGCTGTCGCCTCCGGTTCAACCGCCGGTTCTTCACCGGTCGATTCCCTCTTTTTTCTGAAGTTTTTCCGGAGGATCTGATTGACCTCGCTCATCAGCGTCTGCTCCGCGATGTTGAGCAGTGAAGCACATTCCCTCACATAGAGCGCCCGGACGATGATGTTGGGGATCAGCGCAATGGTTCCCACAATGTCCCGGATCATTTCAGCGCGTTTGATCGGGTCATTCCCGGCTTCCTTCAGGAGAATCTTCGCTTTGAAGATGACGAAGTTATCGGCGTTGGTGGCGAGGAATTTCTCGACTTCGGTGGTACTTGTCTTCCGGACAAAGGAGTCGGGATCTTCCCCGTCGGGGAACAGGACGATCCGGGTGTTCAGTCCCTGTTCGAGGATCATGTCAATGCCGCGGAAGGAGGCTTTGATCCCTGCCGGGTCGCCATCATAGAGGATGGTGATGTTCTCGGTAAACCGGCGGATGATCCGGATTTGATCTTCCGTGAGCGATGTTCCGGAAGAGGCAACCACATTCTCAATGCCGGCCTGGTGGAGGGAGATGACGTCGGTGTAGCCTTCAACCAGATAGCAATTATTCTTTGCCACGATGGTATTTTTAGCAAAGAATATCCCATACAGCGATTTGCTTTTGTCGTAGACCTCCGACTCCGGGGAGTTAACGTATTTGGCGATGGTCTTGTCGGTTGTGAGGATCCTGCCGCCAAAGCCGGTGATCCTGCCGGTGATATTGTGGATGGGAAAAATGATCCGGTCATGGAAGCGGTCGAAGTGCTTGTCATCCCGGAGGATGGATAACCCTGATTTTTCGAGGTACTGGATTTTGTATCCTTCATGAATCGCCTGGCGGGTAAAGGCATCCCGGTCGGGCAGACAATAGCCGAGTTGGAATTTGTGGATGGTTTGATCGGTAAACCCCCGCTTTTGCCTGAAATAGGTAAGACCCACCGATTTTCCCTTTTCGTTTTGCCACAGGATCTCGGAGAAATATTTCTGGGCAAACTGGTTGAGGTTGAACAGGCTTTCCCGTTCATTCTGGGATTCGATCTCTTCGGTCGTCAGCTCTTTTTCATGGACTTCAACGCCATATTTTTTGGCCAGTGATTTCAATGCTTCGGGGTAGCTCAGGCGCTCATGTTCCATCAGGAAATGGACCGCATTACCTGACTTCCCGCAGCCAAAGCATTTGAAGATCCCTTTGGATGGGGAGACGGTGAAAGAAGGCGTTTTCTCATTGTGAAAAGGACATAGTCCGAAGAGGTTAGCCCCCCGTTTCTTCAGCATCACAAAGTCACCGATGACTTCTTCAATGTGCGCTGCATCAAGGATCTCCTGTATGGTATTGGCCGGGATCATGGGTTGAAAAGAGAGCGAAGATAGTTAAAATTCCAACCCCGTATCATCTGAAATATCTTTATCTTTATCGGAATTTTTCTGACCATGAAAAGAAGGGATTTCCTGAAGTTCAGCCTTGCCTCCTGGCTGCTGGCGGGAACGGCTGCCTATACGGGCAAGCTCTTTGCCGCAGGGGTCATGGACAATGATGCCCCATTCGATCTTGTGGCCGTGAAAAACGGAGAGCCGGGAGCCATGTTTGATGCTGCGATGAAAGCGATGGGCGGTATGGGCAATTTTGTCAACAAAGGACAAACCGTTGTGGTCAAACCCAACATCGGCTGGGATGCGCCTCCGGAAAGAGCAGCCAACACCAACCCGGCCCTGGTGAAACGGATCGTGGAGCATTGCATCCGGGCCGGCGCCAAAACCGTGTATGTGTTCGATAATACCTGTGATAATTGGATCAATTGCTACCGCAACAGCGGTATTGAGAAAGCGGTGAAAGACGCCGGCGGTAAAATGGTGCCCGGCAATACCGAGGCCAACTACCAGGAGGTGACCATTGCGCAAGGCAAAACGCTCAAGAAAACCAAAGTCCATGAACTGATCCTCGAATCGGATGTGTTCATCAATGTACCCATCCTTAAGAACCACAGCGCCGCCCAGTTGACCATCTCCATGAAAAACCTCATGGGTATCATCTGGGACCGGTATTACTGGCACCGAACCAACCTGAACCAATGCATTGCCGATTTCGCCACCTACCGGAAGCCGGATCTGAATGTCGTTGATGCCTATCGTGTGATAATGAAACGGGGACCCAAAGGGGTTTCTATGGAAGATGTTTCGATGATGAAATCCCTGATCGTCACCAAAGACATGGTGGCTGCCGATACTGCCGCCACAAAACTGTTTGGCAAGGAACCTGACAAGCTCAGTGTCCTGCGCCTGGCAGCCGAACTGGGCGTCGGAAAGATGGGTCTCGAACAGTTGAACATCAAAAGAATTGCCCTCTGATGTCCCAGGCAAGGCTGCGGATCGTCCGGATTGTAATCTCTTTGCTGATCCTTGCACTCGTTGCTTTTGTCTTCATCAGCCCCGCACCATCTGCTTATCACCATTTGAGAAAAGGGGTCTCTTTCTTTCAGTTCGTGCCTTCCCTGCTCAGTTTTGTCAGCCTCATCTCCTGGACGACCATTGGATTTATCATCATCCTCCTGCTGACCGTCCTGTTTGGCAGGGCCTATTGCAGCTTTCTTTGTCCGCTCGGAACCATCCAGGATGTGCTGGTCTTCATCAAAAGAAAAGTAAAAAGAAAGAAGAAATACCGTTACCTCCGGCCGCTACCTTTGCTGAGATACACTGTCTTGGGACTTACCATCCTCATTTTTCTCTTTGGAAGCAATCTCCTGGTTGAGATGCTTGACCCCTTCAGCCTTTCGGGAAGATTTCTCTCCCAACTGGCCAGGCCGGTATTTATCTTTATTAACAACGGTCTGGCGCAGGTGCTGCAATCATGGGATATCTATTCAGTTTATCTGGTATCATGGAAAACATTCATCCCGGCGGTTTTTCTGGTCACGCTTGGTTTTTTCCTGATGATCCTGCTATTTTCGATCTTCCGGGGAAGGGATTATTGCAACACGGTTTGTCCTGTCGGAACACTCCTTGGCCTTTTCTCGATTCGTCCCGTATATAAGATCAGGATTGATCATGGAGGATGTACCGGCTGCCGGTTGTGTGAACTGGCTTGCAAGGCAGGTTGTATTGATTCGGAGAAGAAAGAAATCGACTACAGCCGCTGCATCGTATGTTTCGACTGTATCCCGGCATGTTCCGGCAAAAGCATCACCTTTTCATCGGTGCCGGCCAGGGAAAATCCGGAGATAAAAACGTTCCCCTCAACCGGGAGAAGGGATTTTTTGAAGGGGATGACAGTGCTCGGATTGGGCCTTGTAGTGGAATCGTGTAAGATACTCCCGGCAACAGCCGCCAGTAGCGAAGAAAAACCCATCACACCACCCGGTTCCCTGGGGCTGGATCACTTCACTCAGTACTGTACAGCCTGCCAGCTGTGTGTAAGCCGGTGCCCGACACAGGTGCTAACGCCATCATTTTTTGAATACGGATGGTCCGGCATGCTGATCCCAAAGATGGATTACATGCGGAGTTTCTGCAATTACGAATGTGTTATCTGCAGTGAGGTTTGCCCAACTGGCGCTATCCGCAAGATCACAACCGATGAGAAAAAGCAGATCCAGATCGGCAAGGTGTGGTTGAGAAAGAAACCGTGTATCGTTTATGACCAAAAAACCGATTGCGGCGCTTGCTCAGAGCATTGCCCGACCAAAGCGGTTTATATGGTTCCTTACCACGGGCTCTTTGCCCCGGAAGTAGACCCTTCCATCTGTGTCGGCTGTGGCGCCTGCCAGTATGTTTGTCCGACAATTCCCGATAAAGCCATCATGGTCGTGCCCCATGCCATCCACCGGCAGGCTCAGCTGCCTGCAAATGAAGAAATCCCGGATGAGGTGTTGCCGTCGGATGAGTTTCCTTTCTGATCTGTTCTGTATTTCCTTCATTATCAGGCATCTTAACTGCCATAGGCGATCGATTCATATTTTTTCCATACTTTTGCAAATCTTTTCATCAGGAAGCCTATGATTCGGATCAAGAAGTTCACATTTGACAACAAGGATCTCCTGGATATTGCCCAGGGCATCCGGAAGAAAGTATTTGTGGTGGAACAGAAGGTCGATCCCAAACTCGAGATCGATGAGCACGAAAAAGAGTGTCACCACTATCTTCTTTACGACGACCACCTTCCGATTGCCACCGCCAGGTGGAGAGAGACCTACGATGGGATCAAACTTGAACGGTTTGCGGTGATCTCGGATTACAGAAACAAAGGGATTGGAACGGTCATCCTGCGGGAAGTCATGCAGGACACCTTGTTACTCAATAAAGCGATTTATCTCCACGCCCAGACCGCTGCTGTCCTGTTTTATGAAGTGCATGGCTTTGTTAAAACAGGCAAATGTTTCATGGAAGCCAACATGAAGCATTATCGCATGGAATATGTGAACCAGCAGGATGTTAAGAAGTGATCCTGCGCCAGGCACGGAAACCATTGACCATATCTTCCCGAAATCCAATCTTTCTGAGTATTTCAGCGGTTTCGACCATACAGGCAGAAATCTCTTCCGGCTTGTGGGCATCCGATGATATTGTCACGGGAATGTTCTCCTCATACAATCTTTTCAGGATATCCACTGACGGATACAAGGCATTGGCGCGCTGCTTGTAAATTCCACGGGTATTTACTTCAACAATACTGGAAGAAGGCTTCAAGAATTGAATGGTCTCTTCTATTAAATCCTGATACCACGACTCCGCTTCTCTGAAGTAGCGCCCCCTGTTATACATTTTGATCTTGTCGATATGGCCGATGATATCAGGCTTTTCTTCCACAATCATCTGCCGGATCTGGCGGTAATAGGTTGTCACGCCCAGGCGGATATCGCCCTGGAAATACTTTTTCAACCCTTTATCATACGACTCCACGAATGGCCCATCGATGAACCAAAGATCCTTGCCTTTCTCCGGTTTGACGAGGTGAACCGATCCCACCGTATAATCGAGGTCACAAGTCTCTTTCAGCACGCTGAAAGGCTTTGAAAAACCAGGGATATAGTCAATTTCCAACGAGAGGAGAACGGACAGCTCACTTCCGGCTACCGACTTCAGTTCTTTGATCCGTTGGCAGTATTTCTTCAGGCTGTATTCTTTCAGGGCGAAGAAATTCAGAAAATGGAGCGGCGCATGGTCCGAAAAACCCAGGACTTCAAACTCCTGGCGGATGGCCTCCATGACATACTTTTCAGGCGACTTGGAGCCATCACTGAAACGGGTATGGGTGTGATAATTCGAAAACATCAATCGTTGGTTTTTTGCTTTTTGTAGAGCTTGTCGCCCGGGCGAACCCGCTTCGACACGGGGATGGAGCAAAGGTCGCCCTTGGCTGCCATGGAAACATTTTTCAAGTCGACCCGGATCTCCTGTACCTTTTCTTCCACCACCCCTGTTGTTTTGCCTGTGATGAGCATGGGGTCTCCGACTTTGATCTCACCGGTATCTATCCGGATTTCAGCCACCTTTAATCCGGAGAAATAGTTCATGACCAGACCAACGTAGATCTTTGTTTCCGTCGCATGTGATCCGTACCGGTCGCTCCACTCACCCAGCTTTTGCCCCAGGTAATAGCCATCCCAGAAACCACGATTATAGACGGTTTTCAGTCGCTCGTTCCATGCACGTATTTTTCCCTGGGTATAAATACCTGCCTGTATCGCTTCCACCGCTTCTCTGTAGCAGGTGGTAACCGTTTTCACATATTCCGGAGAACGCCCACGCCCTTCGATCTTCAAAACAGAGACGCCGGCATCCACGATTTTATCGAGGAAATCGATGGTTTTCAAGTCTTTGGGTGACATGATGAAGGGGTTATCCACCAGCAGCTCCACCTCCCCTTCTTCATCGAACACCCGGTAGGCCAGCCGGCAGGTTTGGTAACATTCGCCCCGGTTGGCCGAATGATTGTACAGATCGAGGCTCAGGTAACATTTCCCCGAGACAGCCATACACAGGGCGCCATGGGCGAAGATCTCTATCTTTACCGGCTGTCCGGAAGGACCGCAGATATTTTCTTCCCGGATCTGCCGTGTTATTTCAGCAACCTGCTCCAGGCTCAGTTCCCGGGCCGTGACCATCACATCGGCATAGGCGGCATAAAATCGCACAGCTTCAATGTTGGTGATGTTCGCCTGGGTTGACAGGTGCACTTCCATCCCCTTTTCACGGGCATGGCGGATTACGGAGATGTCGGAGGCAATGACGGCATCCACCCCGCTTTTAACAGCTTGGTCGACAATCAATCGTATCTCGTTCAATTCACGATCGAATACCACCGTGTTGAGTGTGAGGTAAGCCCGGCACTTCTTCCGGTGGCAGGCTTTTACGATTTTGCCAAGATCTTCCAGGGAAAAATTGACCGATGAGCGGGAACGCATGTTGAGGTGACCGACCCCGAAATAGACCGACCCGGCGCCAGCCTGGAAGGCGGCTGCCAGCGACTCAAACGACCCTACCGGAGCCGTAATTTCAATGTCAGTTTTTCGGATCACCGCAATTTTTCTGCAAAAATAGGATGAAAATACTATCTTTGCTAACCCTACTGAGCCACTATGAAACGATTGTTTGGGGTTTTCCTGATTTTATTCTTCCTGTTCTCCTGTACAACCGGTAATGATCCGGAAGCAACCGCGCGGGCATTTCTCCGTGCCATGGAACACGGGAACACCCAAAAGGCTTGCCGGCTCTCCCTCCCCCAGTGCCATTCATCCATTCTGTTACTGGATTCTCTGGCCAAACACCATCATCCCTCCTGGGAATTCATTGAGCTGAAGATACTCCCCGATTCTGCTCACGCCGCCTGCCGGTACCTTAACGTGGCAGGAAAAGAAGACCTGCTCTACCTGGTAAAACAAGGAGACCGATGGCTTGTGGATTTTCAGGGGATATGACGAAATAATGAGTAATTTTTGAGTCAGATTTCTTGTCACTCCTGGTTGTTGACCTAATAATTTGATAATGAGATATGTAAAATTTTCCGTGTTGATTCTTGCATGTCTGGTTTTGCTTTAGTGTGGAAGTCATAAAAGCGAAAAGGATGAGAGGGGAAATGGGATTCCGGAGGTGGATCAAAGTTAAACCTACCTGACACAGCGCAAAGTGGCGTAAATCAATGTCAAAAGTGCTGAACCTGACCGCACAGACCAGCTGTGAAAGTGCAGTCTATTTCCTTGAAAATCTTCGTTTTACAACTAAATCGGCTGAGATAGAACTGAAACAGACGACCTTCTCCCTGAGATAGAAAAGTTTAATTCTATTCCTTGTCTGCCACAAACAGAAATGAATCCTGATAGGAAAGGGTATCTGGTGGCTGAACGATATGGTAGGTGCCGCCGCCGCTCATGTGGGATCCGATAATCCCGATCTTTCCATTGACCGTTACCACTTCCACAGGATCGGTAAGGTTCAGGACATAGTCGGTGACAAAGATCGAATCCCCTACTTTGGCTCCCGACATGTCGAATTCCTTGACAATGTTGCCGCCACCGATCCGGGAGGTAATCACATGAACATTAAACGTGTTCACCAGAAACTCAAAAGTTCCTTTAGCCAACACAAAAGTGTCTCCATTGGTAGTCATGACACACAGATTCCATGTTGTTCCTGTGTTGTTGTCATCATTTGAATTTGATTTTTTACAGTTCACCAATGACAGTATTCCCGCCATTAAGATGAACAGAATGAAAATCTTGTTTTTCATATAATTGGGGTTAAAATGATCGTAAATATATGCATTTTTGTTCAATCCATGAAATTCTTGTTTATTAAAAAAATGGTTGACCCTCTGTACGTTGAGCTGGATAATTGATCCGACTATTTATTACTATATTCGCATATTGTTTAAATAAGAAAAGGAGCTATTATGACAACGAATGAAAGCAACGATCCGATTTGCTGTCCACCTTTTGATCCGGCACCATGGGACGGCAAGACATTTCAGTGGGATCAGAAAAAGTTTATCCGCGACCATGTTTGTACGATCTTCTTTATGCCTTTGAATTTCGGGCAAGTGATGAAGAGATTGAACAGAAAAGTGGAGTCGGCAGGGGCGAACATGCCTGACTGGCTTTGCCTGTCGGATCATACATCCAAATGGAATATGGATGTTTACCTGGCGGTGGACAGGGAGGTGCCGGGCGCTGAAAATACCACCCTGAGCGGCAAGTTCTTCGCCAAGGTTTATGAGGGTTCGTACAATGAAACCGGAAAATGGTGCAAAGACTTCGAGGGCCTCGTCTCAAGCCAGAACATGAAAATGAAAAAGATGTACAAGTGGTACACCACCTGCCCGAAATGTGCCAGGAAGTACGGAAAGAATTACGTGGTGATTGTTGGGGAAATAGGGTAAAGAAACCGGAAAAAGCTGAGGCGTTTATTGCCCGGAAGCATCAATCCTAAGCTTTAATTCCTTCAGTTGTTCCGGTCTTATCCCGGCCGGAGAATCGATCATCACATCCCGGCCGGAGTTGTTTTTGGGAAAGGCGATGAAATCGCGGATCGAGTCGGAGCCTGAGAATACCGCACACCAGCGGTCAAAGCCGAAGGCGATGCCACCATGAGGCGGGGCGCCGAATTCAAAGGCATTCATCAGGAATCCAAACTGGCTTTGGGCTTCTTCCTCGGTAAATCCAAGGACGGCGAACATCCGTTTCTGCAACTGCTTGTCGTGGATACGAATGGAGCCTCCGCCAATCTCCACCCCATTGATCACCAGGTCGTAGGCGTTGGCACGAACCTCGCCGGGGCTGGTATCAAGTATCGGAATGTCTTCCGGCTTGGGAGAGGTGAACGGATGATGCTTGGCATAAAATCTTCGGGTCTCCTCATCCCACTCCAGCAAGGGGAAATCAACGACCCACAGGGGTTTGAAATCGCCTTCCTGCATAAGCCCCAGGCGTCTTCCCATCTCCAGCCGCAATTCCGATAACGCTTTCCGGGTATGTTCCGGTTTTCCGGCCAGGATCAATAACAGATCGCCGGGTTCTCCACCGGCAACCAGGAACCATTTTTTCAGATCATCCGGGGAATAGAACTTATCCACCGAAGATTTCAGTGAGCCATCCGCGCCATGCCTGGCATAGATCAATCCGGAAGCGCCGATCTGAGGGCGCTTAATATATTCCGTCAGCTCATCAAGCTGCTTCCGGGAATACCCCGCACACCCTTTGGCACAGATTCCAATCACGATCCAGGCCTCATCAAACACTTTGAATCCTTTTCCACTGACTTCATTTGTAAGGTCGAAAAAGCGCATGTCGAAACGGAGGTCGGGCTTGTCGTTGCCATATTGCTCCATGGCATCTTTATAGGATAGCCGCGGAAAAGCTCCCGGATCCAAACCGAGGATGCTGCTGAACAGGTGCTTGGCAAGCCCTTCAAAGGTGGATAAGATATCTTCCTGGGTCACAAAGGACATCTCACAGTCGATCTGGGTGAATTCGGGTTGCCGGTCGGCACGCAAGTCTTCGTCCCGGAAACACCGGACGATCTGGAAATACCGGTCAAAACCGGATATCATCAGCAGTTGCTTAAAGGTCTGGGGGGATTGCGGCAGGGCATAGAATTCCCCCGGGTTCATTCTTGAGGGGACCACGAAATCCCTGGCTCCTTCCGGAGTGGACTTGATCAGGCACGGGGTTTCTATTTCGATGAATTGTTGATTGTTAAGAAAATTCCGGGTTTCGATGGCCATCCGGTGACGGAGTTCCAGGTTTTTCCTGACAGCCGGACGCCGCAAATCGAGGTACCGGTACTTCATCCGGAGCTCATCACCGCCGTCGGTCTGATCTTCGATGGTAAACGGAGGAAGGGCAGATTCACTTAGTATCTTGAACTGTTTCACCGTGATCTCGATATCTCCGGTGGGGATTTTCGGGTTTTTATTGCTCCGTTCCATCACAACACCGGTGATGCTAACTACGTATTCCCTTCCCAGCTTTCTGGCCGATTCACAGAGCGGGGCATCGGTCTCCATGTTAAAAACCATCTGGGTGATCCCGTACCGGTCACGGAGGTCAATAAATGTCATCCCGCCGAGGTCGCGCGACCGCTGTATCCATCCGCAAAGGATGACCTCCTGTCCCAGGTGCGTCATCCGGAGTTCACCGCAAGTGTGAGTACGTAGCATAACTGCAAATTATTGGAGCAAAGGTATAAAAGAAGTACGAAGCCAGAAGTACGAAGTACGAAGGATTCATCCAACATCCAACATCTAACCTCCATCATCCCTAATCACTCCACTCCCACCCGTATCCCTTCCGAGTGTGCAGAAAATTCCGGCGCATACATGCACTGGATCGTTGTGATGCCGTTGGAAAAGTCTCCCTTTGGGCCGGCAATGACCGGATATTCGAAAACATACGTCCCTTTCCGCAGGTAGTCAAAGAAGAAGTTGGTGGCCACATCGCCGGTGCTCTCATAGTATCCCAGTCCATCCTGGTAGCGGTAGCCGGAGAGAACATTCACCGGCTCAAAAGAAGCTGCCCGCATGTCTTTCATATGGACAAATTCCATATCCCGGTCTACCCGGAGAATGATGCGAACTTTGATCTTGTCGCCGGTGTGGATGGGGTTGCTGCCATCAATGGCAGTGAGAACGGGACCTGACGGCGAGTTCATCTCCAGGAAAAGCTTCTTCTCCAACTTCAGCGGGGTTTTATGTGGTGTGATCTTGTCGAGATCCTCAAAATACTGCCAGTACAACGCCCCCCAGGCAACGCCCTGATCTTCCTTGGTGACCGTCACATTGCCCATTTCCGGCTTGATCTCTCCACCGCTCCAGGTTTGCTTGAAGTATCCGGTACCCGGCTCCACCGAAGATGGATCTTTTGCAAATGGATTGATCTTTTGTGTACCAAGGGAAATCGCCACCTGCTCGTCGCCGGCGAGTAAATCGGTACCTCGCAGCAACAACGCATAACAAGCCTCTGCCGTGGCTCTGCCGGTCTTCCAATCCTGGGTTTGCTTCTGTTTCAATAACCAAATCTTCATTTCTTCAACCGAAATAGAATCTTTTGCAACCTCATCAAAGGCCTCGATCATCAAGGCCTGCGTTTCTATGGGGGCTTCATACCAATAGAATCCGGCATTTTCTGCCCAGTACATCCCCAGCTCATCCGAATGTAACGATTTCTCTTTGAGCGAACGGATAATGGACGCGGGAATGATTTGATCATCCAGTCGGTATAAGGCCAGTGCGATCATCCCCTGCATATATTTATCTGTGTTGAGCCAATATTTCTTTGCCTGGGCAGTATAATAATCAAAGGCTTCCTGATGTCTGGCAGCCGGCTCGAACTCCTCCAGAAAATAGCTACGGGCGTAGAGGTATTGAATCTGCGTCTGTCCTATGTGCTGATCCTGCAGCTTTTCAGGATAATGCTTTTTCAGGTAGAGGTAATCCTCCCGGATCCGCTCATCAAGGTAATAGATCGCTTTGCGAAGCATCTCATAGGTTTGTGGATTACCGGTCACATCCCTTACTCCCAGGTGGTGCAGATGCCCAAAACCTGTGACAATGTACTGGGTGATATACCGGTTGTCGGGCATACCGGCAAACCAGGACCAGCCGCCATTGGGGACCTGCAGTTTTTCCAACTTGCTGATCTTGTCATTCAGCCCGCGCGCCATGTTGTTGAGGTCGAACAACAAAGCGATCCGTTTCTTCTGCTCACTCTCTGAACGGGCTTCCAGCAACCAGGGAGTCTCTTGGAGTATCACCGATTTCAACTCCTGGTTTTTTTCCAGGTTTGAAAGAAGGGCATCGGGAGATATCTTCTGCCAGCTTTCAAAAACCCGCTTGATCTTTGGGTTGGAGTTGGCAATGTACGCTGCGATGCTGTTGGCATAAAACGCGGTAAACAAGTTATCCGCATTTTCATATTTCGGATCAGCCAGAACGGGCAATGCCTGAACCGCATACCAGGCCGGATTGGAGGTGAACTCCAGCGTGAGCCGGTAGGAGGTCAAAGAAGAACTCAGGTTCTTTGAGTTGATCAGCTTGCCGAACTCGAATTTCCTGGTTTCAAGACCCCGGATCGGGAGCGGGAGTGATTCGGTCACCATCATCCGGTTGGTCAGTACCGGGATGATCGCCTCTTCCCCGTCACTGAAATTGCCTGCCCTGGCAACAATCCGGTATTGGATGGCGCCGGTTTCGAAAGCAACAGGAATCTGGATATTCCAGTTTACCATGGTATTTTTACCCTTGCCAACAGAGAAAGGTTTCTCCGCTACCATATTTCCCGACTGATCATTCACCGGCCTCGTCGTAACGGCATCGAAAAACTCGAGCCTTGCCATCCCCTCCAATTCACTATCCGAAAGATTGGCGATTTTGGCTTCCAGGACAATGGCATCGCCCTGCCTGAAGAACCTCGGCATGTTCGGAGTAACCATCAACTCTTTCTGGGTCACGATCTCCTTTTCCGAATAGCCCGTCATCAGGTCTTTGGTATATGCCAGGCACATGAGTTTCCATCGGGTCAACGCTTCGGGAGCCGTGAAACGGAGAATGACATCTCCATTGGGATCGGTCAGCAGATCGGGAAAGAAAAAGGCTGTTTCCCGGAAATCCTTTCGAACCTGTACACCTGAAAAATCAACAGGTTTTTTCTGTACTGTCTGGGTAACTGTTTGATCCTGAAGATCTTTGTCGCTGATATTCCTTCCTTCATCATCGGTTGGTTTCTCCATCATTCCCTGTTCCGCCGTTGTAGGAGTCATCAGCGTGCTTTCCATAACGTCGCCGCCAAGCGCCATCGACCGTTTGTATCTGCCATCAAATTTGCCGTGATAAACACTCAGCCCAAACCAATTGAGCGAACAGTATTGTTTTTGGATCACCGTGAGCCCCAATTCTTTCGGCCTGAAATGCAGATTTGAATAACCCGGGCTGAAGGCATTTGTAACACTCCAGGATGGAAAGGAACTCCAGCTTGGAAAGAGGGAAAAGTACCATCCGTGCGGTACAAATGCATCCAGGGAAGCATCATACATGCCGGCAAGCAGCTCTGCTGCTATTTTCTCTCCTTTTGCTCCTTCAATATGGATTCTCCATTCTTCTTTTGAGCCGGGCTGGATTTTATCCCTGAAGGTCATGTACCTGAAATCGAGTTTCTTGTTGGCAAAGGGTACCTGAATGAGTTTTGTCGTCGTATAGCTCCGGTTGTTCCTGATCCAGGTGAGGTTAACTGACAGATTACCCCGGTAAACTTCCAGGATAGGAATCTCCTGTAGTACAACACCATTGTCAATGTTCAGGTAATTTCTGATGATCTTGTTTTCGCCATAGGAGATCTCATAAAGTACACGGATGCTCTCTTCCCTGGATCCCAGCAAGAAGTTCAATTTTTCTCCCGGTTCGTAGCTGACTTTCTCTTTACCTGTGATGACAAAGAAGGTATTGTTGTTGACCGGCAACTTCTTTGAAGATGGATTAAAGGCAACAAAGTAGTGTTTGGATTCAACGGGTGTTCCGAATTTATCTGTTGACCGGATTTTCAGGACATAGAGCCCTTCCTTAAGCCCGGAAATCCGGACAAGGCTATCGGTTGCGGTGTTGAATTCTTTTTGCCAGATGGCGCTTCTTTCCGGCCAGAGATAGCTGTTATCTTCATCATCGTAGACATGGAGAGGAAACTTCGAAAGGAATTCTTCCCTGCTCATGATAAACCTGTCGGGCCGTTGCCATTTCCGGGCAATCATTAACCGCTCCGGCTGATTGATCGGCAGAACTTCAATACTACCCGTGGTGTTTTCTTTGATCCCATTCAGGTTAGTTGAAATGATCTTGTAAGTTCCCGGGTCTGATAAATCAACCTTTTCGGGGATATTCACACTTAACAGCAAGGCCTGATAACCCACCGAGACGGAAGCTGTTCCCGAATGGGTTTCACCATTGATATCGGTAACATCAGCATAAACGGTATAGTTGAAGGTTGGACTGTATTTCCACGAAAGACCCGGATCCGGTATGGCCTTGAAAGTCACGGTAAACAAACCATTGTCATCGGTCGTAGTAACCCCGTTGATGATTTCTGTTTCGGGGGAAGAGGGGAAGAAGTCAAACCAGAAGTATCTCCAGTAGGGGAAATAGGCTGTTCTGACCACCCGGTATTTTACCTGGGCTCCCGAAAGGTTACTCCCTGCGTAGGCTTTGGCTGTCCCTGTCAACGAAACCGTCTCATTCAGTTTATAGGATCCCTCAACTGGGTTGAAGTCAACTTCAAATTTTGGGCGTTTGTATTCTTCCACAGAAAAATAGGTCGATCCGCTTTCATTGGCAATACGCATCTGACCGGTCAGAACACCCGAAGGAGTGATGAATTCTCCATGGATCGATCCATAATCATTTGATACCAGTTCCTTTTCGGAAACAATCTGGTCATTGACATCATAGAAAGTGACTTTCGTTTTTCTGCCGGCAGCAATCGAATAGTCATCACCGTTCTTCTCCAAAAGAATACCCTTGAAATAAACCGTTTGCCCTGGACGGTAAATGGCCCGGTCGGTAAAGAAATAGGTTACCGGCACTTTCACGGGAGAACTGCGATCGACAGGATACACGTAATAGGAATCATCTGTCGTGAGATAATCGGTTTCTTTGGAAAGGTTCATGAAAAAGGACCTGTATTCTTCCCGGCCAGGGGGTATCGGGATCGTGACAAAACCTTCATCATCTGTCAAGAACTTCATCCACTCCCGGGCGACATATCTGCGTACCGAATAATCATACTCCTGATAATATGTTTGGATGTTGCATGCCTGAATCGGTAATCCTGTTTCCCGGTCAGCCACAAATAAATCGATAGAACCATCATTGTTTCGCCGGTCGATGTATGAGATGCGTGAAACAAAGAAAGGCTGATAGGAGATGGGGTTGTTTTCGGTTGAAAAGTCCTGCTCGCCCGACACAAGGAGCAAATAATATCCGGTTTCGAGCGAAGGCAGGTTGATCTCTGCCGAATGCAAGTGATGATCTCCGTCATCCGGAAGCTTAAATGTGCCCTCCTTAAAAGGTTGTGTGGATAGGTATTTTTTGATCAGCTCATCGGGTGTCATTTGTTCCTTCCATCCCTTATCCGTTTCCGGCTTGATCCGGATGATCCGGTACCAGACCTCATGCAGATTCTTATACGTTACCAGGCTTAAAAACGGTTTACCCGGAAGAATCACATTTTCCGCAGCCACTAACAGCACCGGTTTGAGGATTTGATCGCGGATGATCTTGCAGTTGTTTGCACCGTCTGATTCGGGGAAGGATTGAATGGCATCTTCACAGTATTCCAGCGCCTTGATGTAAAAGTCTTTGAGACTGGTATTTGAAAAAGGCTGGTAACCCTGAGCACGATTCACATATTCAGTGGCGATGGCATCATTTATCCAGGTGGAGAAGGGGGTGGATGTAACGGTGTTTTTAAAGGCAATAAGAGAATGCAAGTACAGGCTGTCTTTTTGTTCCATGACCCCGTTTTGGCGGACAAATTCGAGCCGTTTGAGGTTCGCGTCAATGAGGGCAAGCGGATCGGCATCTCCCTGATGAAATGAGATTATATCCTGAAGCAAACGGATGGCATGGTATTTCATTGATCCGGTATCCGGGGTAATAATCTGAAGACTAATGAAATCCGCAATGGATGAAAAATATTCTGGAGAAGAGATCTGGAATGTGATTGCCGGTTTGATGAGTCCGGGTTCATCGTAGGCGAAAAAGTCGAAGGCACGGAAGGCCAGAAAATCGTAGAGCGTCGGCCGGGCTTTAAGGGTTGAGGTTTCTTTCCGGTTGTAGTTCTCCGGCTTAATAAGGATGGGCTCATATTCCAGGATGGGGGTTTTTTTCAGCAGGAGCGCATCGGTCAGTGATTGCCGGTAGTGGTAGATGGTGGTATTCAGTATTTTTGACAGGTCCCATGTACTGATATCTTCCTCCTTGTTTTCGGCCACCGTGGTGCGATCCATGAACCTGTAGCGGTTCATCTGGTAATACTGCCAATAAAGCTCCGCCAGGATGGAATGGAGAACTTGCTTGTCGGGAGCAGGCTGGATGGAGATCTCTTGCCTGATCTGTGTAATGGCCGTATCCAGAAAACCTTCCTGGAAATCCTGCTGTACCCGCAATCGGTAAATGATCGATTTGATGATCTGTGGCGAGTTCTTTTCCGCTGAAGCTTTTTTATAGATCGAGCGGATAACCTCAAAAGCCGACTTTGGCAATCCAAGGTTCATCAGTGAGTCGACATTTTTCCATTCTTTTTCGAAAGGGTTCTTTCCTTTGGGTTTGCCTGCGGCAGAAAAAGGTTGGCCGTTTGAAAAGGAGATGGATACAAAAGAAAATAAAGCAACCAGGACGATTGCCATCTTAGCTCTTTTCATATTCTTGTATTTTGGAGAAATAGTTGTGCAATATTACAAAAGGGCTCAAAACAACAAAGATTATGCCTGAAAATTCGAATAAAACTGATGAAAGATGAATCATACGCACGATATTTCGTATCTTTACGCAAGAAAATCAGGTGAAGCAAACTGATCTCCGTTCTAAAAATCATTAATCGGTACTTCTTATGAAAAAGTTGCTATTTCTAAGTTTTATTGTGGCCATGAAAATTCAGTTCCTGGCCGGACAACCATTATGTTATGATTATTGGATAACATTTGATAGTCCGTATTGTTTGCAAAACATAACCATCGACACAACATCATATCCCAACAATATTTGGCAAATCGGTCATTACAATAAGCCAGGATTTGACTCTTCTGCCTGCCTGACAAAGGTTATCATTACCGATACGATTAACCCATATCCGGCAAATGATACTTCGGTTTTCTATATTAGGAGTCTCGCAAACAATGGCGTTTATGACATGCTGTGGTTTAGCGCCGATTACTATGTCCAGACAGATTCACTGAAGGATTATGGCAAGATTGAATTTTCTCCGGATAATGGAACGACCTGGATCGACATAATTGCTGATACCGTTTATCCTTTGGTTTTTCAATGGCAAACACCAAAGCCTGTATTAACCGGATATTCAGGATATTGTAATTGGTTTGATGTGATGATATCAGAATTGCATTCTGTCTTCGACCTTGATTATGGTGATACCCTTACTTTCAGATACACCTTCATCAGCGATAGCACACAAGACAATTTGTGCGGTATCATTTTCGATAACATTTCGCTTTATCAATGGGTTGAAGGAATTTCAAAGATCCGCTACACACCTGTCAAATCTACCATCCATCCAAATCCCTCGGCAGATTTCCTGACCATTGAATTTGATAATCCCGCCTTTGAATCTTTTGAGCTGTCTGTTTACGACATCCACAGCAAACTGCTGTTAAAAAACGATCATATCATCACGAATTCCATTGTCATCAACGCTCAATCTTTCCCCCAGGGGACTTATATTTACAAGCTGATCAACCCGTTTTCAAAGAAACGATCCTGGGGAAAATTCGTTATCAAGAAATAAAACAAGCACTTAGCGCCTATTTCGACGCAAAGATATCATGACAGTGAAATTATTGTCACTTTTGTTTGACAATTAATTTATTGTCATATGAACAGGGAGAAATGGATACACCCTAAAACGATCATCGGTCCTCCCGCAGAAGGAGACCGCTACCTGAGAAGAAACGCCATTAATTTCGATGAAACAGGTTTTTGATCGTAGTATAAAGCATGAAACAAGAAACAATTATATGAACCTGATAAAAATGCTAAAGAATGATGGGTATCTGGTTGAATCCGACGACCGGGTAACTCCTGTTTACCAGGAAAGATTGAACTCGCTTTCAGCTTCCCGGAAGAAGATCGTGATCGAACTTGCATGTTTCTGGGACGCAGTTAAAGTTGGGGTCATTATTAGTGAATTGCTGACACATAAGCAGTACTATTTTATCCGGGAGTTATTCAATCATCCATCCTTTGGAGATAAACTTAAGGAATCAGTACGACCACTGTATTACGTTAGTATTGGATTCCTGCCGGAATCAGAAAGAGGAGAGGAACTTCTGAAAGCAAGCCCCGAATTGGAAGAAAATATCAGTCAGATCAGGGAGGAAATCCTGACAAGGCAAAAAATCTATCAACTTCCGTAAACATGTTGAAGGATCTCACTGTATCTGGTTTCCAACCATTGAGGTTCTTCCGGAATCGCTGAAAATCTTACCTTTGCTGCAAAATTCAGCGTATGGGTAAGGAAAAGCGAGCGGGTAAAACCGCCAAAAAGACCACCTCCAAGCCTGAAAATGTCAAAAGAACCAGGCTCTATTATTCCCTCTTCTTCCTCTTCATCGCCATCCTGTTTTACAGCAATACCCGCCTTAATACTTTTTCGGTGGATGATGAATATGTGACTAAGAACAATCCACAGATCATGAAGGGGATAAAAGGGATACCGGAGATCTTTACTACTTTTTACGTATCCAACGAGGGAAACCTGGGTGAGTTTGCCTTCGACTACCGGCCTCTCGTAAAGGCCACATATGCCATTGAATTTCAATTACTCAAACGCAACCCGGAAGTCAGTCATGTCATCAATGTGCTGTTGTATGCGTTCACCGGCATATTTCTCTTCTTCCTGCTGAAACGGATGTTACGCAATTATCACATCCTCTTTCCCTTCCTCATCACCCTGCTGTTCATGGCCCATCCTATCCACTCAGAAGTGGTCAACAGCTTGAAGAACCGGGATGAAATGATGAGCTTCCTGGGTGGCATCATCGGGCTGCATTATATCCTCAAATATGCTGAAACCAGTAAATGGAAATATCTTGGCTGGTGTTTGTTTTTCTTCATTCTGGGATATTTCTCCAAGTCATCGGTGATCTCTTTCCTGCTGATCTACCCATTGGCGCTCTATTTCTTTTCAGATATCAAGCCACGGAAAATATGGGTACTTCTGGGGGTGCTCTTTGTCGTAGTTCTTATCGCTCAATTTGGCCCAAGGATATTCCTGCCTGAAGTGCAACGCGATTATTCCTATGTGGAAAACCCGCTTTTCTTCGAAAAGGATTTCCGGATCCGGACAGGTACGGCGCTCATGTCGCTGATCTGGTATCTGAAATTGCTGGTCTACCCCTATCCGATGGTCTACTACTATGGATACGACATGATCCCGCTTACCGGATGGAACAACGTCTGGGTGATCTTTTCCTTCATCCTCTACACATCAGCTCTTGCTATGGCGATTTACATGTTCCTGAAGAGGCATATCCTTTCTTTTGGGATCCTTTTCTATCTCATCGCCATTGCCGCCTTCAGCAATCTCGTGGTTCCCATGGTTGGGATCATTGGCGAGCGTTTCTTATACACTGCCTCCCTGGGTTTTATCATTGTCCTTGTCTATTTGGTGATGAAAGCTTTCGGCGCTTCTCCGGAACTGCAGCATATTCCAAAAGCCAAAAGAACGGGGGTTATCGTATGCATCACCTTGCTGTTGATCCCCTGTCTGTGGATCACCCGTCAGCGGAATAAAGACTGGTATTCGCTCCACCGGTTGCTTACGGCGGATATCGAACACCTGCACAACTCCGCCAAGGCCAACACCCAGTTTGCCGGCCATCACATGCGGATGCTCTATTATGGAGAAAACCCTGATATGGCCTATGATTCCGATAAGGACAAGACCGGCCTGATCATCCGGCATTTCCGTCGCTCACTGGAGATCTATCCGAAACAGTACCAGGCGCTCAACGACCTCGGAACGGTTTATGCCTTCATGCGCAAGGATTATGATTCAGCGAACCATTTCATCCAACAGGCTAAACAGATGGACCCTGAGAAGGAGGTGGCCTTTATCAACCTCGCATTTATAGCCAAAAGTCAGAAGAAATATGATGAGACGATCAGGCTCTACCGGCATGTGCTCAAGCTAAACCCTAAAAAAACCCAGGCCTGGTATGAGATTGCCGAGATGTATAAAGCAAAGAACCTGGTCGATTCAGCCATGATCACCTACGGGCAGATCATGCAGGCAGATCCTTCATCCGAACTGCCTTATCTGCATCTGGGAGATCATTATCTGCTTCAGCAAGATACAACAACTGCTGTAAGCTATTATGAAAAGGCTGCTGAAAAGAAGCTGAACTATCAACTTAGCATGAACCTCTACCAGCACTTCTACCAGCTTGGCGACCGGGAGAAAGCGGACTATTACTATGGGATGGCCATGCGGGCACAACGGGAACAGCAACAAAACCAGCCCAACCCATGACGGACACGAACTTTCGAACCATTGACCGGTTTTTAACAGAGACTGCACATAATCATCCGGAGAAAGGCGCAGGGTATATCCGGTCAGATGGGTCTGTCTCTTTTCATACTTATCCCGAAATCCTGAGAAGCGCCCTAAAGATCTTATCCGGGTTGCAAAACCTGGGGCTCGTTCAGCATGATACCCTGATGTTCTCTTTTGATAAGAATGAAGAGATCATCCCGGTGCTGTGGGCCTGTTTCCTGGGAGGTTTTGTACCAACACTGCTTCAGCCGCCGGTCTCTTTCACAGAGCACAATGCAGCCGCTGAAAAAATGGAACGGGTTTACCACATCTTCGGCGAACCCCGATTGCTGATCTCCGATAGTCTTGCCCATCGGTTTTCTTCTGGTGTGATCCCACCGGAAAAGATCATCCGTTTTACAGATTTATCAGGCGCCCCTGACAACCCCATATTACCCGTCATCAGGGAAGACGATCTCGCCTTTGTTCAGTTCTCCTCTGGAAGTACCGGCGATCCAAAGGGAATCATGCTGACTCACCGGAATATTGTAACCAATGTTTCCGACATCACCGAAGGAATCCGGATTATGCCGCATGATAGCTCTGTCAACTGGATGCCTTTATTTCATGACATGGGCTTGATTGGTTTTGTCCTCACCCCCTCCCGTCACGGGTGCAACCATTACTTCATCGAAACCGGTGACTTCGTTAAAAAGCCGATGCTCTGGCTGGATATCGTGAGTAATTTGAAAGCAACTATTACAGCAAGCCCCAACTTCGGCCTGGCTCTCGTTAACCGGTATCTCTCTCGAAAGCCACAAGTATCCTGGGATTTATCATCTGTCAAAACAATCATGAATGGCGCAGAGCCTATATCAATCCGGATCATGAACCATTTTCTGGACGAGTTAGCACCTTATGGTCTGCGTCGCAGTGCCATGCTCCCATGCTATGGACTTGCTGAATCGACGCTGGCCACCACTTTCTCACCCTTTGCGACAGAACCTAAAATCATTTCCATAAGCCGCGAAAAGCTGGTAAAGGAAAATGTGGGAGCGGCGGCTGAATCAAAAAAGAAATCACATATCAGCCTCGTTTCTGTCGGGCGACCCCTTCCACATGTAACCATCCGGATAGTCAATGAAGATGGCCTGGAGTTACCCCCCGGAAACGTCGGACACATTCAAATCAAAGGAGATAACGTCACTTCCGGTTACTATAATAATCCGGATGCAACGGGAGATCTCTTCTCCGGGGAATGGCTTCGAACCGGTGATCTCGGACTTTTCTATGAGAATGATCTTTATATCACCGGTCGCTTTAAGGACATCATCTTTGTGAATAGCAAGAACCATTACGCCCACGACCTCGAAAACATCGCCATGAGCCTTCCCGATATCACTTTCGGGAAAATTGCCATTGCGGGAATTTTTGATGAACGCAAAGGAATGGATAAGGTTTTGGTATTTCTCGTAGCCCCGGAAAATGAGGCAACCATGAATCTCTTCAAACAGCTACAAGAGCTTTTCAATACCTCCGTGGGGATCAGGATTGATCATTTCATCCCGGTCAAATCAACCGATCTGCCCCGAACCAGCAGCGGGAAAATCCAGAGATACCTGCTCGTGAACCGTTTCCTGCAAAATGGTTATCCGGCCGTTATCTCTATATAATAAGCCTACTTCCTGCCAAAAGCCATGCTCCGGCAATTCCAGCTGCTTCGGTATGACCAGATGGCCGTCCAGAGACTGTCTGTTCTGAAAAGCGTTTTGAGAGCCCTGATCAGAATATACCGAATCGGAACAGGTTTGCAAAATTAACCCAACTTGAGAATACAGTATTCGTATTTTCCTCATATTGAATTTGTTGTCGAGTAGGAATTCATTATTCGGGGAACACAAATTTTCTCCTGTAAAAGGGCATGGATTTGTATCCCATGGCCGTGTAAAT
>VGGL01000034.1 GCA_016868575.1 Bacteroidota bacterium
CTTTCTTTTCATCGACGATTGTCCAAAGATTATGAAAGGTTGCCTGAATCTGGTATAGCATTTATCCATCTATCAATGATTCGGTTGATGGTTAATCGAATTTCTATATGAATTTTAAACAGTCTCTAAACCAGGATATTTTCCCAATAGGTTTTGGATGAAGCTTTTATGAACATTCTGAAAAGCGATGTCAAATTGTTGCCGGATTTCATAATGGAGTTTTTGCTCTGTTTCCCGGATGATCTTGTTAAGGGATTCCCCGGCCACCGTTTGCTCATCAACCAGCGGAACCAGGTTTTTTAACTGGTTGGCCAGATCTTTGATGAACTCATAGTTCCGAGTCAGCGTCAGTGCTTTTTCAACAAGCGCAACATTTTTTTTCTCGAGTTCTTTGGCTTGAATGCAGGAGAGCATAAATGCGGAATGAACCCTGGCCGATAATTCTACCGGATCCACCGGTTTTTGGAGATAATCATGCGCGCCTCGACTGAGTGCCGTCTGAATGTCTGACGGCGATACCATGACCCCTGTCACTATAATGATGGGGATGTGCCTTGTCTTTTCTTCTGATTTCACCGCATCAACCAGGTCAATCCCCGAAAATCCGGGCATGTCCCAATCCGTGATCACAAGGTCAATGGCATTGGAAATGATCAGATCAATGGCGGCCCTCCCGTTGGTTGACTGGTACAGCCGGTATTCCGGATGATACTTTTCCAGTAAGCAGATCAGTGTCTGCAGACTTCCGATATGATCATCAACAATTAGAATTTTAGGTTCTGGCATCTGTGTGGCAATTGATTAGTTCCGTAAACGTAGTTTCATTGCATTGTGACAGGGCTTCCAGCAACATCGATTTCCATTTCCCGATCCCCATTGATTCTTCAAAAGTAAGCGTTGTAAGCACATCTTTTACATCCGAAACCTGAAAAATGCTGATCTTTTTCAAGCGCTCACATACCGGTCTCAGGATTTCCATCTCTTCTTCCGTGAGGCTCAGTGTGACCGGAACCACCGCGTTTTCCGATAGCATCGAGGGACTTGTCAGTTGAGTACTTCCCGGCTCACCGATCGGCAAGGTAAACCAGAATGTAGATCCTTTCCCTTCAACAGAATCCACCCCGATGGAACCACCATTGGCTTCTACTGCCATCTTGCAAAAGGTCAGCCCGATCCCTGTTGAATAGTCAACGTCCGCACCCCGGGTATGCCCCTGGGTGTATTTGTCGAATATGGAAGGAAGATCCGACTCCTTGATCCCCACGCCATAATCCTTTATCAATATCTTCAGAAAGTTCCCGTTAATCAGTTCCGCATCGATGTCAACGGAAGATCCACTATTGGAAAATCGAACAGCATTGGTGAACAGGTTGATCAGAACCCTTCGGATGAGGTAAGGATCAACACGCATGATCCGATCTTCTGTATACAGGAGGGAAAACCTGATCTTTTTTTGCTCCGAAATATATTCAACTTCTCTGATGGCTTCACTGATCATCCGGGTGAGCGAACTGTTTTCAACCGATAATTTGAGCATGGATGACTCATTTTTATTCAAATCAAGCATGTTCATGACCAGGTTGAGCATCTGCCGGCTTGCCTGCTTGATCCGCCCCATCAGAAGTTCCGTATTCCTCGTGAAATCGGCATGGATGATCGAGTTAAGGGGATTTTTCAGGTCATGCACAAGAAAGGAGTTCATCGACTCCTTGAATCTGGAAAGCTCCACCAGTTTGCTGTTTAATTGCCTGAGATCCTCCGCCTGGCTTGTGATCTCCTTGTTTTTAGATTCGAGGAGCAGGTTGGCTTGCTTGATCTTTTTTCGGTTCCTCACAACGACGATGACAATGATGGCAAGCAACACAAGAAATACCACCGAAAACCAGATGATCTGCCGCTGGTTGGAGATGGTTCTGGCCTGAATTTCTTTGTCTTTCAGGAGAATTTGGTTGTCTTTTTCCGTTTGCTCGGTATTAAACTTTATTTTCAGCGAGTCAAGCGAGGCATTCAATTCGTTTAGTTTCAGCGAATCACTCAGATCGATAAATGACCGGTAGTATTTAACTGATTGCGCATAATCGTGCAGGGAATCATGGATATTGATCAACTGCTGATAGACCTCCAAAAGATTCGATTTGGAACCGCTTTGTTGAAATACCGGCAGCGCTTTCTCGCAGAGTCTTTTTGCTTCCTGATATTTTTTTTGTTTGAAATATACAACTCCGAGGTTATTCTGCGTAATGGCAATATGTATTGGCATTTTAAGCTTCAAGGCCACATCGAGCGCTTTTTGCTGATAATAAAGCGCCTTCGAATAATCCCCCATGTTGGTATATACATTTCCCATGTTCGTGAAAATGGACATAGAAAGATACACGTTCCCGATGGTTTCACTGACATTCAATGCCTCCGCGAACATCTTCAGCGCTTTGCCGTGTTCCTGTTGTTCTTTGTATAAAATCCCGAGTGAATTTTTACCTGTAGCAGCGCTTCCCAAATCCTTGATCTTTATGGCGAGGTCAATGCCTTTACCGTACCATTTCTCGGCAATGGCATAATCTTGCTGCCGGGAGAAAATCCCTCCTAATTTCAGATATATCATGGGAAGTCTTGCCTCTATGCCGGCCTTTTCCAGAATGGTCGCAGCTTCAATCAGGAACTTCAATGCACTCTTCAGCTCTCCCCGGTTCAGATAGATCGTGCCGATATTACTCAGAGCTGTTCCTACTCTTTCCTGATTTTTCAGTTTCCTTGAAAGGGATAAATCCAGGTTGAATACGATCAGGGCAGAGTCGAAGTTGCCAAGGGTTTCAAACAGCAACCCCATCCGGTTATGGATCAGGGCGATCTCTGTGGAGTCTTTATACCGAACGGCATGCTCCATGGCCATGCGGTAAAACTTCCTGGCCTTGGCGAAATCTTTTGCTGCCCAGTGATTCACCCCCATGTTGGTCAGGATGCTGCTTTTTGCCGAAGGCATCTTGAGTGAATCGGCCATCCGCAGAGCCATCTCGCCATACCGGAGCCCTTCCGGCGGATTGACGCTGTAGTAGCTTTTACAAAGCTGAGTAAGGGTCAGAAGCTTTTCCCGGCCCGATTCCTGCTTCGCCTTTTTTATAAGGGACTCAATTTCTGCCGTTTGCGCTAATACGCCGGGAAAGACCAACAACACAGCCAATGCCAGGAACAGGAACTTCTTCATATTTTGAAGGGTTTGAGAAAACAAACATAGAAAAAACCCGGGAATTTCTTGAATGACCTCGATGGGGTTGAGGTCATTGAGTAATTCTAAAAATTTATGTTGTTTTTATGCATCATAGTGCAATTAAGGAAGTCTGGTTTGTTGATGAGTGGAAAGCCCTAAAATGGAACAAATAATCAGGATAATATTCGCGAAATCTCCTGTATTTTGAAGGATTAAAGCTGGTTTCATCAAATTTTATCTCGATGGCTTCCCCTTTCCCCTGCCGGGATGAAAGAACAAAATCAACTTCCGAACCATCGGCAGTCCGCCAAAAACGGAGGTCATTATTGCCATGAAGCATCCGCAGACGGATATAAGCATAGTTCTCGATCAGCATCCCTTTATCAAGTCGTTGGTCAACCGGCAGGTACTGATTAAGGAGGGTATTACGGAATCCAAGGTCGTGGAAAAAAACCTTGGGCATCTTGGTAAGTTCTTTCCTGAGGTTCTTATAAAAAGGACGAAGAAGCTGAATGTGAAAACATTTTTGCAGCACATACAGGTAATTCTCAATGGCTGTAGTAGATATCCCAATCGTTCTGGACAATTCATTTGCATTAACGAGTGAACCTGTTTGTTGTGCTAAGAGCATCAGAACTTTATAAAATCTGTCCTGATCATGAATATTTGACTCGGAGATATCACGTTTCAGGAAAGCGCCGGTGATTTCTTTAAGCAAAGCGATTTTCTTTTCGACCGTGCCGGCGACCACAACTGCAGGATATCCTCCAAATGTAAGATATTCATTAAAATAGCTCTCCAGTTCAATGCGTTTCGACGATCGGTATTGCTCATTACTTCTGACCCTGTCTAATTCCTCCTGCATCTCTCCCGTACCCGTCCGGAAAATCAGGAACTCATCAAAATCAAGGGTGTATAGTTCAAACAATTGTTTTCTGCCGGCCAGTGAATCCCTGAATTTGCGGTCAATATAAAAGGCGCTACTTCCGGTGGCTATAATCTTTACCTGAGAGTGATGTTTATCAAAGATCAGTTTGAGAAAATTGGAGGGATCATCAAGATACTGAATTTCATCAACCAGAACAAACACCCTTTTCCCGGCTTTCCTGACAACAAAATCAAACAAATTCTCTGGATGTTGATTCAATCGTGCCAGAACTGAAGGATCTTCCAGGGTCAATTGAAAGACCTCTTCAGCCCTTTGCTTTAAATAGCCGCCAAGCTGATCAAGCAATGTAGTTTTGCCACTTTGCCGAGGACCGGAAACGATCGTGTATTCCTTCTCATAAAGATGGTCGGCAAGTGCCTGAAAAAGCTTTCTTTTTAATGATGCCATCGCAAATTGAAGTTTTTGCAAAGATAATTATTCTTTCATAAATAAATATTATCCGATAATTTTAATCAGCAAAATAAATATTGTCAGATAATTGAAGGTGCAGAATCCATCTTTCCAGTCTTCTCTCTCGTTGTTGAAAAGATCAATGTAAGCAAGAGTGGGTGTTGTCTGCAGAGCTCGTATTTTCTCCCTTCGCTCCCCCTTCTCCTGCAAGGAGAAAGGGATGGGGTTGAGGTCATTGATAAATGATTGCAATGATAAGCCTGCTCAGGTAATAAAATGGTTGAGGCTACTCAGAAAGATCAAATTTTTTTATTTGTTTTGGGCTAAAGCCCCGTATACCAGTTCTTTAACTTACCCCGGCCTTAAGGCCGGGGTAATTGATAACCAATGCCTTCCGGACTTTAGTCCAAAATCAGATACTTTTCAGAGTGGCCTCATGTTTTCATATGCTGCTTTGTCCATCCCAAATGAAGGATCAATCACCTTCACTTCTTCGTAGGTGAGGTCGTAGAGCTTGTAAACCAAGAGATCAATCTGCTTCTCTCCTTCAGTCGTTGAGTCTTGAAATCCTTGCTGCTTTATATAGATGATTTTGGTTACAAGTCCTTCAATTTGCTTTATGATTGATTTTGCCTCATTCGTGATGGGTGGAATTGGCATATTTTCCACGAATATCTTGAAAAATCTTTGCCCTTTTTCTCCAAGAGATGATGCAATTTTAGGGAAATACCACCTTATCAGGGATGAGTTTAAGATTGCCGATAGATAACTCTTATAATTCCCGACAATCATATATACAGTATTGTTGAAATATATTCCTCCAGGTAAAATAGTAAAAATTGGCTCTGTCGCAATATCACTCCAAACAACATTTTCCTTCTCGAATTCTTCGTAATAAGAACAAGCGCGCAGGTTCCACCATTTTTTTCCCTGGTCGTCCCGTTTTCTGGCGTTGTCTTCAAACTGTAAAAGATGGTTGTAAACCGCCGGATAAAGTTTTGGTATATCCAGGTCAAACCCGGTATTGATCAGCCATAAGCCGGCCCACGCATATCCGTATCTCTTAATATCCCTTCCCCTCAGCACCGGTTTCAGGATTTCTGGGCTTCGCGGATCTTCCCTGCAAATGCGCTCCTTGGTGGACGTATCGATGATGAAAGCTTCATTTAAACCGGTTTTTATTCCATAATTTATACGTACATCCCAGTCTTTGAGTGGTTTTCCGATCTTTTCAATTTTCTTTTTCAGGTTTTGTTCGGCCTGGTTGGCAATGAACCAGGCTCCTTCGGATAGTTCCGGCAACGGCATCAGGTTGTTTTTGATGAAATTATGCAGGTTGGCTTCTTTCGCCTCGCTGGTCAGGGTCACCCCTTTGAGCCGGCCCGATTTTTTCGCGGCCTGAATAAGCAGGATGTTTACATCCACTGTAGCGCTTTCGAAGATATCGGGTCCGCAGTCAATCAGCAATCTGGGGTTATGGGAAGCCAGGAGTTTCCGGAGTTTTTGTCCGTAGCCGGCGCGCATCCATTTGTTGGAGGTGATAAAGCACAAATGGCCGCCGGGAGAGAGTGATTTTAGCGCATGTTCGTAAAAAAGAACATAAATGTCTCCTGTTCTTTCAAATGTTATATATCCGCTTTCCCGATAAAGATCAGCCAGGATTCCATGATCTTTCTGCAGTTGAATATACGGTGGATTACCGATCACAAGGTCAAATCCTTCCTTGATTCCGAACATCCAGGCGGGGGAGAAAAACGAGGAGGGGCGGGTGTCGTCAAAGGGGTCCCAGTCGTCGACCTTTAATAGGAAATCTGTGATACCGAGGTTTTTACTATCCTTAAGATCAGAAAATCGTTCTTTGATCCTGTTCTTCACATTGAAAAAATCGATCTGGAGCGCTTGTTTTCGCTCCTTGTCACCCTGCGGATCGAAATAGGCATCCCTTAGCCTTTCCAGTTCCCGGATCTCTTTTTCGAGTTCGAAATAGGCTTCGAAGTAGCCTCTGGTTGTATCAAGCTTTGAAATAAAAGTATCGTATCCGCTATCGATCAGGCTATTGGCGCAAACGAATTTGAAGTCAAGGTTGGGCAGGGAGGCGATGCCGAAGTTATTTTTCCGGTCGGCCGGCCGATAATCGGCTTCGAGCACCAGGCTAAGCCAGGCGCGGAGGCGGGCTATCTCCACCGCCATGGGCATGATATCCACGCCAAATATATTCCGGCTCAGGATCTCTTCTTTCAGGTCGTAGTTGTTACGGTGGCCGTGGCCAATAATTTGCCGCAATTCCATCAGCCGAAGCATCATCCCCATCGGAAAGGCGCCGGATCCACAGGCAGGATCGAGGATGGTGATCTCGCTGAGGACTTTTTTCAGTTGGTTGGTCTCTTCTTTGTCAAACGGGTTTTTGTCGCAGTCGGGAGCAAACAGTTGGTCGATCTTTTTCCTGGTCGTTTCATATTTAACAGCTCCATCAGCGATGACAGGATCGAGTGGGATGATCGTTTGCCGGGGTTCCATCTCCTGGAACAAGGTTCCACCGTATTCAACCAACGGTTCTTCTGCAATGCCGGTGTGTTTGGTGGTGTCGGGATAGAGTTGTGTTTCGATGTATGCTTTCAGGCTTTCGTTGACCATGTAATCAACGATTGGCCGGGGGGTATAAAATGCGCCAAAGGCTTTACGCTGGTTGGCCATTTTCTCGGTTTCGGGATTCTGGCTGGCCAGCAGGTTTTCAAAAATCCGCCCCAGCATTTCAGGGTCAATGGCCACATGCTGGTATAGCGAGCTGCTCTCATCCACCGTAAAATCAAAGCTTTCAAGCACTTTAACAAAGGTGATGAGCCAGTCATTGAGGTATGTTTCTTCATACAAGCGGTCTTCGGGGTACTGATCAAACAAACCGCCATTGAGGTAGGGGATGTTACTGTACAGCTCATCAAGTCTGGTGATTGTCTCGTTCCTGGCCGGATCGGTCACCTCGGTGTTCAGGGTTTTAAAAAAGAGCTTCTGGAGGTACTTTTGGATGTAACAATCCTTGTTTTCTTCTATGGTGGAAGAGGAGATCAGTTTTTCGGGGATGATCTCTTTTTCTTTCAGAAACCAACAAAAGATGTATCTTCCGATAAACCTGACAGCGAATGGTTTGATCGTCCTTTCATCCATCTCTTTTGTTTGATCTTTAAGAATCCCGACTAAGGCGTCGAACCGTTCCTTGATCTGCCGGTAGAAGTCTATGTTTACTTCTTTGATATCCAGGCTTTTCCAGAACAATTTGGCTATTTCTGGTTTGGGTCTGGCGGCGATATTTTGCCAGGCGGGAAGGATTTTGTTGTATTGTGTCTGAGTCAGCCGCCGGCGGAACACCAAGATCCGCTTTTGTTCATTTTCATTCACCACGATCCAGAGTCGGTCGTATTGTGCGGTCGTGATGAAGTGCAGGAAATAGGGTTGACGAGCAACAAAAGGTTCACGGCCATCAATTTGCCGGATCCCTTTCATGCTTGCCTGGTAGCTGGCCAGTCCGACATTGTTGTCAACCAGGTAATGAATGATCTTCTTGTCAAATTTTTTCAGAACGGCAAAGCGAATTCTAATATCCTGCTCTTCTGCCGTCAGTCTGTAAAGCTGTTCCTGTCCAGTTATCGGTGCGGGTTCAAGGGCTTCTTTCAGTTTGATGGTTTGAAAATCAAGCAACCGGGGTTTGTTGTTTTCAACGTATTGAAATCCCATCCACCCGATCAATTCTTCTGCCAGTGCAAGAATATGCGTTCTGCCGTTTTCCCGGTCATGCTCAATGCGGGAAAGGAGTTCGTTTATTTGATTCCGGTCCATGTCATGCAAAGATTTGGATGATTTCGTCCAGGGGAGCCTTAACTGCAGCCTCTCCAGGTTTGTATTGTTCGGAGAGTTTGATGAATTCTTCGATCATTTCACTACCGACGTGCATATTTCGCCGGAGCATCCGGTTTACTTCCCTGACCAGTTTCATGCTTTTCTTATTGATGTATGCATTCAATGAATGGAGGAGGCAATCTTCAACACGGACGATGGTTTCATAGGGAAATTGATACTCGAACATGGCATTCCGGATGTAGGCGATGGCCGCTTCCTGGGATTTATTATAGGCATTCACGGCATCGCCTTCGCGGAACTGGTATGATTGGATATATTCCCTGATGCTGGCTTCAACCCAGGGTTTGTTCACAAAGTCATCCTTAAACCGATGATTGTTGGTGCTGGTAGTTTGGATGGACAGCAATCCTTCAGCGGTGGTCAGCAATTCACCTTTTTTATCTCTGTAGCCGATGAAAAAGCCAGCTTCTCCCTGGTCATCCATGATATGAACAAGGTGAGCGTAGTCATCAGCATCTCTCTTTTGCTGTATCTTACCCCATTTACCCTTGGGGAGGTTTTTGATTTTATTCTTGTAAACCTCGTCAAATTGATCATTCCGGTCAAATTCCCGCAAGTCATCCATAAACAGGTCTTCTGCGGCCAGCAGTTCGGAGGTTTCAAAGATTTTTTTGAATGCTTCCAGTCGTCTCCGTTCATCCCGGCTGTAAAGGTCTTCGGTGAAATCCTGTGGGATGGGTTCTTCATCCAGCACACTCTGATCACTCCCGATGGTATAGCGGATCAGATTGATCTTATCCTCCAGTTTTTTAACCAGACTCAGATAGCTTTCCAACTGCTCCGTGGGCCGGAAATTAAAGATGAAGATCTCTTCAAATGGGGTTCCCAGGCGATTGATCCTCCCGTTTCGCTGGATCATGCGAACGGGGTTCCAGTGCAGGTCATAGTTAACGATCATGCCGCAATCCTGTAGATTTTGACCTTCCGACAGTTTGTCTGTAGCTATAAGGAAATCGATCTCCTGCTCTCCCGTGAGTAATTCATATTTTTTTGAAATCGGGGCAAACCTGCGGGCATAGTTCTCAATGTCATGCTTTGTCCCTAGTGCAAATTCAATGTTTTTATCTTTCACCAGATAGTGCGGCAAGCTTTCGGAAAGATACTTGAGGGTATCGGCAAAATAGGTGAAAACCAGCACCTTCCTGTCTTCATTTTGGTTCAGATGCTTAGCAAGCACCTGGATTTTATCATCTTTTTTTATCAACAAAGCAATTTGTTCTCTGAGGATTTCAATCAGCCGGAGGTCTTTTTCAATGTCTGATTTCAATTGAGGAATGTTGAAAGTCCCCGGGTCGGCATGGATAGTAAAGAATTCATTTTCTGCATTTTCAAAAGATTCAATATCGAAATCCAATTCATCTTCCTCCGCATTTTGCTCATTGTAGATGTCAATGGCCTTATTGAGAGCAACCAGGTTTTTTACCGAGATGATCTTGTTGTATTTTTCTAGTTTCTCTTTGAAATCCAGCAGTTTCTCTTCATAACTTTGGATGGATTTATTGATGGAAAACAGGGATGATTCGAGCCGTTTCAGGAAAACAGTCCGGAAAATTCCATAAATACCGATCTGTCGGCTAAGTTCACGGTTCTCGTCACTGTTTAATTCCAGTTCTCCTCTTTTTCGCTTGTAATAGGCATGCCGGTAGATGTGATACCGGTAGCAGGGAAAGCCGAGGCTAAGCATGGCGGTATAAACAACCTCCAGAGAGGAAAGGACAGGTTTCTCCCGCTTTGCATAATGTTCAAACAGATCGAGGGGATGGGCAAGGTATTCCAGGTCGGCCAGGCTATCTATCTCAAACGACATGGCGCGGATCAGTTCCGGCATTTTTTCGGCCATTTTCAGCAGTTGGGTCTTGTAGTGGTTAGGAACTTCATACTCCAGGTTATCCGGATATGATACGGGAAATTTCTGCAGTTTGCCATTGATCTCAAGCCCATTGGGATATTCTTTTTCGATCCCTTGCCGGGTCCTTCGAATGATAAAGCGGTTCAGCAAGGGGGTTAGTTGCTCTTTCATTTGCTGGTAGTCAACGAATCCGCTATTCCGGATCTGTCTCTTCATGTCGGTGTGGATGAGTTCAAGCCTTTCTTTCAGGGTGAAATATTTCTGCCTGTTCCGGTCATAAAATCGGCCAAGCAGATGTATCTCTCCCCCAGATCCCAGCATGATCTGATTGGTAAGATCAGCGAGCTGGTTGTTGATAGGAGTGGCAGTTACCAATAATGTTTTGGCGTTTACGTTATCCTGTTTCCAGTTGATGAACGCTTCGAATCGCTGACCGCCGGAAGACCGGAGATTATGGCTTTCATCAAAGACAAACAAACCAACAGGAATATTCCGAAGGCTTGATTTGATATCTTCAATTTTCGGTATGTCTTGCAGGCTATATATTTCAGGAATGTGCGTCATCCGGAAGTCATCAAATGATTTTCTCCATTGCGGAAGCAATCCGGCTGGGGCAATAACAACAACCCGTTGATTTTGGTGCTGTTTATAATATTCGATCACTTTGATAGCAGTATACGTTTTACCCAGTCCCACCGAATCAGAAAGCATGGCAACGCCCTGTCTTTCAAGTTTTTTAATGATCGAATTGGCGTTTTGAACCTGAAATTTCAGCAGTTGCGGTTTTCCAGAAGAGGGATCATCAATGGATATTTTATTTTCTTTCTCATCTAACAGATCCTGTCCGAAAATCCGGTATAGTGCGTGAATATACATCTCGTATGGGCTGAAGCATATTTGTCCGTGTTTGCTTAAATCGAGCAATTCTTCTTTGAATGTCCTTGTCCATTCTTCGCTGTTATTCCAGAGATTTTCAAACCAGGAGCGGTGTGAAGGATGTTGTGAGAGATTCTTCCGGATGTAGTTGACGGTTGCATTGTTGTCCTCGGTCTGATTTAATTCCAAATTTCCAGACAACCCCTGCCGGGTGAAATTGGAGCTGCCAATGATCCCGACGGCATTTTCTTCCTCGTTTCCGAAAATGTAACATTTTGCATGTAGAAATTGCTTTTTGTACACACGAATCTCGAATTTTTGATCGATGGCTGTGTAGGTCGATAAGATAGCTGCAATTTGTTGGTAGGACTCCTGCAATTCCAGTTCTTCCAGGTTCCGTTTAATGAATTTCTCCGGAAAACCCGGATTTTGTTTTTCGGGATTTCTAACCTGGTAAACCCTTACGCTGGGCTCTTCTCCGATGAGCAACCGGAAACGGGTGTTGTTTCTTTCCAGAAAAGAGTTCAGTTCATCTCGAATTTCAACCATGCCAGGTAGATCCCAATACCCGGTGGCAACAGAAACTTGGGAAAACGATGGGTCCGACAGCAATTGACGTAATACTGCACCAAGTGAATATTCAACCCCGGAATTATCAATCAGTTTCGGGAAATTTTTCATCTTTCATCCTTTTTTGAACGATATCAAGCGCTTGTTTAGCCAAGTTTGGCTCATTGTTGTTTAATACATAGGTGACTTTATCTGCAAGCCAAAGTTTCATCAGTTCTTCCTGGTCTGTTTGAAACAGGACAGCAAGTTTTTGAACCTGCTCTTTGCTTGGTTTCCGATCACCATGCTCGAATTTACTTACCAGGGCAGTATCTGTATCAATGGCAGCAGCCACTTGTCGGAGAAGCAGGTTGCTTTCCTCCCTCAGTTGTTTAAGCCTTTGTCCCAGGTAATTCAATGGTCAAAATTATGTCTTGTCATAAAGTGTCAAAAATAGTAATAATATTTGATACCAAAAAATTATTCTGTTCTTTTGGATTTATTCACTGAGCATACTCAGATATTGCAATCGATGATTTCTGCCACAAAAACACAAAGACTCCATAACCCACAAAACGCTGTTAATCAAATAAATAAAATTCGTACAGCTTGGTGAGTTAGTGCCTTAGTGGCATAAAAAAAATTCAAATGGGACTCTTCGATGGAATTTGTTATATTTGTAGTGCAAAACAAATAACGCATTAATCATGAAAACACGATTATTATTTCCTTTAATGGTCTTGGCTTTCCTGTTCGTCTCCTCCTGGATTCAGGCACAATACTACGTCCCCACGGAGCCGATGAACAAAAACGCCATCATTGAAGAGTTTACAGGAGTTCAATGTCCCAACTGTCCGGCCGGACATCAGGTGGTGGCACAGATCCTGGCCGCAAACCCCGACAGGGCCTTTTGTGTGGCCTATCATCCTTTCAATTCCAATTACACCACCCCCTATTCCGGAGATCCTGACTTCAGGAGACATTATGCTGATGCATTTTACACCACTCCGTATTGCGGGACCAGCCGTTACATGCCCAGCGCCTTTATCAACCGCCGCCTGTGGGAGCCCCCTGAAAGACTTACACAACGGACAACCTGGACTGCTCGCTGCAATACCATCATGGCAGAGTCCTCCCCCCTCAATGTCGGAATGGCTACCAGTTACGACCAGGGAACACAGGACTTAACCGTGGTGGTAGATGTCTATTACACCGACAATGTAACCGGCGACCACAACCTCATGGTTACCCTGGCCGAAAACAACCTGGTCTCCCAGCAGTCGGGTGCAGGTGCCAACTATGTGCACAAACACACTTTCCGCGAAGCATTTGTTGATCAATGGGGCGATCCCCTTTCAACCAATGCCCAACAGGGAACTTACTATCGCAACACCTTTGTCTTCAACAATGCAACCATGGGCTACGACATGAGTAATTGCGAACTTCTGGCTTTTGTTGTTGACAATACCAATGAAGAGGTGATCAGCGGCATCGGGTGTGCCGTGGGAGATACCACGTATAATCCAATTTCATTGACCCTTTCATGCGACAGCCTGATCTTTACGACGGTCCAACAATGCCTCGACGGTCTGACGGCAACCATCTACAACAATAGCGGGGTTGGGATCAACATCCTGGAGGTTAATGAATATGGAGATTTTTGGTATGTTTTGCCATGGCCATTTACAAGTTTTCCCCATCTACTGGCATCAGGGGATTCAATCCCGCTTACAGTCTATGTTAACATCCCTATCGATGCGACAACAGACTTTCTGTATGATACCCTGAACATCATTAGCGAAACCGGAAATCAGCATGTGATCATCGCCATTGATGAATCTTTGATCACCGGCATTGGGAAGAAAATAGCAGCAGCCTCAGCCAAGGGGCCTGTTCCCAATCCGTTCACCACAGAAACAATGATAAAAATTGAACTCCCTGCCCCGGGTGATGTCCGGCTTGATATTTTGAATACGCAGGGACAATGTGTTGCCCACGTCAATCCGGGGTACTTGTCGGCCGGAATCCATACGATTTCCTGGGATGGTGTTGACCTGCGTGGCTTTCAGGTTCCCGCAGGTGTTTATTTTTTCAGACTGATAACTGGTTCAGAAACCTCGGTGGTACGAGGGGTGAAAATCCATTGATCGGAAACGAGATCGACTTACCTGTAAAACAGGATGATCAACGCCGGAATGATGATTCCTGCGGCAGTTAGCCAGGCTCCGCGGCCCAGAATGCCATTTTTCCCCCGCAGTATAAACAAACCGGTTATGGCCAACAGGATCAGCGAGACCGCATACAGGTCGGAATACCAGGTAAACAGTTTCCGGATGCTGTTGTAGTGAAGGAGGTTGAACTCTTTTAATACATATCTGGGCGTCTTCTTCTGAAGCTCTGCTTCCCTTGTGTTCAGGTCAATGTATACAGAACCGTAATGGATGAATACATTCAGATATCCTTTCCCGCTGACGTGGCTTTTGTAGTTTTCCCGCTCGCCGACCTGGCTGAGTACAGAAAGGACATAGTCTTTTTCTGAAAGGCCCGGTGGAGGGAGTTGGGCGGTGAATATTTTCTGAGAGAATGAATAATCCGGATGCTTGAAATCACCGGACTTGAAGTGGTTCAGGATGATGCCGGAGAGGGCATAAATGATCGTCATCCCAAAGAAAAAATACCCCAGATCCCGATGAACCGCGTTATTCCAGCGCCTCAGTGTCTTCTTTTGCAACATAGAATATCAAAATTTGAGGGTGACTCAAAAGGCTGTTTCACGCAAAGACCGCTAAGATTTGCGCAAAGTACGCAATGATTTAATAGCAAAAAATCATTCTTTTGCGACCCTTGCGTTTCTCTTTGCGAACTTGGCGTGAACTAAACATGATCCTAATGAGCCACCCTCATCAAGGGGTGAGGTTGTTGTAGTTAGATTACTTCATCTCCATGTAGTTGATCGCCTCCACCGAATAGAATGACAGGTGATCAACGCCCTTGGCTTTCATCTCTTCCCGGAATTTGTTGACCTGGGCCATTTTTTCTTCTACGCCCTGGTCTTCATGTCCCTTTTTCGCAGTATGAACACCGGTTTTTTCCTCTTCAGCAGGTTTCTTGATCTCTGCTTCCCATTCGTTGAGGTACTTGTCATCCACCCGCAACTCTTTTACTTTCCCAAGGATCTTGATCCGGCTTCCTTCCAGGGCGGCATCAAAAGCCGCAATATCCGGTCCTGTGGTAACCTCCACGGTGATACTGTCAGGGCCATCGATGAGAAACAACCGTTTCCCGCCATGTTTGCAGGTGTGAAACACCGTTCCTTCGATCCAGATAATTGAATCAACATTGGCCGGTGCCATCGAATCGAAAGCCAACACAGCTAAAAGCGCGGTATCTGCCTTAGGCCCTTCGGCCTCTTTCGGGGTTTGCTGGCAGGCAGCAAAAAACAGCAGTGCAACGACTGCGAGCAATGAAAATGATCTGATCATGTGTGTAAGATTTATTTGCCTGCAAAGGTCGGAAAAAAACTCATTTACAAAAATACGTGTGGTATTCTCCCGGCACCGCCTCTTCTGTAAACGCCGAATATCCCATCATGCCGATTCTTTCGATCATCGGAGCAGGAGAAAAAGGGGTGATGATCTCATAGATCTCGCCCTGATTCAGGCCGGTGATTTCATTCATAACTCTTGCCAGCGGGTGCTCCCCTGACGCAAGGATCGGTCTTGCATCCAGTGTGATCCGGACGTTTTCTTTTTTTAGCCAATTTGGTTTTTCCATAAGTTGTTGTTTTGATAACTCCTCCCGCCCTCCCTGGTTCCTGCGAAAGCAGAAGTCAGAGAGGAGGGCAGGGGGTGAGGTCATTTATAACACACAGGGATCATTGATTATTTATCATACGAAAGGATCCGTTGTTCACCCTCCAATGCCCGCTTGGCAGTCAAATCCTGCGAAACTTCCAGCGTCCCAAGGTATTCACCCTTCTCATTCCGCAAAGCGAAATATTCAATGTGGATGAATTTTCCCTGCATCTGGATCCAGAAAGCTGCAGAATCCTGTTTCCCGGCTTTAAAATCAGTCAGGATCTTATCCACAATGTGCACACTGGATGGCGGATGACACATCCTAACATCCCTTCCGAGAATTGCCCGGTTCCGATCAAAAATGCGCTCTTTACCCTGTGAGAAGTATTTCACCTTGTCATTGCGGTCGACAAAAGTCATATCTATCGGCACGGTGTTGAGGAGCGCAAGGATTTCTTCGGTGGTGAAATGGCCACTCGGTAATCTTAACACGTCATTTTCGGCTGAATGAGCACTGACCTCCACAACATTTTCCGGCCTCCATTCTACTTTTGGATCGTACAGACAATAGCCGATCTCGTTGGTTTGCCGGTAAATATCGTACCAGTCCTGTTCCGTAAGCTTATCCAGAGTCATAGGAAAAAGGATTTCCTCTTCTTTCAGGATCATTCCTTTAATGGCTTCTGTAGCCGGAAGAAGATGGTTTTCAATCGCCGATTGAACCATTTCAGAAGATGGACTTGATAGCGTGTTCAGGTTTTCAATTGCTGATTTTAACAGCGCCCGGGTCTCATCATGTTTTCCCCACATGACGGTTGGAGGACCGGTAATCCCATACCTCTCAAGGAATGGAAAGAGAAGGTTTTCCTTGCGCCGGTAATGCTTGTCAACATCCATCAAACTATTAAACAACGCCCGGAGGCGATTCAAATATGCCTCAAAACCAATGCTTTGAGCCATTTCTGCTGATTTTGAAAACAGCTCATGCAACCTGGTCACGACAGCTTCTAATTCCCTGTTCTCTTTACGGAAGGTATCCACCGGATGACCGGGAGGTACAGGTTTTGAACCGGTTGTGTCAATCTTGTCTTCCAGTACCTGTGTATGGATGTCGCAAAGTCTGAGCACTTCCGTCTCAGGCAAGCCTTCGCTGATCAACTCCTGTTCGACTTCCACAACCTCCCCATAAGGGATCTTGGACATCAGCTCTGCAAGCCTTTTTTTCACATCCTCCGGGGCCACGCCCTCATGAAGCTGAAGGATCATATGCTTTAACAGCTCCTTCCTTTCTTTTGAATTGTTGATTAATTCACTCATATGTGTTGTTTTTATTGGTTTTTCTACAACCTTCCCCCCCTTCCCCCGAGGCTGACTATAAAGTCTTATTTTTTATTTGAACCGCAAAGATACGAAGACGCAAATACCTGATAATCAATACTTATTTTTCTGCGTCTCTGCGCCTCGGCGGTGAAAGAGTTCTTTTTGGTCAGCCTCGGCCGGGGGTGAGATCATTAAAAATAAGAGGGGACCGGGATTCAGATCATTTGAATCCCACTTATCCCTTGATCATCGTCAATACCATCTTGAACCGTTCCACCGCATTCACGGCATGTGGGATGTTGGCGGGCATGATGATCACTTCACCTGCTTCAAGAATGAACGATTCTTCGTTGATGATGACCTCTCCTTTCCCTTCCATCACCTGTACCATGGCATCAAAAGGCGCCGAATGGGTGCTCAACCGCTGACCCTTGTCAAACGCAAACAAAGTTACATTACCAACAGTCTTATCGAGTACCCGCTTGCTAACAATACCTTCTGCGGAATACTCCACTTTTTCATTGAACCTGAACTTCATAGCCAGTTCGAAAATGCTCTTTTCCATCATAATTATTTAGTGATTTGGTGATTGGGTGATTTAGTGATTGTCGTCATTGCGAGGAGCTGAAATCCTGAGCGAAGCGAAGGGAGCAGCGACGTGGCAAGGGTGATTATTGTCATTGCGAGCCGCGCAGCGGCGTGGTAATGGTGATTTAGTGATTTGGTGACTTAGTGATTGGGTGACTCTGTGACTTTGTGACTCTGTGACTCTGTGACTTTGTGACTTTGTGACTTTGTCCCTCAAACCACTTCCTCCCGAATCACTTCCCCCTGCAAACTTACGATCATTTTGTTAATGGGGATTTGTTTACCTGCTTGCTGTCTTGCCATCATGGCCATTTGGTGCAGCCCGCCACAGCAGGGAACTTCCATCATCACAACGGTTAGTGATTTAATCTGGCTATCCCTGATCATGGCGGTTAGTTTTTCAACATAGGATTCCTTGTTTGAATCGAGTTTGGGGCATGCAATCGCAATCGATCTCCCTTTCATGAACCGGTCGTGAAAATTGCCCATGGCAAAAGCAGCGCAGTCAGCTGCCAAAAGCACATCCGCTCCCTTGAAATAGGCTGCCGCCGGATGGAGCAGATGCAGCTGTACCGGCCACTGACGGAGTTCTGAAGGTGCCTTAACCGGATCATTGGAATGCTTTGCCGGTTCTGCTTTTGCTGGATGATCTCCGAAAGATACTGCCTGAGATCCCGGGCATCCACCCCCGCAGCCAGATGTCCCGATGACTGCTTCCCTGGCTTTTTGAAGAGATTCATGGAAGGTTTTTACGACTTCACTGTCATGGCCTTTCCCTGGACTCATATCTACATGATGCTCCTTCAGATAAGCAATAGCCTGGTTCAGGTATTCCTTTTCATTATGATCCCTCAGGTGCTCAAGGTGGGCAAGGATCGTATTCCTCCCTTTCGGGACGATCACCTCCATCACTTTTCTCTCATCATATGGTTCCGCCTCCCGCTCGATGATCTCAATCGCTCCCTCCGGGCAATGCCCGATACAAGCGCCCAAGCCATCACAAAACAGGTCGCTGATCAACCGGGCTTTCCCGTCAATGATCTGCAGCGCCCCCTCCTGACAGTTTGGAACACAAAGCCCACACCCATTACATTTCTCTTCGTCAATCTGGATGATTTTTCTTTTCATGTTGATTTACAATGTTTTATATATTATAGGTATTTTGGTATTTCAATGCGCAAATATACACAATATTTACAAATTACAACATGATAAAAAATAATTTGATGAGATTATGAAGGATCATGTGATTAATGGATTACGAAAACATGACAATCATTCATCTTCAGTGTTCTTGATAAATGCCGTAGCGTTAATCCGCCCATCATCTTTTTTCCGTCATTCACCCATGATTTTCCCAAACTGATAAACAAACCCTGGTCAGGATTCTGATCCTTCTCATATCTTTGCCATCAACTTATCAATTTTGAATATGGAAACAACAAAAAGATTATTCCGCAGCCGCAACAACAAGATGCTGGCGGGAGTTTGCGGAGGCCTCGGAACCTATTTCAACATCGACCCGGTCATCATTCGCCTCCTTTGGGTGCTTGCCATTTTCGCCGCCGGAACAGGGGTTCTTGCATATATCATTGCCTGGATCATCATCCCGGAAGAACCCATCACCCCGCAGCCATAATCTCAGCAGTGCACCACTTCCGGTTTTTCAATTCCTGATCTATTCAGGTCTCCTCAATAATTTCTATCTTTGCAGACTTTTTTAGCGCAAAGAAGACCCTATTTATTTAGATCTCGCATGAGGAAGAAATATCCTGAATACAAGCATCTTGACCTTACAAGGATTGGCAAGGAGATCCTGGCTTATTGGAACGAACACCATGTTTTTGAACAAAGCCTGGATCTGACCAGGGATAAAACCCCGTTTGTTTTTTATGAAGGCCCGCCTTCTGCAAATGGCATTCCGGGTATCCACCATGTGATGGCCAGGACGATCAAGGATATTTTCTGCCGGTTCAAAACCATGAGCGGATATTATGTCGACCGGAAGGCCGGCTGGGATACCCATGGCCTCCCGGTGGAGATCGCAGTGGAAAAGAAGCTTGGCATTACCAAAGAAGATATCGGGAAGAGCATCTCGGTGGAAGAATTCAACCGCGAATGCCGCTCCGAAGTGATGAAGTTCAAAGACCTCTGGGATGAACTCACCGTCCTGATGGGTTATTGGATCAACCTAGATGACCCCTATATCACCTTCGAAAATAAATACATTGAAACGGTCTGGTACCTCCTCAGCCAGCTTTATCAGAAAGGCCTGCTCTATAAAGGATACACCATTCAGCCCTATTCTCCTGCTGCAGGAACAGGACTAAGCACCCATGAACTGAACCAACCGGGATGCTATAAAATGGTGAAGGACAACACCGTTGTTGCCCAATTCAAGGTCGTGAAAAATGATGCATCAGCCTTCTTGTTCAACAACAACCTGGGTGATGTTTACTTTTTGGCCTGGACTACAACCCCTTGGACTTTACCCTCCAATACCGCGCTGGCTTTGGGGAAAGAGATTGATTATGTGATCGTTCAAACATATAATCCCTATACGCATCTTCCGCAAACCGTCATCCTGGCTAAGGTATTGCTGAATACCTATTTCCCGGAAAAAAATGCTGATCTCCCGCTTGGGGAATACCAACCCGGACAAAAAGCCATTCCTTTTAAAGTGATCTCTACCTGCCAGGGGAAAGACCTGCTGGGGATCAGATATGAACAACTATTGCCGTATGTTCAACCTACTGATGGCGACGCTTTTCTTACTGTCGCAGGAGATTTTGTCACAACCGAAGATGGCACCGGCATCGTCCACATCGCCCCCAGCTTTGGCGCCGATGACTTCCGTACCGCCCGTCAGTGCGGATTAGGTTCACTGACCCTGGTTGATAAACAAGGAAAGTTTGTTGATGCCATGGGCGAATTTGCCGGCAGATACGTGAAGCCGGAGTATAACGAACAGTTCGATCCAAAAACCGAAACACCGGTTGATATCGATATCATCGTTAAACTGAAGAAAGAGAACAAGGCATTTAAGGCTGAAAAATACGAACACTCCTATCCGCACTGCTGGCGGACAGATAAACCGGTCCTCTACTATCCGCTCGACTCCTGGTTTATCCGCACAACCGCGCTGCGTGACCGGATGATTGAACTCAACAACACCATCAACTGGAAACCCGAATCCACCGGAACAGGTCGTTTTGGTAACTGGCTCGAAAACCTGGTTGACTGGAACCTTAGCCGTACCCGGTTCTGGGGCACCCCACTCCCAATCTGGAGAACAGAAGATGGATCCGAAGAAATCTGCATCGGAACGGTCGCACAGCTGAAAGAGGAAATTGCTAAATCGGTCAGCCAGGGATTCATGCAATCCAATCCCTTTGAGCACTATGTTCCGGGTGATGAGTCCAGGGAAAACTACGACACTTTTGACCTTCACAGGCCGGTGGTCGACGAGATTATATTGGTCTCCCCATCCGGGAAGAAGATGTTCCGGGAACCCGACCTCATCGATGTCTGGTTCGACTCAGGGGCAATGCCATACGCCCAGTACCATTATCCCTTTGATACTTCAAGAAAGCTGGAAACCTATTTCCCGGCTGAGTTCATCGCAGAAGGGGTCGACCAAACCCGCGGCTGGTTCTTTACCTTGCACGCCATCGCCGTGATGCTGTTTGACTCCGTCTCCTACAAAACTTGCGTCTCCAACGGATTGGTCCTGGATAAGAACGGAAACAAGATGTCGAAACGGTTGAAAAATGCCGTGGATCCTTTTGAAACCATCCGGAAGTTTGGCCCCGATGCAACACGTTGGTACATGATCACCAACTCACAGCCATGGGATAACCTGAAGTTTGACCTCGATGGGGTAACGGAAGTCCAGCGCAAATTTTTCGGCACACTCTATAATACCTATGCGTTCTTCGCCCTCTATGCCAACATTGACCATTTCGAGTATAAGGAACCGGATATCCCCTACCGGGAAAGGCCGGAACTTGACCGGTGGATCCTCTCGGAATTGAATACCCTGATCCGGCAGGTGGGCAGCGCCTATGAAGATTACGAGCCGACCAGGGCCGGCCGGGCAATCATGAATTTTGTGGATGAATACCTGAGTAACTGGTACGTCAGGCTGTCACGAAGAAGATTCTGGAAAGGCGACTATTCTGCCGATAAAATCTCCGCCTACCAAACCCTTTACCGCTGTTTGGAGGTGATCGCCCAACTCTCTGCACCCATCGCTCCTTTCTTTGCCGAACGTTTATTTGTTGATCTGAACCAGCGTACCGGAAGACAACCGGTGGATTCCGTCCACCTGACCACATTTCCAGTGCCGGATGAGCTGATGATTGACAAAGACCTGGAAGAAAGAATGGAATTGGCACAGAAGATTTCTTCCATGGTGCTTTCGCTCAGAAAAAAGGCCAACATAAGGGTGCGACAGCCGCTGGGCAGGATCCTTATTCCGGCCATGGATGAGCACACCACCGCTCAGATCGAAACAATGAAAGCGCTGATCCTCCATGAGGTCAATGTAAAAAACCTGGAATTCATCACCGATACGGAAAGCATCCTGATCAAAAAGATCAAACCCGACTTTAAAAAACTCGGGCCCCGCTTTGGCAAGATGATGAAAAGCATTGCCGAGATGCTGGCCGGCTTTTCCCAGCATGATATCCAGCAAATGGAGCAAGACGGGCACTTCGTGCTCAGGGTAAATGGCAGTGAAGCAGATGTTGCACTGGATGATGTGGAGATCATTTCTGAAGATATTCCCGGATGGGAAGTGATGAACATCGGCAAGATGACCGTTGCCCTGGATATTCATGTTTCCAATGAATTGAAAGAAGAAGGCATCGCCAGGGAACTCATCAACCGCCTGCAAAACATCCGGAAAGAGAAAGGCTTTGAGGTAACCGATAAAATATCCGTAAAGGTTCAGGGTCACCAACAGATCAACCAGGCTATCCGGAACAATTTTGCCTATATTTGCTCCGAAACCCTGTCGGAGTTCTTCGAACTCGTTGACACTTTGAATGATGGCGATGTTATTCCGGTTGAAATAACGGAAGAAGTAAGTACTTTTGTCCAGGTGGAAAAGATCAATTTATAAAACAGATATCATGAAGAAAGCAGATCCCAAACAAAAAAATGAGAAGGCTCCTGTTATGGACAAGAAGGAGAAGACAAAATATTCTGACGAGGAATTGGAGGAATTCAGACAGAT
>VGGL01000035.1 GCA_016868575.1 Bacteroidota bacterium
TTACCAGATCAAACTTCTCGATAATCTCTTGCGGTGCAAGTAGAGATTTTACATCTTTCTTTTCCATATTGCTTTTTTCTCTTTTATACGTAGCACCTCAAAAAAAGATTTAGCCTAAATATCGATAGCCTCCAGTCCAGTTATATACGGAAAAAGAAAACCAGGTCCCCAGACTTCACAGTTTAACGAATAAGGCTGACCTTGTTTGTTCATTTTGATTTTTCGGTCAGAAAAGTTTCTTAACTTTCCTTTTGCAGGTGTTGCAATTCCTAATACACATAAATATGGTCGGGTCAGGTTTTTTTCATTCTTAGCTTCATTCTCAAGCCTGCGAATAACACCTCCTATATCTTGGCCTCCTACAGTATCAGATGACTTCTTGATGGACATATACAACCTAATTCCCGCTTCAAATCCAGGGGTTTCGACATCTGCAACAACATCCCCTTCCCGCGATCCATCAAAAACTTGCCAGGTTTGTCTCATCAGTTCAAGGATGAGGTATTGATAAAATACGCCAATCGTCATTCTATGCCTTTGCATTTCATAACTAATGGCATCAAGAATAAATATTTCTTCCGGTTTGATAAGTGAGAGAAAATATGGATTGAGAATGGGATCGCTTCTTTCCTTTAAGTGTTTAATTGTCAGTTTAACCAGTTCTTCAGGTGATTTGGAATACGCCATGAATTTACCTTGCTTATTTTTCAGACACCTATTAAAGGCTTGCTGAATTGAAACCGCAAGGCGTTCTGGAGTAAATTTCTCATCCTTCCTTGGGAATAGGTAGTCAGCAGATAAAAGTGAGTCTTTTTCTCTTGGATACGGCTGAAGTTGCACTTTTGGAGCAGGTACCATCATCAATGAAGATTAATTCTGTAAAAATAGTGACATTTTTATAAGGGGTAGGGGCTTCCAAGTGTTTTTTTTGGATCAAGAAAATCCAGGCAAATCTTTCCACCGTTTGTGAGACCAGAGCCAGAATGCCGGTTTTTGAAGGATCGACTGCTCCAGCAACTCCACGTATCGTCTCATGATCTCTCCTGATGGAAGTGTTGCGGGCTGATCGGTGATGAGGGTCAGGTGCAGCTTGTACCGCCCCCTTCGAATCCGTTCAAGGGCGCCGTATACAACCGGGAAATTATAGGTGGCAGCATATTTCTCAGCGCCAAACATGAAAACCGTCCGTTTGTTGAGGAAGATCGTCTCATATCCTTTTTTGTTATGGCCGGGGAACTGATCGGATAAAAACAGGCTGGCAGTTAGTGCTTTTCTGTCATTTTCGAATTCCGTCTTGATATTCGCTGCGTTAATGATCTTCATGCCAAAGCGGCTTCTACGACCATTGATGAGCCGGTTCAGCACCGGGTTGGTCAATGGCTTCCCTACCCCAATGGCCCAATGGGGAAATAAAAGATTCATCGCATAGATCAAAAGCTCCCAGTCACCATAATGTCCCGAAAGAAAGATCACACTCCGCTTCTCCTTTGCCAACCGTTCCATGATCTCCGGATTGGCACATTCAATCCGCCGTAGCAGATTTTTTCTTCCGATTGAAAAGCACTTGACCGATTCAACGACAATCTCCGACAGGAAAGTGTAGAAAGTCCTTGCTGTCTTCTCGAGATCAACACCTGCCGGGAGACTGGTACTGAGATTCTTCATCACTACTTTTCGCCGGTACCGGATCACATAAAACAAGATGAAATCCAGTATATCTCCCAGAAAATACAGGATGATCAACGGGAGCCATGAGAACATCATCAGCAATGAAAAAAGCAGGTAACTGAAAATTTTGATCAACAAGGATCTCATGGTTTGACTCGGGTTTATCCGGACCAGATTGTTACGGAATAATTTCTTTTGAATTCGGGCTAAAGGTAAGAAAAACCAGATTATCCTGTTTCGAATAAGCAGGAAACGGAATTAACGTAAAATGTTTTTCCGGTTTATAATTTCGTTACCTTTGCGCCGCCTATTTTTCAAACTGCCAATGATCATGAAAAAGATATTGATTCTGTCCATCCTTGTTGCAATTGCTGCATCCTGCGGAAATCAACCGGATGATAAAAAAAGCCGCCTTGCCGAATTGAAAAAGGAACAGGAAAAGATTTCAGCCGAGATCAAAAAGATAGAGAAGGAGCTGGGAACCAAAAACGCTGAGCAGGTGTTGTTCGTCAGCATTGATACCATCCGGCGGATGGAATTCAGTCATTTTATTGAACTTCAGGGGCGCATTGATGGCAATGAAAATATTGCCGTAAGCCCCAAAACACCTGGCGTTGTTACCAGAATATTTGTCAAAGAAGGAGATGCTGTCAGGAAAGGTCAGGTTCTGGCTGAACTCGACGCCGAGGTGTTGAAACAGACCCTGAAAGAAGTGGAAGGACAACTCGACTTCGCTACCGAACTCTACCGGAAACAGAAAAATCTCTGGGACCAGAACATCGGATCAGAAGTCCAGTACCTCACTGCCAAAAATAATAAGGAAAGCCTGGAGAACCGGATAGCCACCCTGAAAGATCAGATCAGGATGTCGAACATCACAGCTCCCATTGATGGCACCATCGAAGACATCCCGATCAAAGTGGGACAAATGGCCAATGTTGGATTCCCTGCTTTCCGTATCGTCAATTTCTCTGAGGCCAAAGCAGTGGCCGAAGTAGGAGAAGCTTACTCTTCCAAGGTGAAAGTCGGTGACCAGGTGAAGGTTTTTCTTCCCGACTTCAACGAAGAGATCAACCGGCGCGTGACCTTTGCCAGTAAATACATTAACCCCGTCAACCGCACCTTCATGGTCGAAGTAACCTTACCTTCCCGGGAAGTGTTCCGTGCCAACATGATCGCTGTGATCCGGATCAAGGACTACTCAAATCCTGCAGCCGTTGCTGTTCCACAGAATTTTATCCAGTCGGGTAATGAAGGGCAGTTTGTCTTCCTGGCACAAAAAGAGGGTGATAAGACCATCGGGAAGCGGCAATTTGTCAAAACTGGTAGCACCTATAACGGATTAACAGAGATCACTGCTGGACTTAAAGAAAACGATCTGATCGTCACAGCCGGTTACCAGGATTTGTATGATGGGCAATCCATCATGGTGAAATAGTCCGAATATCATCGCTGACACCCCGATCATGAAAAATAAATTCAAGGAATTCTTTGCCACGAGTTGGGCGATAGATAACAGGACGAGCATTTATGTTCTGACCATCATCATCACCATGCTGGGATTGGTGAGCTACTTTTCCATTCCCAAGGAGCAATTCCCGGAAGTTGTGATCCCAACCGTATTGGTGACAACACCCTATCCAGGAACTTCTCCGGAGGATATGGAAAGCCTCATTACCCGACCCATTGAGAAGGAGATAAAATCACTGGCCGATGTCGACAAGGTTACCAGTAATTCTCTCCAGGATTTCTCTAGCATCGTGGTTGAGTTCAATACGGATGTTCCTGTTGAGGAAGCCAAACAACGGGTGAAAGATGCCGTGGATAAAGCGAAGGCTGATCTTCCCAACGATCTGATGCAGGAACCGGAGGTCGCCGAGATCGATTTTGCCGAGATCCCTATCATGTTCATCAACATTTCCGGGGATTATGATCTGCAACGCTTGAAAAAATATGCCGAGATAGCGCAGGACAGGATCGAGATGCTCAGGGAGATCACTCGGGTTGATATCATCGGAGCACTGGAAAGAGAGATACGTGTTGATGTCGATATGTATAAAATGCAGGCGGCAGGGGTTACTTTTTCAGATATTGAAAGGGCCATTGCAAGTGAAAATGTGACCATCTCAACAGGCAGTATAACCAACTTCGGCACCAAACGCACCATCCGGGTCGTCGGACAGTTCGAAAGGATCGATGACGTGCGCAACATCCTTTTCAAGTCTTCCACCGGCGCCAATGTTTACCTGAAAGATATCTCCGGCGTTGAAGACAGTTACAAGGAACAGGAGAGCTTTTCCAGACTTGATAACAAGCCTGTGATCACCCTCAATGTGATCAAGAAGAGCGGACAAAACCTGATTGATGCATCCGACAAAATCAAGGAGATCATCAATGTCGACCTGATAAAAAATGTCTTCCCTCCGGACCTGAAAGTCACCATTTCGGGAGATATGTCAAGGTATACCCGGAATACACTGGAAGAGCTCAACAACACCATCCTGATCGGTTTTCTCCTGGTTACCCTGGTATTGATGTTCTTCATGGGATTTAACAATGCTTTCTTTGTGGGTTTGTCGGTTCCTTTATCGATGTTCGTGGCTTATATGATCATGCCAAGCCTTGGCTTTACCATGAATATGATCGTGATGTTCGGCTTTATTTTCGCCCTGGGGATCATTGTGGATGATGCCATTGTCGTGATTGAGAATACACACCGGATCCACCGAAAGGTGCCGGATATCGTCACCGCAGCAAAAATGGCCGCCGGACAGGTATTTCTTCCGATCTTATCGGGAACGTTAACCACCCTGGCCCCCTTCTTCCCGTTGGCTTTCTGGCCGGGCATTGTCGGAAAATTCATGTACTATATCCCTGTAACACTCATCCTTACTTTATTTGCTTCGCTCTTTGTGGCCTATATCATCAATCCGGTTTTCGCCGTGTCGTTCATGAAACATGAATATGATGAGGTCGAAACAAAAGTAAACCGGAAGCGTATCCTTATCGCTTCGGTCGTCCTGCTGATGCTGGCACTGTTATGCTATTTCTCAGGTGTGCCGGGAATCGGAAACCTGTTGATCCTCCTCCTTCTGCTCAACCTGCTTTACCGATTCTTCATCAAGCAGGCGATCGGCTATTTCCAGAATACCGGGTGGCCTGCAACCATGCATCTCTATGAACGTTCGCTGCGGTTCTTCCTGAAAAAGAACAACCCGCAGTACATGTTCTGGAGCATTATCGTGTTATTGATCATTACCTTTATAATAACAGGCGCCAAAAAACCAAAAGTCCTCTTTTTTCCTGAAAATGAGCCCAATAACATTTTTGTTTCTGTTGCTATGCCTGAGGGGACAGACCAATTGGTGACCGATTCAGTTACACAGCTTGTTGAAAAAAGAATATTCGGGATTTTGGGAAAGACCAATCCGGCAGTTGAGTCAGTCATCTCCAACGTAGGATTTGGTGCGGGAGAATCGATCTTCGATCGCTCCATGTCATCCAATCGGGGAAAAGTAACGGTGAATTTCATTGAATCAAAGTATCGGCAGGATATCTCGACAACCCAATACATGAATCAGATACGCGATGCTGTCAAGGATATTCCCGGTACGCAAATCGTGGTTCAGAAAAACCAGATGGGTCCTCCCACTGGAAAGCCGGTCAATATTGAGATCCGGGGAGAAGACCTGGGAGAGCTGGTCACCACCGGGAAAACGCTTGAAGCTTATCTGGATTCGGTGAATATCGAAGGGGTCGAGAACCTGAAAATGGACTTTGTAACCAGCAAGCCGGAGATCATTATCAACATCGACCGGGAACGGGCAAACCGGGAAGGTATATTCACCGGCCAGGTTGGACTGGAACTGAGAACCGCTATTTACGGTAAAGAAGTCTCAAAGTATAAAGAACAGGAAGATGAGTTTCCCATCGTGGTCAGGTATTCGGATAAGCAACGGAGAAACATCAATGAGATCATCAATTCCAGGATCACCTATCGTGATATGAATTCCGGCCAGCTGCGATCCATCCCCATTTCCAGCCTTGCAACCATCACCTATAAACAGTCGTATGGCGGGATCAAACGGCTGAACAACAAACGGGTCATCACCCTTTCTTCGGAAGTCTTGAGCGGTTATACCCCCAATGAAGTTGTTGCCAATGCCAAAGCGGCCATCCGGGATTTCCAAACCCCAAGAAACTTTGAGATCGCCTTCACGGGGGAACAGGAATATCAGCAGGAGTCAACCGCATTCCTTACCAAGGCCATGCTGATTGCCCTTGGTTTGATATTTTTCATCCTGATAACCCAGTTTAAATCGCTCCCCAAATCACTGATCATCTTGAGTGAGGTGATTTTCAGCATCATCGGGGTTCTGATCGGCATCATTATTTTTAACATGCCGATTGTCATTACAATGACAGGTCTCGGAGTTGTTGCCCTTGGCGGCATTGTGGTCAGAAATGGGATTCTGATCGTGGAGTTTGCCGACAGGCTCCGGGAGCAAGGGCTATGTGCCCGGGAAGCCATCGTGAGAGCCGGGCTGACCCGTACCACCCCTGTTGTTCTCACAGCCACGGCTACCATGCTTGGCCTGGTTCCGCTGGCAGTTGGGATGAATATCAATTTCGTTACGATGTTCACCGAACTTAATCCTCATCTCTTCTTTGGTGGTGATAACGTCGCGTTCTGGGGCGCCCTATCCTGGACGATCATTTTCGGATTGAGTTTCGCCACCTTCCTGACCATCATCTTTGTACCTGCCATGTACCTCATGGATGCAAGAATCCGTCTAAGGATAGCACAACGCAGAAAAAGGAAAGCAAAACTTTAAAAGAGGCAGATCAGTAACGGGCCAGCAGCTTTTCCAGGGTCACCGTGACCTTCAGCAAATCGAAGGCTGCCAGGATATAGTCATTCTCCGACATCAGGAATTGGTTGTATTTCTGCTCCAGCTCCAGGCTTGACGCCACTCCCTGGCGATATTTTTCCGCCGTCTTCCGGTAAATCTTTTCAGCTGTCTCAATCCCTTTCTTCTTGTTCAGGAAAACCATGTAGGAGTTGTTGAAATCTTTGCGGGTGGTCTCGGTCATGACCTGGAGAGACGTTTTCACCTTCTCTTCGGTGATGCGCAACTTTTCTACATGTAAACGAGCCTGGTCAACCTTGTATTTCCTGCTCCCCGAACTCCAGATGGGGATGGACAGACTAACTCCCCAGTTGGTGGTTCTGAACCAGAGTTTATTGGTATGAAAGAAATTCCAGTCGTTACGCTGGGCATTCTCCTGGAACCCGACGAATCCGGCAAGCGTAGGATAATAGGCTGTCTTGGCAAGCTTATATTGAAGGAAAGTTAGGCGCTCCTGCTTCTTTAACAGGAGGTAATCGATGTATTGTGTATGATCAAAAGGCTGCTTAACAAGGAGATCCCGGTTTACTTTGAACAAGAGTGTTTCCAGATTATCACTTAGCGAAATCTCCTGATCTGCACTGAGCCCCATAAGGAATTTCAGGTAGCTGTAAGCCAGGTTCTTCTGGGTTGCATTCGTGGTGACCATGGCCTCCAGGTTGGAAACATTCAGCGCCAGTTGTTCTACTTCGATGTCTTCAATGAGTCCATTCTGATAGATCTGGTTGGTCTCATTCAGCATCTGTCTCATGGTGAGGAGGGTACTGTCCAGGATTTTATTGCTCTCTTCAACGATCAATACGGAAATGTAGGCCGTGGTCACCTGGTCAAGCACTTCCCGCTCATCTTTCTTGATCTTCTCCCGTGTCAGCTCGAGATAAGCATTGGCGACCTGCAGTCCAACCAGGTATTGCCCGCTGAAAATCAACTGGGTTAATTGGGCCTTGGCGGTGGCATTATACTTGGTTCCGAACTGAATAGGGACCTCGGTTCCCGGTTGTCCGAAAAAATCCCCAGGCAAGAGAGAGGTCGGACGATCAATGAAATCAAGATAATCTACGCTGGCTGAAATCTGCGGAAGCCCGATAGAGGTGTTCTCCTTTACAATCTTTCGGGCTATCTGGACATCTTTGCCGGCATTCTTAAGGTCGAAATTATTCTCCCTCGCATAATCCTTTGCTTCGGCAAGGCTAAAAAGGCGGGTTCCGGTGCCTGGGTTCTGCGCTAACACCAAAGTCGGGATCAAGCCAAAGAAAAGAAAAATCATCCATCTAATTTTCATACTCCGAAAATCAAAAATTACTGTTTTGTAGTTGTTTTTCATAGTAGTAAATACCATTATCATTGGAGATCCCCCGGATGTGATTGTCGAACATCACCTGAAAGATCTTGGCATAGGAATGACCTGTCATTTGACAAAAATCGGGATCCGAGATTCCTTCCATTTTTTTGATGTACAGACTGGCAGTCAGATCAACATCCAGGTCTGCCCGATACAAACCTTCCCGTATTCCCTGCCCGATGTTTTCCTTCAGGTAGTTGAAAATTCGCCGGTTGCGTTTCTCCAGGTAGATCCGGTAGAGTTCAGGATAATATTTATTCAGGTCAAACTCGGTGACAGGGTTGGCATCTTTCAACTGTGAGCCGATTTGTTTGCTGGCTTCCAGCAAAACATCAATGGCATTCAACTTACTTGTCAGGATTTCATCAATGATCGCAAAGATCAGGCTGGTCTGATTTTCCAGTACTTTATCGATCAGGTCGGGTTTGTTCCTGACGAATTGGTACAAGGTCTTCTTCGACATCCCAAGCTCCTGGCATATATCATCCATCGAAACACTCCGGATGCCGTATTTTTTAAAGAGGCGAACAGCGCCATCAATGATCTTCTTCAACTTGACTTCCATACATCCATGTGTTAATGGTAATGGTTCACCAGCAGATGCTCAGAGCCCGAATTCACTCTTCTTTTCCTCGTAATACTTCAACCCTGCCGGTGTTGCAATGCCACGGATAAAATGATCGAACATGGTATTGAAGAGGGTTTCAAAAGAAAATTTTTCCGGTGGGAAAATAGCCGGATCATGCAGGTCGATGAGCCGGCTGATGTATAACCTGGAAACCAGCTCGGTACTCACATCACTGCGGTACATCTTCTGGCGGATCCCCTTCTGGATATTCAGCTGCATCATCTCGAAAATGAATCTGATACGCTCTTCGACATGCGACTGGTAAATGCCAGGATAGTTGTTTTTAAGATGCATGGTTACGGAAGGTGAAATATCGTAAAACCGGCGACTGATATCCCGGCTCACAATCAGCATGATATCAATGGAGTTGACCCCATCGAAATTGTGACGCTCGAAGATCTCCCGGAAACAGTCCCGCTCGTATTCAAGTGCTTTTTCCACAAGCTCTTCTTCAGACGACACCAGTTGAAAAAGGCTTTCCTCCGGAATTTGTAATCTCTTGGATATTTCAGGGATGGAATAATGCCTCATCCCGTTTTCTACCGAAAATTGCCGGATTTTCTCCAGAATCTCTACCAGCGCTTGATCCATGAATACATGCTTTTAGCTGCAAAAGTAAAAGAAAAAAACGAAAGAAACGAGATTCTTGTAAAATGTTTCCTGAACGGAGATGAGGTATTATTCCGCAACCAGCATTTTCCGGTGAAGGCTCTTCTTGTTACAGGTCATGGAAATGACATATGTTCCCGGGGACAGCTGATATTGCCGGGCATCCAAATGTTCAATGTGTTTTCCCGGACTCAGCATTTTATTCTCAAAGAGCATGGCTACAGCTCTTCCGAAAGCATCCGTGACCTTGATAGTGACAGCACTCCGTTCTTCTATTTTAAAGGAGAAATAGGTGTCATCAGAAAAGGGGTTCGGATAGTTTTGTTCCAGGTTGAAAGGGATGGCGGAAGTAAAGGATTCTCCTGTGCCTGTATAAAGGCTGTCGATGATGGCGGTGAACACGCTGAGTTGCCCGTTGTGAAGCCGGGTCCAAATCGGCCTGACAATGTGGTTGTGGGCGGTAATATTGGTATAATCACCAAAAAAGATATTGGCTGTAGGGAGAAATGGGGATTCGCTGATCTTGATGTTTTCAAATGTTTCTCCTCCATCTGTGGAAACGGCCAGGTAGACATCGGTGAGAGCGGTAGTGAAATTTCTGCGGTCATAGAAGACGATATACAAATAACCGCTTACCTGGTCAATGGTCATCCAGGTGAAGAACTGCTGCCTTCCGGGGGGATCGTCATTTACCCGTTTGATGTCAGACCAGGTGGTCCCGCCATCGGTAGATTTCTTGAGCCAGACATCGGTGTCGTCAGTACCATTCCGTTGATCTGACCAATTGATATAGAGCGTACCATGATACGGCCCGTTGCTGAGGTCACAACAGGTTACCGGCATACCATTGGCCCGGTAGATTCCCGGAATCATATAGGCCCAACCGCCAGGCATGGAATCCACAAAAATGTTATTACTGAGCCAGGTTTCTCCTTTGTCGAGGGAACGGTTAAAGACAATTCCGGCAGGTCCGGCCCAGGCGACATAGACTTCACCATTGGGACCAACAGCCGGAACGGCCCCTTCCACCGTGTTGTCGTCGTCCAAACAATCACCTGCAACCTTGTTCAATCGCTTCACCGAAGCCCAGGTCAGGCCGCCGTCAGTTGACTTGGTAAACAAAATGATCGTACTGTCGAGCGGATTGCTGCTCCCATATTCATCGAACTGGGTCCAGCAGGCATAGAGGCTGTTGTCAGTCGGATCCACCGCCACCCACTCTTTATCCTGTATTTTCATCCCATTGACGAACAGGTAGGTTCCATCCGACCAGGTGAGGCCTTTGTCGGTTGACTTTTGGCAAACGATCCGGTCGACCCAGGCTGGCCCGGGAGGATCGGAAAGATGGAAAAAGTAATAGTCGCCTGCAGTATCGATAACCAGGCAGGGATCTCCCCACACGCCAAAGGAGGAGGTAAGCTGGTTGTAATTCCAGGTATAGCCACCATCCTGAGATATATATACCGCTTCAATATTCGCTCCGGCAATCACCTCGTTCAGGTTCTTCGGGTTGATGCAGATCGCTGGCTCATTGGGATTATTCAATGTGTTGATCGAGATATTCTGGTATTGCGCCTGGACAGCGGTGAAAAGAAAAACCAGAAACAGGGTGAAAAATAGGTGTCGCATCATCTGGCAGGATTGATTTTTGTGCAAGATACGAAAATTCCCGGATTGTGATCCCGGAGGGACTCGAACCCCCAACCTGCAGAACCGGAATCTGATGTTCTATCCATTGAACTACGGGACCAGGGGGGCAAAGGTACTAATTATTCTTCAGAAAAGAGGTGATCTCCTCTACCATTAAAGGCTTCAGGACGATGGTTTTGTTCCGGTCAAGCAAAATGAAGGTGGGTGTTGCATAGATATTATAATCATCGGCTACCGGGCTATCCCAGCCCTTCAGATCGGATGCATTGATCCAGTCATACTTGCCATCCCGGACATATTTTTCCCAGGCATCCCGATCTTTATCCAACGATATGGCCACCACTTCCATCTTCTTACTTGCCTGGCTTTTATAGTATTTATGAAGATCAGGGAGAAATTCAGAACAATGGGGACAATCCGAAGCATAAAAGACCAGCAGGAGGTACTCGTTCTGGAAATCCCGCAGATGAAGTTTGTTGCCGGTCAAATCCACTGTTTCAAAATCAGGAGCCCCTTTGCCGATTGCGATTTTCTTGTACACTTCCAGTTTGTGTTTTAAAGCCTCCCGCTTGGGATTGGTCTGCATTGTATCCGGACTTTCATAATTCTCGGCGATGAACGTTAACACCTCATCAAAATGGAACTTCTCGAAACCCCCGATGAGGAATTCTGCAATAAAATCATACGTGTATGGATTGGCCGAAGCATAGAAAAGGATGATGTGTATCGCCCTGATAAACGCCTCTTCCAACTGTTTCCGGCTATATTTTGGGTTGCTGTACAATGACATGTAGGCAAAAACTTTGCCTGTCAACACGTTAGATCGGAAAAGGTTGGTGTCGGTGAAATCGATACCATCAAAATAGTGGGATTTCAGAAACGACAGCCGTTCTTCTTCTTTCATGGAAGCCTTGATGAACGGTTCTTTCTTGATGGCAGCGATCTTTGAAACAAAGAGATCAGGATTCTTTCGGATGACCTCTTCATAGAACCTGTTCCGCAATTCCTGGATACTTTCATACTCCTTTGCAGCCTCCTGATAGAATTCCGTATTCAGTGGATAATAATCGATAACCGGCTGCAGAAGTGCAAGTTTTTCTTGTGTTTCGGCTTCTTTTTTTTGCACATCCCGGAATAAGGTGTTTTCAAAAGATTCAACGATCTTCAGGTCTTTGGACGGATCGGAGAAGGTCGTTGTAAGCCGGATATTCTCATGCCCCAGCACCAGGTTAATGAATTTATTCTTCCCGAATTGCAACCGATACATTCCGGGAAGATAGGTTTCCCTGACAGGAATTACAAAATTCCCTTTCTCATGAGTCCTCGTGCTATCCAGGAATACCAGCCGTTCTCCCCTGATGGCTGCCAGTTTTACGGAACCATTTGCATGGCCTTCGATGACACCCGAAACTGAAAAAGAATGGGCAGAAAGGCTACTCTGCCAGGAAAAGAAAATAGTAAGAATACACAAGTATCTCATGCGCATGGGATGAAATATTTCGGAAGTAAAAGTAGGATTTTTTCTGATCCCGCGTGGTTAGTCTTTCAGGCAGCGGACGCTGAAACCATATGTTTTCAGGTAATTTTCTTCGAACAGGTCAGCTGCATTGTAGAATAATCTTCTTTCCCATGCATTGATAAGGGAAGCCTGGTCAGATGACCAGAAATATCCATCGGTAGAGATTTGATAAAATAAACCATCAACCAAACGCATCCCGGCAGGTAATCCTGTGAATCCACTGGTATTGCAAGCGGCCGTATTGGGGGCAGCCCAGTGAGTCAATCCGGCTTCTTTCATCAGAGCTCCTGCGGTATCTGCGCCCAGCAGTGTTGCAGCCAGGAATGACCATTCGGCAGTTGTTGGAATATGCCAACCGGTCGGACAAATCCCTTTGGCGCCGGGTGTTAGCGATCCCTGCATGGCTTCATCCCATTGGTAAAGACTGCCATATTCAGCGCAATTGGTTAAGAGGTTATCGTAGCAATATTTTTCAATGATGAACGGATTGGACGGATCGAGTGAGCCATTGATCATGGTGCCGATATTCAGGTTTTCACCCAGCCAGCATTGCTGCCCGATGGATACTGCCGGATAGTTCTTACCGCCGTAGCTCACGCTGGTGGTAGATTGACAGGCAGTAAAATAGATCGTAACAAGGTCGGTGAGCGTATCGCAGACGTTGTAGCTGTTCCAGGCAAGCACATAGGTAATTCCCACCATTCCGGAGAACGGCGTCAGCGGATTAAAGGGATCAAGTATAAATCCGGTACCGGCTCCTGGTCCTGTTGTAGGGCTTACGACCCACCATTCACCCATTCCGCTGGTAATTGTATTTCCTTGCAGAACGGTTGATGTCGATGGCACGTTTTGATCCGGGCCGGCATCCGGGCCGGTTGGGCTGGGATAAAAAGCGATTTCAACCGTATCACGTTTGGTGGCACAATTGGTGAAAATAACCCATTCCAGTAAATAGGTTTCTCCAAGATCGCCATAGAATAAGGCGTTGGGATCATGTGGATTACTAAAGGGTCGCAATCCGCCACTGATGATATTCCACTGCCCGGTACCAACAGCCGGTGTATTTCCTGCCAGTTGGGCTGGTGAACAAATTCCCGACTGGTCAGGTCCGGCATTGGCCAGTGATGGATCTCCCGTTGCAATAATGGTGACCTGGTCGGAGGCGGTGTCGCAAGGCCCATTAACTGTCCAGTCTAAGACATAAGTTTCCCCTTCAACACCGTTGAAAGAGCTATGTGGATCGTTGATGTTGCTGATACTTCCGCCGTTTCCGCTGAGAATGGTCCAGGTTCCGGTGCCGGAAACAGGAGTAAGAGCCCATAATTGAACCGGTGTACACGTCGATGAGTCTTGTCCCGCATCCACAATTCCCACTGGTAGGGCAAACCGGATATCGACAAAATCCTGGCTAAAAACACATCCATTGAAAATTCTCCATCTCAAACGGTAGAGCACACCTTGTGTCCCGGTAAATGTACTGTTGGGATTATTGGGTTCACTGATAGCGCCGCCTATTCCCATGACAACTGTCCATGTGCCTGTTTCACCTGCTGCAGGGGTGTTTCCCTGCAGTGTTGTGGGTGAGACACAAATATCCAATTGATCTGGTCCTGCATTGGCAGTGGTAATCGACCGGAATTCAATTCTGACAGTATCAGAAATGCTTGTACAGATGTTGGAAACGCGCCATCTGATGTAATAAATTCCTCCTGCAATCCCGGTAAATGGACTGTTTCTGTTTGTCGGCAATTGAATATTCCCGCCGGGAGAACTCATCCCTGTGATGATCGACCAGATACCTGTTCCGTTAGTAGGCTGTGTGGCGTTGAGCGTTGTTGGGGAACATATATCCGATTGATCCGGCCCGGCATTGACGGGTCCGGGCGGGTCGAGGAATTTAACCATCACCGTATCAGAGATTGTGTCGCAATTATTGGCCACATTCCATGAGAGATAATACGTGCTGCCATAGGCGCCACTGACCAGGGCATTGGTATCCGAAGGGTTGGTAATCGATCCGCCGGGAGGACTCATGCTGGCGATGATGGTCCACCAACCAACACCCTCAACCGGAAGTCTGGCTTCCATTTCAACAGGGGAACAGACGTCGATCTGATCAGGGCCGCCATCAACTGGCCCGGGCGGAGGAGCAAAGCTGATGATTACTGTATCCCTTGTGGTTCTGCAGGGATCGGTGAGGGTCCATACCAGGGTATCGGTACTTCCGGTCAGGCCGGAGTACATGCTGTTATATAATGTTGGATCCCAAATGATACCGGTAGAATTGCTGACCAGCGTCCAAATCCCGGATCCTATCGTTGGGTTGGCTGCTTGCAACTGGGTGATGGTATCACACAGATCAATCTGGTCTAATCCGGCAAAGGCATTGATCAAAGGTCCCACTGTAATGCTGACCGTGTCAACACTGTCAAGACCACAACTGAGGACATACCATTGAAGGAGATAGGTGGAATCAGGAATCCCTGAAAATCCGCTGTGGGGATCATGGATGTTGGAGATGTTACCTCCGTTGCCGCTCAGAATGGTCCAGGTGCCGATGCCCGGGTAAGGATCATTGGCGTATAAGGCCAGGGAAGGACACGCATGGGCAGAGTCGGGACCGGCGTTGGCAACAGGAAGCGGAGCAATGCCAATGGTCACATCATCCTGCATGACATCACAGGCGGTGACGGTCCATCTCAGTACATATACTTCACCCAATTGCCCGCTAAAGGAGCTTGTTGGCAAGAGCGGATCAGCAATGTTTCCGCCGGTTCCCGATACGATACTCCAGACCCCTGTCCCAGAAGGTGGGGTATTGGCATACAGGTCAAGGGGTGAACAGGCATTCAGCGAATCGGCGCCGGCAACTGCAAGGGCATTTTCAAGGAAGGTGATGGTGATCTCATCTGTAAGTGTTTGACCGCAAGCAATGATCGTCCATCGTAAAATATATGTCTCTCCGCCATCTCCAGTAAATGAACTTTGCGGATCATGCACATCGGCAATGATTCCGTTTACCCCGCTGATGACAGACCAGGTGCCTGTGTATGGCGCCGGATCATTAGCATAAAGAAGGATGGGAGAGCATGCATCGGAGCTGTCAGCGCCAGCGTTGGCAACCGGGAGAATAGCTCCGAAATCAATGACTACGGTATCTGTGGATGTACAGGGTGATCCGATGGGCTGGATGGTCCAGGTGAGTTCATAAGTAAAAGGGTTCAACCCGTTAAACAAGCTATTCCAGGCGGATGGATCACTGAAACTCCATCCGGCCGGCCCGGAAATCACGTCCCAATGACCGGTCTCATTGATATCCGGGATATTCCCATTCAAAGTTGTGAAAGGATCACACAGATCCAACTGATCGTCGCCGGCATCGGCCTGGGTAGGAATCTCAGCAAGACCAATCGTCACCTCATCCCATGTGCTTCCGCATCCGGCTGTAATGGTCCACCGGAGCACATAAGTTTGTCCTTCTAAACCGGAGAAAGTGGTTGCCGGGCTGGTGGGATCGGTAATTGCTCCGGTTCCACCACCGACTTCAATGGTCCATATTCCAGTTCCAAAGGCAGGCGTATTCCCAATGATACTGGTTGTGGTGATACAGAGATCGGGTTGATCCGGCCCGGCATCAGCAATATCAGGTAGTTCCCCGAAGTCGATCGTTACGGTATCTGATGAAACGCCGCAGACAGTACTTATACTCCAGACAAGCACATAGGTTCCTTCATTCATTCCGGAAAAATCAGAAGTAGGATTGGTGGGGTCGGCAATGATCCCGCCATTACCAGAGATGATATACCATAAACCAACTCCGTCGACCGGTGTATTACCCTGCAAGACGGTGGGCATCGTACAGATATCCATTTGGTCAGGTCCTGCATTTGCCGTTGTAGGATGTGGCTGGCATTCAACGGATAGCCCTTCCACACACCTTACTGAGAGCGCAAATCCCTTGTCCGCCGGGTGGCGGGAAACATCCGGATTGGTGGTGTTGATTCCCAAAGCCCATCCGCGGGATGCACTTCGCTGGGTAGAGTTCCAGTACATCCCTGCAAAACCTGCATATCGGTAAGTCGTTTGGTTGAAAAAGCCGCCGCCAAATATCCCGTTGAATCCAGAAACGCCCCCCGGTTTAATTGGATTCCCGGCAAATGCATTCCCCCCATAAAAGGTGATCAGATCATTCCATTCATTTTCGGTGGCGACATGCCAGTTGATGGGACAATGCCCCTGGCTCCCAGGTGAAACAGCAAAGTTCATCATCTCATCCCATTGATACAACCCGCCATATATCAGGCAGTTGGCATCATTGTTCTGGTAGCAGTATTTTTCTCTCAAACCATTATCAGATTGCGGCGTTGTCCCGGCAATCATGGTTCCAACATTCAGGTTTTTGGCAAACCAGCAATGACCATTGATAGCTATTGTCGGGTAAGTCTGGCCGTCCCGGGGATCTGTAAAAACATCCCCGCAACTGAAAGATTGCGCTGATAACCGGATCACACCGAGACATAATCCAATCAAAAGCCAGATCCTTGAAAGGAGGTATGAGGAGTAAGGAGGCTGCATGGAATACGATGGTACTATTTTATATCTATATATCCTTATACTGTGGTTCTTGAAAAAAGTTATGGTAAAATTAGAGTTTTTTTTATTTCAAACAAAATTTCGAAAAAATTTTTTTCCAATTATTTTGATACATTTGCATACCAGGTTCATTCCCAATGACAACAAATGAGCAAATCCCCGAATTATTAAAAGCCAGAATTGAGCATTATTGTGCCGTCCAGGAACGTTGTGTTTTAGAAGTGAAACAGAAACTGGTGGAGTGGAAAATCCGGGAAAAGCTGATCCCGCTTGTCATTGAACAACTCAAGAAGGACAATTTTATCAACGAAGAGCGTTTTGTCAAGGCGTTTGCCCGCGGGAAATTCCGGATCAGCAAATGGGGCAGGAACAAGATCATCTATGCCCTGCGGCAGAAGGGAATGCCTGAACTGTACATCGCCATCGGACTGGAAGAGATCGATCCGCAGGAATACCTCAAAGCCCTGGAGAACCTCATTTCTAAAAAGGCCGCTTCACTCAAAGGCATGGAACCGGCCATCCGGGCCGGTAAACTTGCCCGCTTTGCCATTGCGCGGGGCTTTGAATCGGAATTGGTTTGGAAAATATTGAAAAAGAGAATATTATAAGATGATTACAATTGAAAACATAAAGGACCTTGACCACCGGTTGAAGGACCTGAGGAGGTTCCTTTGACGTTGATGGCAAATTGAATCAGATCAGAGAAGAAGAGCAGGTAACAACAGCACCCGACTTCTGGAATAATCCCAAAACTGCCGAGCAGGTACTGAAATCGATCCGAAACAAGAAAAACTGGACGGATGCATTTGACAAGGCCAGAGCATCCATGGATGATTTAACTGTGATGTGGGAGTTTTATATCCAGGGTGAAGGAAATGAAGCCGACCTTGACATTCATTACCAGGAAGCCTTATCACACATTGAAGATCTGGAGTTCAGAAATATGCTGAGCCGTGAAGAAGATAAACTCAGTGCGATCCTGCAAATCAACTCGGGGGCGGGCGGAACAGAAAGCCAGGACTGGGCTTCCATGCTGATGAGGATGTATATCAGGTGGGGAGAACAGCACAACTATAAGGTCAAGGAATTGGATTTCCAGGAGGGGGATGTTGCGGGATTAAAATCTGTCTCGCTGGAGTTCGAAGGGGAATATGCCTTCGGATACCTCAAAAGTGAAAGCGGCGTGCATCGTTTGGTACGTCTTTCACCCTTTGATGCCAACCATAAACGGCATACCTCGTTTGCGTCAGTCTATGCCTACCCGGTAATCGATGAAACCATCAACATTGAGATCAACCCTTCAGACCTTACCTGGGATACCTTCCGGAGCAGCGGCCCCGGCGGACAGAATGTCAACAAAGTTGAAACGGCCGTCAGGGTGAGACACGAGCCGAGCGGGATCATCGTCGAATGCCAGGAAACCCGCTCCCAGGGGCAGAACAGAGAAAAAGCGCTACAAATGCTCAAATCACAACTCTATGAGATAGAACTTCGAAAAAAGCGGGAAAAAATACAACAGATCGAGAGTACCAAGAAGAAAATTGAGTGGGGAAGCCAGATCCGGAGTTATGTGATGCATCCCTACAAGATGGTCAAGGATCTCCGGACAAATGTCGAAACATCAAATGTTCAGGCGGTGATGGATGGTAACCTCGACATGTTTATCAAAGCTTTTCTGATGGAATTTGGCAATAAAATATAATCATGCTGGTCATTTATCACAATCCGCAATGCCGCAAGTCACGCGCAGGGGTGAAATTCCTACAGGATCATCAAATGGATTTCGAGATCCGTGAATACCTTAAGAATCCACTCACGGAGAAAGAATTGAACCGTTTATTGGTCAAGCTCAACATGAAACCTATGGAGATTGTCAGAAAACAGGAGCCTTTCTTTAAAACAAAGCTCAAAGGAAAAAACTTCAGTGACCACGAATGGATCAGAATCCTGTTGGAAAATCCCCGCCTCATTCAGCGACCGATCATTGAAAAACAATACAAAGCCGTCATTGGAGATCCGGTTGAGAACATTGAGAAAATTCTCTGAATATCCACAGCAAAGAACCATTTTATGAAAACGAGGACTGAAAAAGACACCATGGGGCCCATTGAGGTACCGGCCGACAAGTACTGGGGTGCCCAGACACAACGTTCCAAAGAGAACTTCAGGATCGGGACGGAGGCCTCGATGCCGCAAGAGATCATCTGGGCTTTTACCATCCTGAAAAAAGCGGCCGCACTGACCAACTTTGAGTTAGGCAAGCTTCCTGAAGATAAAAAAGATCTGATCGTCAAGGCCTGTGATGAAATCCTCGATGGCAAAATGGATGACCAGTTCCCGCTGGTGGTATGGCAAACCGGTTCCGGTACACAAACAAACATGAATCTGAATGAAGTGATCGCCAACCGCGCACACGTCCTGAACGGAGGAAAGTTGGGTGAAGGAAAATCTTACATTCACCCCAATGATGATGTGAACAAATCTCAGTCTTCCAACGACACTTTTCCTACCGCCATGCACATCGCAGCATTGAAAGCAGTAGTGGAGGTTACCATTCCGGGGATTGAAAAACTCCATCAAACGCTGGTTCAGAAATCAGAAGCATTCAAGGATATCGTGAAAACCGGCCGGACCCACCTGATGGATGCAACTCCATTGACGCTGGGACAAGAGTTCTCCGGCTATGCTTCTCAACTGGAGCATGGACTGAAAGCCCTGCATTGTACCCTCCCGCATTTGAGCGAGCTGGCGCTCGGCGGCACTGCGGTTGGCACCGGCATCAATTGTCCCAAAGGTTATGACGTTTTGGTGGCGAAGATCATCTCTGATCTCACCGGCCTGCCTTTCATTACTGCACCAAATAAGTTTGAATCCCTCTCAGCCCATGATGCCATCGTAGAAGCTCATGGTGCCCTGAAAACCGTGGCTGTCAGCCTGATGCATATTGCCAATAACATCCGCCTGATGGCAAGTGGCCCCAGGTGCGGGATCGGAGAGATCCTTCTTCCGGAAAATGAACCCGGTTCCTCCATCATGCCCGGAAAGGTCAACCCCACCCAATGTGAAGCGCTCACCATGGTTGCAGCTCAGGTTGCAGGGAACGATGTGGCGATCAACATCGGGGGGATGAACGGCCACTTCCAGCTGAATGTCTTCAAACCGGTCATGATCAAGAATTTTCTTGAATCGGCACGACTCATCGGAGATGCCTGTGTTTCCTTCAATGATCATTGCGCCATTGGCATCGAACCCATTCCGGCGAATATCAAGAAGAACCTCGACAACTCACTCATGTTGGTCACCGCCCTCAATCCACATATCGGCTATGACAATGCGGCAAAAATTGCCAAAAAAGCCCACCATGAGCATAAGACGTTGCGGGAGGCAGCATTGGAGTTAGGCTTGCTGACCGACGAGGAGTTTACCAAAATCGTCGACCCGAAGAAAATGATCTGATGCCTATGCGCGGGAAAGATAAAAACCGGATCGGATTATTCTTTGGATCATTCAACCCCATCCATATCGGGCACCTGATGATTGCATCCTACATGGTGGAGTTTACCGATCTTTCCCGGGTCTGGTTCGTGGTTTCACCGCACAATCCTTTGAAAGAGAAGAATTCCCTACTGGCAGGCCACCACCGCCTCGCCATGGTGAACCTGGCCATTGAAGAGGATCCACGCTTCCTGTCTTCCGGTATCGAGTTTCATCTTCCACAGCCTTCTTACACCATCGATACCTTATATGCACTGGAAGAAAAATATTCTGACAAACAGTTCGTTATTATTGCCGGCACCGACTTTCTTCCCGATTTCCATCGGTGGAAAGATCATGAAACATTAGCTGAAAGGTTTGATATGTACATTTACCCCCGACCCGGTTCACAAGATTTACTGCACAGTCCGGAAAAATTTCCCCGGATGCACCGGATCGCCGCACCGTTGTTAGAGATATCTTCCAGTTTTCTCCGGCAAAACATCAGGGAAAGAAAGGATGTGCGGTATTTTCTTCCGGAAAAGGTTTACCGGTATATCCGGGAGATGCATTTTTACGAGGATGGTTCGAATCATTGACTTTTTCAGATATCGAGATACATGCAAACAAGAACATCTACCCTTCTATTCATCCCCCTGCTGATCCTTAGCCTGACCTCGCAGAAAGCCTTTTCTCAGGCCAGTATCAAAGATTCCAGCATCTTCTCCACACTGATCTATGCAAATTACTCCTACTCCATACCGGGTAAGGATCTGGCCAAACGCTTTGGGAATAATTCCGGGATTGGCGCCGGATTATTACTCAAGACCAAGTCAAACTGGCTGATCGGCGTCGAAGGAAACTATTTGTTTGGGGGAAAGGTGAAGAATGGAGATGATATCCTGAAACACATCACAACCAGTGAAGGTTATTTACTGGACGAGAACGGGATGTACGCCGACTATGTATTGTATGAACGGGGCTATCATTTTCTGGCCAAATTCGGGAAGATGTTCAACTGGCTCGGGCCCAATCCAAACTCTGGTTTTTTTATCACCGCTGGGGCCGGGTACCTGCAGCACAAGGTGCGCATCAACATCCCCAACAACAGTGTTCCGCAGCTTGAAGGAGACTATAAACGGGGATACGACCGCTTTCGGGGTGGGTTGGCCATCAATGAATCGATCGGTTACCTGTATATGGGCAACCAGCGCTGGATCAATTTTATGATCAGCCTCGATTTTACCCAAGCCTGGACAAAAAGTTTCCGGGAATATGACTTCGACCTGATGAAAAAGGACGACAGCCAGCATTTGGACCTCCTCACCGGCTTCAAAATTGCCTGGTTCATACCGGTTTATCGCCGTGCTCCGAAAGCGTTTTATTATTACTGACCAGGATGTATTGCTTTTATCAACTGATTGTCAGGATCTATTTTCTAAGCATCCGGTTGGTCGCTCCGTTTAATCCCAAGGCTGCAGCCTGGGTGAAAGGGAGAAAAGGGTTGTTAAAAAAAATAGAAGAAGCTTTAAAACCATCATCCGCACCAGCGACTGCAAAAAAGTTGTGGTGGTTCCATTGTGCCTCCCTGGGTGAATTCGAACAGGGGAGACCTGTGATCGAAGCCATCCGGGCCCTGCATCCCGATATCTTTATCTGTCTGACATTCTTCTCCCCATCGGGTTATGAGGTTCGCAAGAACTATCAAGGCGCCGATCTTGTTTGCTACCTGCCGGAAGATACCCCCTCGAATGCAAAGCGATTGCTCGATCTCCTGAATCCTTCTGCTGTTTTTTTTGTCAAGTACGAGTTTTGGT
>VGGL01000036.1 GCA_016868575.1 Bacteroidota bacterium
CTTTCTTTTCATCGACGATTGTCCAAAGATTATGAAAGGTTGCCTGAATCTGGTATAGCATTTATCCATCTATCAATGATTCGGTTGATGGTTAATCGAATTTCTATATGAATTTTAAACAGTCTCTAAATCCCTAGCGGAGTTTCCGGAAGAAATCCTTCATCAAAACGCTACATTCGTTTTCAAGGATCCCGGAAACCACGACAGTCTTTGGATGCAATACCGGTTTTTGCAGCAAGGAATACCCCTTTTTCTCATCTGATGCGCCATACACAATCCTGCCCATCTGCGCCCAGGCTGCCGCACCGGCACACATCAGACACGGCTCCACCGTCACATACAATGTACATTCATCCAGGTATTTGCCCCCCAGGAAGCCGGAGGCCGCAGTGAACGCCTGCATCTCAGCGTGGGCCGTAACATCATGAAGGGTCTCGGTGAGGTTGTGTCCCCGCCCGATGATGCGTTGATTGCAGACAACCACCGCACCCACAGGAACCTCCTCCTTCTCCAACGCCTTGTGCGCCTCCTTCAGCGCTTCACGCATGAAATACTCATCCGAATAGGGTAAAATGGTCATAATCCCTTGAATTCTTCTTTATCAATGCTGATGTACAGGCTTTCCGGGGAGAAATAGCGATCGTACACCCGGTAGACCTCCTCCAGCGTGAGGTCATGGATGATGCTCTCCAACTGCCAGTTCCAGGGTTTGAAGTATTGCACCACCGTTTGGTGCCGGTTGATCTCCTGGATCCGCAGGTGGATCAGGATCGATTCCCGGATCACCTGAAAACGTTCTCGCGTAAGGTATTTCTCCTTCTTCTCCAGCACCATGCGAACGAGATCGATCACCTCCATCGCATTTTCATTGGCCGTGATGGTGTCGATCATCACCAACCCGGCCTGGTTGCTCAGCCGATCCATGTTGCAGGAGATATAGTAGACCAGTCCCCGCTTTTCACGGATCTCATCATACAATGGCGACTTCAACCCGCTTCCGAGCATGGCACAGATGAAATAGACAACCGGAAAATCAGATGTGATGACCGACGACAGCAAGATGACCGATGACTTCTCATGAAACTCGCTGGTCTTCTCAAATACAAAGGGATTCGAAGGCAGGTAGCGAACGTCAGTGCCATTCATTCCGGCAGGCATTGGATGGCACACAGAATGGTTATCACACGAACCGGAAACGGTAAAAATCCGGGACGGTTGCCGGAACCAGGTGTTTTGGAAATCCCGGAAGTCAGGGAGTTTCAGTTTTTCAAGATCTTTCCTCAGTCCGATGGGACGGTGCAGACCGAAGAGTTTACGGCAGAGGTTCAACAAGTGCGCCTCCTCCTGGATATTGAAGTCGTTGTCGTACTCCTCCAGCACAATTTTCCGTTCCGTTAAAAACTGCTCCCGGGTGATCTTCACATTCAGCAGGCTCTCCAGAAACACATCCATGTATTTTTTTACATATTTATCCAGGCCGGTCATGTAGAAATAGACCTCATTGTCGCTGGTGGCGGCATTCCAGCGAATGCCATGCTGCTGGAACGCATCCTGAAGAGGATCCAGGCCTTTGCAGACGAGGTGCTCGCACAGGTGGCTCAGTCCCAGGAAGCCCGGCTTTTCATTCCAGGTAGCCCCGTCGTACACCACGTAAAATCCCGAAAGCTCCGTCTCGCTATGATAGTTATAGGATTTGATTTTATTCATAGATGGATAAAGCGTAGAAAATCAGCAACGTGCCATCATTTCATCAGCCAAAAGTAATGATTAATCGGTAGAATGAATCTGTGCAAATCCGTAACATCTGTTATCTGTGTTCCAATTAATTATGAATGATGAGGCTTGAATCATAGATTATGAATGGGATGGATCAGTTTTCAGTGAATAGAAAGCAGGGAGCAGTTAAATCTTAAATATAATTGTTGATCGTAATTAACAATATTTTATTAATTTTGCTTATCCAAATTAACAAATTATTATGGAATCATTGTATCAATATCAGAATCAACTGATTGCATCAACAGAGTTTTCATTCCGGAGGAGCTTGCTGGATAAGATTGACTGGGAGGAACGGCTGATAGGAATAATTGGAGCGCGGGGAGTCGGAAAAACCACCTGTCTGTTGCAATATCTTTCCGGATATACGCCCGGAGACCGGTCGGTTCTTTATGTAACCCTTGACAATATTGCCAATCCCTATCCCACGCTGTTTGCACTTGCAGAAGATTTCTACCGCCAGGGGGGAGAGCGGCTCGTCATCGATGAGATCCACAAGTACCCCAACTGGGCTGCAGAGATCAAGAATCTGTATGACCTCTACCCGAGACTGAAGATAGTTTTCTCGGGATCATCCGTTCTGAAGCTGATGGATGCGCATACCGACCTAAGCAGAAGATCGGTGATCCATCACTTGCATGGCTTGTCTTTCCGGGAGTTCATCGGGATCAGGACAGGGAAACCATTTCCGGTTGTCGCCCTGGGAGACATTGTTGCTGAACATGAAGCCATTTCGTTGTCGATTTCCCGGGAGATCAGGCCACTTCCGCTATTTTCAGATTATCTGAAATTTGGCTACTATCCCTATTTTCTGCAATCTGAAGCATCCTACTCCTTCAAACTTGAGGCTACCCTGAACTTTATTCTCGAGAATGAAATCCCGGCCATGTTCAGCCTGGAGTACCGGAATGTCCAAAAGATGAAACGTGCGCTGCGATACATTGCAGGAAACCTTCCTTACCAGCCAAATATATCCAAACTCTCAGAAGCCGTAGAACTCAATCGAAATACACTGCTTCAGTACCTTTCATTCCTGGAAAAAGCCGACGTGATCACTGCATTGTATCCGGCAGGCAGCTTCTACGGAAAACTCACAAAACCGGGAAAGATCCTGCTTCATCATCCGAACATCGTTTTCACTTTGTCCCCGGGGTCAGTTTCTACCGGGAACCTCCGGGAATGCTTATTCGTAAACCAGGTGCAAACGGTTGCCTCTGTTGAATTAGCGCCCAAAGGCGATTTCCTGGTACAGGAAAAATTCCTTTTCGAGGTCGGTGGCAAAGGGAAAAGTAATAAACAATTGGCCGGAAAAATCGACTCGTTCCTTGTCTTAGATGATATCGAACATGGAACAAAATCCCGAATTCCGCTGTGGTTGTTCGGGTTTTTGTATTGAAGTTACTGGTAACTGATTGCTGATTACTGTTAACTGATTAAGGGTGAGCTAAATATCGAAAATCTATCTGCCTCTCCAGAGTAGAAAACAGCAGGCAGAATGCGGAATAGAGCATGCAGACCACGGGACACAGGCCACAGGCCACAATCTATCCAATCTTGATCATATCTCTTCTAAGTTTTCTTAATGATCCGTCTTGATGCAATCTGACATAAAAAAGCAAGCCTTGCTTTTGATGTATCTCGCCATAATCTTTGGATAGTAAAATGTCATGTTATATTTTTTCAACAAATTCTGTTCTGATCATTTCATAAGCTGCAAGCGGTTCATAGACTTCATCGGGACGAAGGAGACCTACAGTGTCGCCAAGGAAATCCGCATCGTGTATTTTATCTTCAAGGCTTAACCGATATTCGCCGCGTGTTGGAAGATGGTCAACACCAAACTTCATATACTCACGATAGCATTTGAGCATTGCCTCCTTATCCAAACCGGGTTGTTTGGTCAGTGCTTTCCAAATATCATATAAATCCCTGCCTTTACGGCGCTGATACAACGCCCTCAATTTGGTCCCAAGCAATTCTTCCAAAGGATACGTAATGAGATTACACTGTCCCGAGAACCAGGAATTGCTGACATCAAATGACATTGGCTTGTATCCCATAACAGAGAAATGCTCGCGAATGTTGGTCTCAATCTTAAGACGCAACGGCTGAACGGGCGGAATTTCGGATTCGAAACGAAACATTAGTGTGGTGTTATTAATATTCCGCTTTACTGATGCCTTGCCCAGGAAGCTGATGGATTTTTGAATGTGCTGTACAGTTTCTTTAATTGGTCCTGCTTTGATTTGAACAAGATCGATGTCTTCAGAATAACGCGGTTGCGGGCTTAAAAATAATTTGTGCAATGCAGTACCACCCCTGAATGCAAGTTGTGATGACAAGAATTCATCAGAGAACAATTCAATAAGTGAACGGCAAATGATCAAATCCTGCTCCACCTGAGCATTTCTTTGCCAGGGGGCAGATTTCTGCCATTCCAAAATATAGGCTCTGGGTATCATAGGTCGGATTCGATTTGGGTGTTAATGACCAAATCCCATTTATCATCCCTGATCCCTGATTTCGCCCCGGAGGCCTTCAGACATGCCGTTTGATATTTAAGGGAGGAAAGTTTTTTTTCGAAAATAAGGGCTAGTTTTTTATTATTCAGGACTTTTTCTGAAATATAGCCAGCTCGTTGGAATACCGCCGCGGGGAATGTATTTGAAAGAGCTTCCTTAAAGCGGTTAATGCTCATGTCTTCTGAAAGCTCGGTTAATATGGTGACAATACGATTAAGTCCACCGACAGTTTGCTCGAAATAAATCAAGTCAAGAAAGGTAAGCTCCTTACCTGATACCCGTATGTACCCAGTATCCGTTTTCTTTGCCTCAATGCCGGCTGAAGAGAAATACTTCTTTTCACAGAAATTGATAATGGTGCTCTTTTGGGCTATTCTTCTTGTTTTAGGGGAGGCAGTGATCACGAAGAATTCCTGGGGCTGCTGATGCGCCGCTCCATGCAGCATTGCGGCACTTAAAAGACCGACATAGTATTGCTTAGAGAGGTATTTCATCAGATCGTCGATATAAAATTCGACAGGAACAACACCCATTTTCCTGTATTCATCAGGAATTACTGTATAGAACCCCCTTCTAATATTCTGAACAGCTCCTTTAACCCGTAACCTATCAATATCCTTACGGATGTTCTTTAATGGCTTATGAGTTTCTCTATGAATATCATCAATAGAAAAAGCATATCTTCCATTACTGCGAAGTTCACTGAGAAAATCAGTAGTATGTTTAGTATCATTATCCATAACTGCTCTATATTTTACTTGCATTGCACCCCTAATATCGGGGCTTATTGCAGGTACAATATTACAAAATATTTAGCACTATTTACAACATCAGCAACAATTAATGCAGAATCTCTATGAACCATAGCCGTTCTCATGGCGATGGCTTCGACGGTTGATCCCGATCCATACAAACCTCATATTCCGAGTCTTTCTGCTTCTCCCGAGTTGAAAACAGAATGCAGCATGCAGCATACAGACCACAGACCACTGTTTTCAGTGAACAGCAAGCAGCAAATAGTTATCAGTAAGCGGAGGGGGAGATCTTTATACATATAACACCTTTTGCATACGTATGTTCCGGAAAATGCTTACTTTTGCACCTTGTTTTAAAAGGGAAAAACGGAATATGAAGATGATCAACCGGATCGTGGCCTCTCTTGCGCTGCTGCTCTGCTTTTCCCTGTTCTCCATGGCCGGCTCAGCAGAGAAGAAGTCATTCAACGCCGGAGAGATGATCCTTAACCACGTGGTGGATGAGCACTCATGGCATATCGCTGAGATCGGACATGCACACGTGGTCATTCACCTGCCGGTGATCCTGTTTTACGACGGCAACATCAGCATTTTCAGCTCTTCACGGTTTGAGAATCCTGAACGCACCCACAATGGCTTCACCTTGCCTTTGGAGGGAGCGCACAAGGGCAAGATCATCCGTGCCGGCGCAGCGGAAGGCTCCCCCAGGGTGTACGACTTTTCGATCACCAAAAACGTGCTTGCGCTGTTTATCAGCGTCATCCTGCTGGCAATCATTTTCATCTCGGTGGCACGAGCTTATACCAAAAGACGGAATGAAGCGCCCAAAGGGCTACAGAATGCACTGGAGCCGTTCATCCTGTTCATCCGGGATGACATCGCCCGCGCAGCCATCGGAGAGAAGAAGCACGAGAAGTTCATGCCCTACCTGTTGACCTTATTCTTCTTCATTTTCTTCAACAACCTCTTTGGACTTGTCCCTTTTTTCCCTGGCGGAGCTAATCTCACGGGAAATATCGCAGTGACACTGGTACTGGCACTGATGACTTTTATCATCACTTCTTTCAGCGCCAACAGGGGTTACTGGGTGCACATTGTCAACACACCGGGCGTACCATGGTGGCTGAAAATCCCATTGCCATTGATGCCTGTCGTGGAGTTCATCGGGATCATCACCAAGCCGTTTGTCCTGATGGTTCGTCTATTTGCGAATATCACGGCCGGGCACATCATCATCCTGGGCTTTGTCAGCATCATCTTTATCTTCGGCAACATGATGCCGGCGCTGGGCTATGGCGTGTCGGTGGTCTCGATCTTATTTATGCTTTTCATGAGTCTGCTGGAATTACTGGTGGCCTTGATCCAGGCGTATGTATTTACGTTATTGTCGGCGCTCTATTTCGGCATGGCGGTGGAAGAAGCGGAACATCACTAAACATACAATATAACCATTAATTATTTGATTATGAGTTTCTTGAACATTTTACTGGAAGTTGCAAACGACCTGGGGCCTGTTGCCAAGATGGGCGCAGGTATCGGGGCTGGTATTGCTGCCATCGGGGCAGGTATCGGCATTGGTAATATTGGTAAAGGGGCTGTTGAAGCCATTGCACGTCAGCCCGAATCGGTGGGTGATATCCGATCGAACATGATCGTGGCTGCCGCGCTGATCGAAGGGGTTGCCTTCTTTGCCATCGTGGTGTGTTTGCTGATACTGTTTATTTAATGAACTCTCCCCCTGCCACCTCCTTTCTTGAGGTGAGGGGGTGTGGGGGTGGGTAAATACTGAACGATATGGAACTTGTTAGTCCCGGCCTGGGCCTGGTATTCTGGATGACACTGTCATTCCTGGCCTTGCTGTTCATTCTGAAGAAATTTGCCTGGAAGCCCATCCTGAAGGCGCTGAAGGAGAGAGAGGTATCCATCCATGAGGCCTTGAAAGCGGCTGACCGCGCCAAGGCGGAGATGGAGAAGATGCAGCTCGACAATGAAGCGCTTCTCCGCGAAGCAAAAAATGAGCGGGATAAAATCCTTGCCGATGCCAGGAAAGTCAGGGAAGTGATCATCGAAGAGGCTCGCCAGCGGGCATCGGAAGAAGGTAACCGGATCATCCAAAATGCCCGTGAGAGCATCGAGTATGAGAAGATGGCTGCCATGACCGGCCTGAAAAATGAGCTGGCCCAGATGTCGATCGAGATCTCCGAAAAGGTGATCCGGCGGGAGCTGGCAGATAAAAAAAACCAACAGGAATACATCCGGCAGCTGCTTAGCCAGATTGATCAGACGAACTAACACTACACGTTAATGAGCTATTCACTTGTTGCCAAAAGATATGCCCGAGCGCTGTTTGATTTCAGCGTCCAGCAGGAGTCGGTGGAGGTGGTCTACACTTCCATGCAGCAGGTGGAGACCGTTTGCAGGGAAAGCAAGGATCTGAAAAAAGTCCTGAAATCGCCCATCATCAATACGGAGAAGAAGCTCAAGATCATCGAAAAGATCTTCAGCAACCACATCGACCAAGTATCACTGAAATTTCTGCTTATCATCACCCGAAAGAACAGGGAAGGGATCATCCCGGAAATCGCTGAGGAATATGTGGTTTTCTATAAAGCATTCAAGAACATTCTGACCGTGATCCTCAAAACAACCGCTTCCCCGGGAGCAGAGCTGAAAAAGGAGATTGTCGGGATGCTGGGAGAGAAAACAGGCAAGACCATTGAACTGGTGGAAGAGGTGCAGGAAGACCTCATCGGCGGCTTTATCCTTCGCTTCGAGGATTATCAGTATGACACCAGCGTTGTACGGAAGCTCAATGACCTGAAGCAAGAGGTCGCCAAGATCAATTTATATGTAAAAGGATTTTAACCGGAAAACAATTTTTTATGGCAGAGATAAAACCTTCGGAAGTATCCTCCATCCTGCGGCACGAGCTGGCTGGCTATAAGACCGACACCGACCTGGAAGAGTTCGGATCGGTGCTGCAGATCGGTGATGGAATTGCCCGTGTATATGGCCTCAGCAATGTGGAGTCGGGAGAGTTGGTAGAATTTGAAAAGAACGGACTGAAAGCAATTGTCCTGAACCTGGAAGAAGACAATGTTGGGATTGTCTTGCTGGGAGATATCGCCGACCTGAAGGAGGGAGATATTGTTCGCCGAACCCGACGCATTTCCAGCATCGATGTGGGTGAAGGAATGCTTGGGCGCGTCATCAACACACTGGGAGAGCCCATTGACGGGAAAGGTAAGATCAGCGGTAAAACGTATGCCATGCCATTGGAACGGAAAGCCCCCGGGGTGATCTTCCGGCAGCCGGTAAACACTCCGCTGCAAACAGGGATCAAGGCCATCGATGCCATGATACCCATCGGCCGGGGACAACGTGAACTGATCATCGGCGACCGCCAAACCGGAAAAACCGCCATCGCCATCGATGCCATCATCAACCAGAAAGATAACTACAATCAGGGTGATCCTGTTTACTGTATTTACGTGGCTGTTGGGCAAAAGGGTTCTACCGTTGCCAATATCGTCAGGATTCTTGAAGAAAATGATGCCATGAAATACTCCATCGTGGTATCGGCTACTGCCTCTGACCCTGCCGCGATGCAATTCTATGCCCCCTTTGCGGGAGCCGCTATCGGCGAATTCTTCCGGGATACGGGACGCAATGCCCTGGTGATCTATGACGACCTTTCAAAACAGGCTGTCTCTTACCGGGAGGTATCCCTGTTGCTTCGCCGCCCCCCGGGACGTGAAGCATACCCGGGCGATATCTTCTACCTCCATTCACGCCTGCTGGAGAGAGCCGCTCGGATCATCTCTTCGGATGAGGTGGCAAAAAAGATGAACAATATCCCTGAATCGATCCGTCCGCTGATCAAAGGAGGCGGCTCGCTGACTGCCTTACCCATCATTGAGACCCAGGCAGGAGACGTATCGGCCTATATCCCGACCAATGTGATCTCTATTACCGATGGACAGATCTTTTTGGAGACCGGACTTTTCAATGCCGGTATCCGCCCGGCCATCAACGTGGGTATATCTGTTTCGCGTGTCGGGGGTAATGCCCAGATCAAGTCGATGAAGAAAATTGCCGGAACACTCAAGCTGGCACAGGCTGAATACCGCGAGCTGGAAGCATTTGCCAAGTTCGGTTCCGATCTTGATCCAACTACCAAGGCAATTCTCGACAAAGGCGCCCGGAACGTCGAAATCCTGAAACAGCCCCAGTATTCTCCGGTTCCCGTTGAAAAACAGATCGCCATCATCTTTTGCGGTACCCGGAACCTGCTGAAAAGCATTCCGGTGAATAGCGTCATCGATTTTGAGACGGAATTTCTCCATGCCATGACAGAAATCCACAAAGAGGTGCTGAAGAATCTGAAAGCCGGAAAACTCGAGGAGCAGGACGTGAAGACCATGGAAAGCCTGGCGAAAGAGGTGGTTAGAAAATATGAGAAAAATAAATAACAGGTTTCGATGCCCAGCCTGAAAGAAGTCAGAGTTCGGATCGGTTCGGTCAAGTCGACGCAGCAAATCACCAGCGCCATGAAAATGGTTGCGGCATCGAAACTGAGGAGAGCTCAAATGGCCATCCTGAAGATGCGTCCATTTGCGGCCAAGATGAAAGAGATCCTGCAGAACCTGAGTGTTGGGATGGAAACAACAGCGGATAGTCCATTTTCCTCGACCAGGTCTCCCGGGAAAGTCCTGCTTGTTGTTTTTACCTCCAACAGAGGCCTTTGCGGGGCGTTCAATGCCAATATTCTCAAAAGAGCAACGGAACTCATTCATTCGGAATATCCGACACAACTGAAAACAGGTAACCTGACCTTGATGACAGTAGGGAAGAAAGCAAGTGAATATTTCCGAAAGCGAAATTTCCAGGTTGCAGGGGTTTATGATCACCTGTATGATCATCTTACTTACGAAAGCGCCACACATGTTTCCCAGCACATCATGGATGAATTCACCCGCGGGACATACGACCAGGTGGTGCTGATCTATAACCAGTTTAAGAATGCTGCGGTTCAGGTTTTGCAGGTTGAGCAATTCCTGCCGGTGATCTCTTCAACATCAGCTCAGCAAGCAGGAAAGGAAGCCGGATACATCTATGAACCCGACCAGGCCACCATTGTCCGGGAGTTGATCCCCCGTTCGCTCAGGCTCCAGTTCTTCAAATGCCTGCTGGATTCTTTTGCTTCGGAACAAGGGGCCCGAATGACAGCCATGCAGATCGCTACGGACAACGCCACCGAACTGCTGAAAGAATTGAAATTAACCTATAATAAAGCCCGCCAGGCTTCGATCACCAAGGAGATCCTGGAGATTGTGAGCGGGGCGGAAGCACTCAGTAACAAATAAACATCAAATACCCACAATCATGAAAAAAGCCGTTGTAGATGCATTAAACAAGCAAATCGCCATCGAAGAAGATTCTTCGCGCATTTACCTGGCCATGGCCTCCTGGTGCGAAACAGCAGGCTTCCCCGGCGCAGCGAAATACCTCTATGTACATTCGGATGAGGAACGTATACACCAACTCAAACTGATGGCCTATGTGAATACCATGGATGGTCATGCCTTGCTTTCCAAGCTTGATCAACCGGTTGCAGCCTACAAGACCCTCAAACAGGTCTTTGAGATAGTTCTGAAACATGAAAAATTCGTTACTGCCTCCATTAACAAGCTGCTCGAAGTCTGCATGAAGGAAAAGGATTATACCACTACCAACTTTCTCCAGTGGTATGTTACCGAGCAGGTTGAAGAGGAAGCCTCGGCAAAAGAGATACTGGATAAAATCAAGCTGGCGGGTGAAACACAGGGCGGACTTTTCCTGATCGATAAGGAACTGGCCGGAATGGCTACTGCTGCCGGCGCTGCAACTGCCTGAGCAGTTCACCATACCAGGCTTTCCCGAATTTTCTGACCAAGGCATCCCTGAGGAACTCCACCAGGGAAAGGTTCAACTTTTTTCCATTTTCCAGCGCATCCCGGCAAATAGGCCATTGATGATAGTTGACTGCTTGATATTCTGGAAGGCAGGTGATCCGGATGGGGTACAAGTGGCAGGAGAGGGGCTTTTGAAAAGGGATCACCCCTTCGGTATGGGCTTTTTCAATGGCACACCGGGCAATTCCATCTTCGAAGAAAATAAAAACACATTCTCTCCCATTCACCAGGGGAGTTACAAAATGGCCTTCCATGTCGTAATCAAATACCCCTGAGTATTCCACTGCCTCGATTCCTGTCGAGGTCATGAATGGATTGATTTCGTCGATATGATCTTCCAGCAGGCTGATCTCTTCTTCGGTGAGCGGGGCGCCGGCATCACCTTCCACACAACAGGCACCTTTGCAGCTGGATAGGTCGCAGCAAAACCGGATTTCTCCGATCTCTTCTGAAATGAGGGTGTTATCGATCCGGATCATTAATAAGCTATTGATTCATTGAGAGAGGAGAAGAATGTTAAAGTAAACCTGGTTTGTTTCCCGCTGATTCCCGCAGAGCTTTTCCGCAGATTTTCGCTGATTATATATGGGTTATTATTACTTATCGGCGTGAATCTGCGTGGGAAACCTGCGTGAATCTGCGAGATAAAATAAATCATTTTCACTATCCATCCTTGATATAAAGAGTCCCATACTGCCCACAAAGATAGATGGAATTCAATTTATCCGGAACAGACTTTTTACTATCTCTTTCAGCGTGAAAATGTTTTATCTTTGTGTGTGGTATAAATATATGTTCTATGAAAAGTCTACTGTACGTATTACTCCTTTCATTTTCTTTACCTTCCTTTTCGCAGACCTATCATCCGCTTGTAAAGGAGGGTAGTGTTTGGAGTACACTCCATAGGATCTTCATGTGGGATTTCTGGACCGATTATACAAAGTTTGAAGGGGATTCCATATTGGACGGAAAACATTATCTAAAAGTATGGAAAACAACGGATGAATACCAAAGCGGATGGGAATATAGTGAATTGATTCGGGAAGATACTAATGGTAATGTCTACATAAATTGGGGGATTGGAGACGATCTTATTTATTCATTTGGCGCCTCAATCGGAGACACTTTATTCCTACATGGCAGTTACGAGTATTATATTTTGGATTCAATTGGTACAATCGAACTTTTAAATGGAGAAATGCGGTCGATCTATTTTCTTTCACATGAGGCAGGATGGTGCCAGGAAACCTGGATCGAAGGGATCGGAAGTAATTATGGCGTGCTTAATGGTGGTTTTTGTGGCATGACAGGTGATAATCCGGAGTTACTTTGCTTTACAGAAGATGAAGTTCTTAAATATAAAAATCCTTCATGGAATACTTGCTATTATTGGACAGGAACACCGGAACTGGAGTTAAATAGAAATATCCTCATTTCTCCAAACCCAACAACTGGCTCCATTTCTATTAGAAGTTCCTGTTTCCAAAAAAATCCGATTTTGATTGAAATAACTGATCCTTCAGGAAAACTAATTTATCGAACAGAAATGATAATCCCGGATAATGAAATTATTTTGCCGGAACACATTATGAATGGCCTGTATTTTATCAAGATTGTGCCCCGCCATTCGGTTCCTGTCGTGAAAGGACTGATATTAACCAGATAATCCTGTATTCTTTTATCGTTCGATAGTAACCCTGTCTTTTTCGGATTTTCACCATTGTCATTTTTTGTAATTTCGCCGCCTCAATTTTCATGCATATGGCCTCGAACGAAGACGTTTTCAAAAAAATCATCTCCCACGCCAAAGAATACGGGTTTGTTTTTCCTTCCAGTGAAATCTATGACGGACTGAGTGCTGTTTATGATTACGGTCCATTCGGGGTGGAACTGAAGAACAACATCCGCGAATACTGGTGGAAGTCGATGGTACAGTACCATGAGAACATCGTTGGGGTGGATGCAGCCATTTTTATGCACCCAACCGTGTGGAAAGCCTCCGGACACGTGGATGCCTTCAATGACCCGATGATCGATAACAAAGATTCCAAGAAAAGATACCGCGCCGATGTGCTGATCGAAGACCACATGGCCAAGATCGAGGAGAAGATCCTGAAAGAGGTTGAAAAAGCCCGCAGCCGGTTTGGGGAGAGCTTCGATGAAAAGATGTTCCGGGAGACCAATCCCCGGGTGAAAGAGAATCAGGACAAGATTGATGCGATCAGAACCCGTTTTTATCCGGCGCTGGATCGCAACGACCTGGAGGATGTCAAAAAGCTGATCGAAGAATTAGGGATTGTCTGTCCGATCTCCGGTTCCCGCAACTGGACGGAGGTACGCCAGTTTAACCTGATGTTCTCCACCCAGATGGGCTCGGTGAATGAAGATGCCAACGAGATCTACCTTCGGCCGGAGACCGCCCAGGGGATCTTTGTCAACTTCCTCAATGTGCAGAAAACTGCCCGGATGAAAATCCCGTTTGGCATTGCTCAAACCGGAAAAGCCTTCCGCAATGAGATCGTAGCCCGGCAGTTCCTGTTCCGGATGAGAGAGTTTGAACAAATGGAGATGCAGTACTTTGTGAAACCTGGAGAAGAACTCACCTGGTATGAGTACTGGAAGCAACAACGGATGAAATGGCACCTGTCGCTCGGCATCCCAAAGGAAAAATACCGTTTCCATAATCATGAGAAGCTGGCCCATTATGCCAACGCCGCGGCCGATATTGAGTTTCATTTCCCCATCGGATTTAAAGAGCTTGAAGGTATCCATAGCCGAACCGATTTCGACCTGGGCGCTCATCAGAAATATTCAGGAAAGAAGCTTCAATACTTCGACACAGAGACCAATGAGAACTATGTGCCGTATGTGGTGGAGACCTCCATCGGACTCGACCGCACCTTCCTGGCAGTGCTCAGTCATGCCTATAAAGAGGAAAAACTCGAAGACGGCAGTGAACGTGTGGTGCTTTCCATCCCTGCCTTTTTGGCGCCCATCAAGGTGGCCGTGCTACCCCTGGTGAAGAAAGATGGCCTCCCGGAGAAAGCCCGGGAGATCATGGATACGCTGATGTATGACTACCGTTGCTTCTATGAGGAAAAAGACACCATTGGCCGGCGCTACCGCCGCATGGATGCCCTCGGAACCCCGTTTGCCATCACCATCGACCACCAGACGCTTAAAGACAACACCGTGACGATAAGAGATAGGGATACGATGAGGCAGGAAAGGATTGAGGTTTCGAAGATATCGGAGGCGGTTAGAGAAAAGATAAGTACCTCGTCCTTCTAACTTTCGTTCGTACCTCGTACTTCGGGCTTCGAACTTGTATTGAACCGGTTCATCGCCCTGTCAATCCCTTCCACCATGAAGCTTTGGATCGCTTTGCCGGCCTGTTTGATCCGTGGGATGAGGATCTCTTCTTCTTGTTTTGTCCATTTTCCCAGCACATAATCCACCTGATATCCTTTGGCATAGTCGCTTCCAATGCCAATCCGCAAACGTGGAAATGCAGTTGTTTCCAGGGTTGTAATGATATCTATCAATCCATTATGCCCGGCGTCACTGCCTTGTTTTTTCATCCGTAGGGTACCTGTTGGAAGGCTCACATCATCCACTACAACCATCAGGTTTTCGAGCGGAATGCCTTCATTCCTGAGCCAATACCTCACGGCTTTCCCGCTCAGGTTCATATAGGTGGTGGGCTTGATGATGGTGACCTGATGTCCCCGGTAGCGGCATTGACAAACTGACGCATACCTGCCGGAAGCAAAGGTTCCTTTGAGATCCATTGCCAGGGAATCGGCAACGATAAAACCCACATTGTGGCGGGTATTGGCATACTCGTCACCGATGTTACCCAGGCCGGCAATGAGGTATTTCATAGGGATGAGCCCCCACCCCAAACCCCTCCCCCTAGGTTCCTGCAAAAGCAGGAATCCGGGGGAGGGGCAGGGGTAGGGGTGAGGCTGCTGTTATTCCTTTTTCCCGCCTTCTTTCTTGTCTGCTCCGCCTTCGGCTTTTTCTTCGCCGCCTTCGGTTGCAGCTTCTTCGGCTGGTTTCTCTTCTTCAACCACAGCGCGTGCGGTTCTCACACCAATCACCACCGCATGGGGTGAATCCATGAAATGGAGATGTTCAATCGAAAGGTCCGAAATTCTCACCGAATCACCCACCTCAAGGGTGCCGATAGAGATGGTGATGTGATCCGGGAGATGTTCGGCAAGGGCCTTGACCTTCAGTTTGCGGAGCTTGGAGATCAACCGGCCACCCTTTAAAACGCCGGGGGCCGTGCCGGTAATTTTCACCGGAATAGCGATATTGACCGGTTTTCCGGGAAGGATCTCAAGAAAATCGACATGCAATACCCGGTCGGTAACCGGATGGTACTGTACATCCTGCAAGATGGCGTCGATACTTTTCTCCCCCAGCTTGATCTGAAGGATACAAACCTCGGGAGAGAAGATGATCTTACGGAAATCTTTTTCCTTCACCATGAAATGGATCTGTTCTTTTCCGCCATAGAGCACACAAGGCACGTTGCCCTGGCTCCGGCCGGCTTTAGCATCTTTTTTCCCTACGTTCCCGCGAAGGGAACCGCTCAATGATACTGTTTTCATAAATGTAAATTATTGATTATTAATGGTCAGTCCTCAAATTTGAACAGGGAAGCAATGGATTCATTGGCTTCTACCCGCTTGATGACTGTTGCTAGCAAATGGGCTGTAGTCAGCACTTTTATCTTTGGCTGTTGTTTTTTTAATGGGATGGTATCGGTAACGAACAATTCAGTAAGAGGAGATTTGTCGATCTGGTTATAAGCGCCTTTAGAAAGGATCGGATGTGTGATCATAGCGCGGACGCTGGCAGCGTTGTTCTTCATCATCAGGCTAGCTGCCTTGACCAGTGTTCCGCCGGTATCCAGGATATCGTCAACAAGTACCACATCTTTTCCTGTTACGTCTCCGATGAGGGCCATGTCGGCCACTTCGTTTGCTTTTGCCCGTTGTTTGTAACAGATCACAAATCCGGTGTTCATGATCTTGGCGTAGGCTGCCGCCCGTCTGGTACCGCCCGTATCGGGCGAAGCCAGCGTTAGATTCGGAAGAGCCATTTTTTTTAGTTGCGGAATGAAGATGGAAGAAGCAAAGAGGTGATCAACGGGAATATCGAAGAAGCCCTGTATCTGATCGGCATGTAAGTCGAGTGTAATGAGCCGCTGTACGCCGGCAGCAGAAAGCAGGTTTGCCACCAGCTTGGATGCGATCGACACGCGTGGTTTGTCTTTCCTGTCCTGTCGCCCATATCCGAAATAGGGTATGACGGCGATGATGTTCCTGGCCGACGCCCGTTTGGCTGCATCGATGAGCATGAGCAGTTCCCATAGGTTATCAGCAGGTGGGAATGTCGACTGGATGATGAACACATCACACCCCCGGATGTTTTCCTCGAAGGAGGGCTGGAACTCCCCATCGTTGAATTCAGTGATGAGGATATTGCCAAGCTTTGTATCATAGCTCTTGGCAATTTTATTCGCCAGATATCGGGTTTTCCGACCGGCAAAGATCTTAACCTCCTTGGGGTACATAATGTATGGAATTGTTATGGAAGATCATTCCGCGTGCAAAGGTACGGTTTTTTCTTAATCGGAAAAAAGGGAAAAGGTCATCTGTTTGAATGTAGGTTTTTTCAGATATCAGAGTCAGAGGTCAGAGGATTCTTGTCCTTATCTGACCTCCGACCTCTGACTACTGAATATTTTTTCCTACCTTTGCCCCCCGTTCCATTTGCCCGGATGGCGGAACAGGTAGACGCGTTGGTCTCAAAAACCAATGAGAGCAATCTCGTGCCGGTTCGATTCCGGCTCCGGGTACGACGACAAGTCTAAAGTGCAAGGTGCAAAGTGTAAGAATTTGCACTTTGCACTTTTCGTTTTAGACTTTACACTTTTTATCAACCTCTCGCATATTTCGACGATACTGACCCTCTATTCCGATGTGCTGAGTTCAATCTCTTCAGGAGGTTTTGTTTTCAAAGAACAAAAAGATTGTTTACGATTGAACCATTTCCCGAAAAAGCAAGAAACCATTTGATTCCAACTCGATTAAGAAGTTGTTTAATTCTTAACAACTCTCCCCGTAAAGCTTTCTGATGATGATTTTACTTGGATTGTATATACCCCGTTTGCCAGGGACGACAGATCCAATTGCAGGATGGAGGAGGATGATTTTTTCTTTTCAAGGATCATGATGCTTCCATAGATATCTATGATGCTGATCTCAACCTCTTCTGCTGGCAATGAATGGAAATAGATATTAAGAATACCATTTGTAGGGTTGGGGTAAAAAACAGGATTGAAATCTGTCAGAGACAATTTTTGAGAATCCTCCTTTTCGATCGGGTCAACCAATTTTACCATGACCGAATCCGTTGCCATGCAACCAATCTCATTTGTAACGGAAACAACATATTTCCCCGGCTTGTCTGTTACCAGTACCTGTTTGTCGGATATTCCATCATTCCATAAATAAGACTGATACCCGCTTCCTGCATCCAGGGTGATCCATTGCCCGGGTAAAAGATTGATATCTTCACCAAGATCAATACTGAATTCTTTACAGGGATCCGAATAACGAAGGATAAAGATGTCTTTCAGTCCGGTAGCAACAAGCTCTCCCTGGCGAAGATCATCTCCAAACCTCATCTTTCCGGAAAAGTTGCCGGCAAACCAGGGATTTCCCTTTTCGTCAAATGCAATGGATTTGCAGTAGTTTTCAGAAGTACCGGGGAAGCACATATTGTAGATCAGGGTCCCATCAGTGTCAAATCTGGCAATAAAGGTGTGTCCGAAAGCATTCATCTGTGGGTATAGTCTGCTTTCCATCCATTTCACATGATCAAAGTACAGATCCAATTTGTGTTTTCCTGAAACAAACAACTCGTTCTTTTGATTGATCGCAATCACATACGCATGATCATTGGATTGTCCTCCTATTGTCCTGCACCAGGCAAGCTTGAAGTCGGGAGTCAGTTTCATTAGGAAAACATCCTGATATCCATGAGATTGCAGGATTGTTTTTTCAATGGATAGCGATCTTGAAAAGTTTCCCAAAGCATAAAGGTTATTTGACCGGTCACAGACGATCATCCGAAATCCAGCATTGTATTGGGATGGAATAGAATAAGAAGAGATGATTTCTCCATTTGCCAGGAATTTGATGATAAAGGGATTTCTTTCATTTCCAGCGAGCAGCGTATCATTTCCAGCGATGCATTGATCCCCGAAAGAACCGGAAATTAAAACATCAGATTGTGCTGTTACCAATACAGCGTTGACCATATCGCTTCCCTTTCCTCCGACCTGTTTAGCCCAGAGAAGATTTCCGGTTTTATCCAATATCCCGGTGATCATATCATATCCACCGGTTGAAAAATAGGTATTTCCTCCGATCTCCAGCGAATCTCTGAAAGAAAAAGAAAAGACCAGTTCTTGTTTTGGATTAACCGCAAGGTGAGTTCCCGGGCACAATAAACTTCCTTCAATCTATCTAACCCAACGGATACCTCTTTTCTCATCCATCTTAGCTATGTAACTACCCATGAATCCGGAGCTTTTCAGTTTCTGACTGCCAATATTCGTTTCCCTTTTGAAAGAAACAAGAACATATAGATTCCCGGAGGTATCTCCGGCAACTGAGGAAATATGATCATACTGTTCTCCGCCAAGTTGTTGACTTCTGCTAACTTTACCTCCATCCAAATCGATCATTCCCCAAAAAACATCCCGATCTCCATTTGCGTTGAAAGCTATAGCTCCCTCAATGGATAAGGTTTTCTCAAAGTCACCTGACATAACTATACCACGGTCACCCAATGAGAAAATTTGACATGTATGATCAACTCCATGGCCACTTGTCTGGATTTCCAAAGGATGAATCTGGGCGATTGTATTATTGATAAAAAGATATGTGATACTAAGAAAGATTAAGTATTTCATGTATTTTGATTTAAGGAAGTTTCTGTTCTGTCGTGAATTATTCTTAAGGTTTTGATTAAAATTTCTTCAATTAGCACTAAATATTAATAACAATTATCTCTGTTCTATGTTTTCAAATTTAATAGAAGTTTTACAACGTTTTGGTGCGAAAATAGTATCAGGTCTATAATTGATACTTATTGAATTTGCTTGATTAAAGTTAAAAAAAATAGCATGAGTAATAAAAAGAGGCCAAGCATCCTTAATTATTGACAAAGTACTATCCTTTTCCGATATTACAATACTGTCTGAGACATTTATGTTATTCCAATCATTACTATTTATTTTCAAAATAGAAGATATTTCAGATACATAATATACCCTATTATCCTCAAAATCAAAATAAATTTGGGAATAATCTCTTATCAATTCATTATATCCAGGCCCAAGTAAAAAACCTGACTCATTTACACTATCATCAATCATTTGTAAAGGATAAGCCATTAAAATAAAAGTATTATATTGAGGATGTTTTTGCACATATTCATTTAATATCTGATAAACCCTGCTATCTAATATTAATTCTTTACAAGGCTTGTTTTGCTTGCAAGAGAAGATTAAAATAATTATTAATAAAACAACTAATTGTAAGATATCTCTTATCTCTATTGGCCTAATGTTGGATATGTTTTTAACCATGGTGCTAATTTTGTTTTTCCTGTGAGTAAATAACTTCTGCTACCCAATTCTAATATTGTTCCATATCCTTTTTGTTTCTCACTATAATATACGCCATGAATATTTCCATCATGACCTATAGTGAAAACAGGAAGACCTCCCATGGCTCTTGAATATCCAACATCTCCCCAACCATCTTTGGTAATATAAGAAGGAGTTGCATCACGACTCGGATCTTGGTGCGTATGTATTTGCCCTGTTATTTTCCATTTGTCTGGGCCTTTTGATAAATATCCATTTTTGCTAATACTATATCCATATTTACTTGGAGTACAGTCCCCTTCTTCATTATTATAATCTGGAGTAACTAGTACTTTATTGTTGCTTAATACAAATCCTCCAACTTCTTTTTCCTTTTTATAGTGATCATTTGCCTGAGACCACATTCTATTGTAAGCATCTGTCTCATTCTTGAATAAGATACTACCATCCTCAATATAATTTGTAGTAACGTTTCCAGTTGCATCTTTATCCACATCGGTTTTCCCAATATATTTTTGGGTTCCTTTCAAATTTGCCTGAGATTTCACATTTGGGTCAAATTGTTTCGTCCCGTCTTCGTCTTGATACCAGTCATCCAACGATCCTGTTGGATCGATTCTACTAATGGGATTATTCTGACAAAAGTTATACGGAGACACCCACTCTCTTTGACTTGCTAATGGGTCAAAGGAATGCCATCTTCCTAACTGAGAATCATACAGCCTCGCCCCATAATCATACCAATTCAACCCATGATCAAACTGCATTTCCTTGCCATTGTAAAGGTACTTATTTGGGTCGGAAGATGAGTTGAATTCGAGTCCTTTCATCTGCAGGCCAAAGGGATAATAAGAGTTATCCTGGGTGATATAAGGGTTGCCATCACGATCGGTAAAACAAACGCGGACATTGCCAAGATGGTCTTTCAACTGGTATTCGTAAGTGTATTCACCTCCATTCCAAAGAATCCGCCCTTCATCAGCAAGAGTATAATTCAGTACACTGTCTGTATAAACAAAACCAGATACATAGTCAGTGGTTTCCACCAGGTCACCATGTTCAAAGACCTCTTTTCTCCACTTCACCCCGCTTGCATCATAAAGAAAGTGGATATATCGGCCTCCGTCAAGATCAAAATAAATGGGCATGTTATTGAAATGATCATATTGAATTGATACAATCCCTTTATTTACATCATCAATCAGGTTTCCATTCTGATCATAATGATATTCTACTGTTTGAGGTTCGTTGGGATCATAAATCATCCCATTGTCGCAAAAATCGTACTCGGAACAAAGCTCAATCTCATCGTTTACGCCAACCAGTCTGTTCCCCGAATAAAAATAAGTTAAATCATCAATCTCTTCATACTTCTCTTCAGCATTCAATCCAAATGTTGACATCGATTGCAGATTTCCATTGTAGTCATATTTTATGTCACCAACATCATAGTCTGTGCTAGAATTCAAGGAACCATTATTAAATTTTAGATAATCAGCCTGATTGATTCTGTTCAAATCATCATATGCAAATAAATATGCTTTAAACTCAGGAAATGACCTGGAAAGCCATCTTATTGCTGATATATTTCCATTATACGCTGGTTGTGAATTAAATCCAGGTTCATTTATTTGTTCATTGTAAAAAATATCCATGAAAAACAAATCATTATTACTATAAAGTCCTCCATGATTAATAAATCTCAACCATCCCCGGATGTTATAAAGGTAATCAATTTCCTGAAAAGACGGGTTGGATTCTGTTCGATTCAGGGATTTCTTAATCAATTGGCCGATGGAATTATATTCCTGATATGAAACTTCCTGAAGATCTTTTCCATTTATACTCTGGGAAAGCTTGGTTAATCTGGAACCATGATCATATTCCATTAGTTTAAAAATGGTGATTGGCTCTGATTTGGATGGCTCGCCAATATTATGGGTTTGCTTGGTCTTGGTCATCCTGCCTGGAAAGTCATACCCATTTGTAAAAATATCCCACCCTCGGCCAAAAACGAAATTCTCTTTATGTGTCTGGATAATCCTGTCGAACTTATCATAGATAATAGCAGTTCGTAGAAAGACTGTCGATTTCGCACTGGAAGAAGAAACAAGCGATACACTTGTTCCCGTAAATCTTCCAATGTTGTTCATGTGTTGTTGATTATCAGGAAAGTCAGAATCCGGGACATAATAAAAGTCGGCGTTTCCGTCATTGTTAAAATCATAATCATCATAATAATTATAAATCAATGGGAACCAAGCGCCTGGCTTGTAAATTCCTTTTTCAATCATACGACTGAGTGAGTCGTATTTAAAATAAACTTGGTTCATCGTAATAATGCGTACCTGTGAAAAAAAGTATAGATATTTGTACTCATGACATTGCAAAGCTTACTATACCATGCTTTTGGTTTGAAAGGCCAAGAGTATTTAAAGACAGAGTACGTAG
>VGGL01000037.1 GCA_016868575.1 Bacteroidota bacterium
GATAAAAAAACTATTCCGTTCATGCAGCGCGCATTGCTGATCCATCCCAGCGCACATAACCTTTCCGGCCAAGTTGTGCAATATGGAGATCTTGCCATGGTTGACCTGCAAGTGGCCAACCCGGGAACCCTGTCCTTTCAGGATGTGTTATTCACACTCAGATCTGATGATCCCTACATCACGATCATAGACTCTGTTTTCAGGATGAATACACTTCCAACCGGTGATTCAATCAGCCTTTTCAATCTTTTTTCATTTCTGATTGAGCCAAACACACCCAATGGGCATATCCTTGCTCTTGTCATCCATGCAAATGCCAGTAATTATCATCAGATCAGGCCATTCGACCTATCCGTTTCTTCCCCAATGCTGGAGGCCGTCACCTATTCTTTTCCTGACGATCCGAATGACCGGCTGGAGGCGGGCGAAACCACCCGTATCGGCATTGTTTTTCAAAACACCGGCAGCGCCGGAAGTGCAGCAGGGTATGTTAAAGCTGCCGGCACGGACAACCTGATCACCCTGTTGACCGATTCAGTGTCTATTCCGGCAATATCTCCCCTGGAAAAAGTTACGCTTGATTTTCTGATATCAGCAGACGGCTCCACGCCGGATGATTACCTGGCCAAACTGAACCTGACCGCGGTTGATGGTAAAGGTGTTGTATGCCGCTCATCCCTCTTCTTGCAAACCGGGCATGAACACCTGGAGGATTTCGAAAGTGCCGATTTTACGAGATTTCCATGGAATCTCCCGAACTACAAACCCTGGGGCATTGTCAATGATACGGTATTCCAGGGTAGTCACGCCGCGCGGTCTGCCGGTCTTTTCCACAGTGATCAAAGCAATCTGGATATCACCCTGACAACCCTTCGGGACGATTCTGTCATCTTCTACCTTGCCGTCTCCTCCGAGAAAACCTTATTTGAACGGTACAGTGATTATGCCGGGTTCTTTATCGACGGCAGTGATCAAGGCGCATGGGATGGCGCCAAACCATGGCAACGGATAACCATTCCGGTAAAAAAAGGTGTGCACATGTTCCGCTGGATGTACCGGAAAGACAGCGTGGTGACAGTCGGTAATGACGGAGTGTGGCTTGATAACATCCGTTTCCCGGACGCACTGCTTCTAACGCCCGTCCTTTCAACGATTCCTGACACCGTACTGGAGGTCTCGCTTTACGCCAGTGAGCAGGAAAGCGCTTCCATCATGGTGATGAATACCGGCAAAGGGAGCATGTACATCACCCATGAAATTTTCGGGAATCTCCCGCCCTGGATGGATTTTCAATCTGGTACGATGCTCCTCCCTTCCGGAGGAAAGATCTTCCTCCCGATAGGGTTTAACAGCAGCGGGTTAGGGCCGGGGGTTTATTCAACCCGGATACGTATCAAAAATCAGTTGGAGGAAGAAAAAAACATCCATGTGGTGATGCATGTTCTTTTTCCACCCGGTGTCGATGAACCGGTCAACCCGGGTGATCTGGTTCGAGTTTTTCCCAATCCTTTCAATGATCTCGTCAACATCCTGATCCGTCAGCAGACAGCAGGATGGATCAGCATTGACATCATCGACCTCTTCGGGCGCAAGGTTAAAAATCTGTTCGAAGGTAGTCTGATCCCGGGAGAGCATCATTTGTCGTGGGATGGATGTGATGAACATGGAGATAAACCCGCAAGTCATCTCTTTTTTATACGGATTGCATCAGCCACAAACGATCACTCCGTCATCCTGATCAAAGGATCCTGAAACGCCCGCACCACATCAATCGCATACTCTCTTGAACTAACTACGGTTTGTAAAATGCCTTTTACATGAGATAATTTCGTAATATTGTACCATAAAATACCTTGTTTTGTATGAAAAAGATATCCGTTTTCCTGGTTGTTTTTTGTTTCTTTTCAGCCTGGCTGATGGCACAGCCAGGAGCCCTCACATCGGTCACTGCTGATAATATCCCGGCGTACAATCCTCCACCCCTGTCGGAAGAGGAGCTCTACCGGCTCAGCATGGTTCCATTACTGGATGAATCGGAGGTGAATCTTTCTGAATATATCCCGTTGCTTCCATACATGGTTGACAATTCAACCCAGCCCTATTTTCGGCCTATCACAACCCAATCGGGGTATGAGTGTGGTCAATCTGCGGGTATTGCCTTTAATTTCACTTACGAGATCGACCGCCTGCGGAATGTCCCGGCCAACGTCGCACAGAACCAGTATGTGACCCATTTTGCCTGGGATTTTCTGAATGGAGGGAACAATTACACCGGCGCCAGCGCCATGGATGGATTCGAAGTTGTAAGGGTGTTAGGAACCCCCAATGTGGCGGACTATGGTGGAGCGCTGAATACAGGAGGATATTTAAGGTGGATGTCGGGGTATCAACAATACCTGAATGCCATGCACAATCGTATCTATGAGGTCAGACGGCTTGATTGCCGTACACCCGGCGGATTGATGGTCCTCAAAAACTGGATCCACAACCACCTGGAAGGCGCTGCCATCGGTGGGGTTGGCAACTTCTACGGCACATACTGTTCCCCCAATGCAACATTGCCCCCCGGTACGCCTGAAGCAGGAAAAGCCCTGGTTTCTTCCTGGGGCTCCAGCCCTTCCCATACCTGGACCGTATGCGGATACAATGATTCCATCCGGTATGACTTCAATGGGGATGGTCAATATACCAATAACCTGGATATCAATAGCGACGGGGTGGTGAACATGAAAGACTGGGAAATCGGCGGTTTGAAATTTGCCAACGGATATTCCGGTACAGGTTGGGGAAACGGTGGCTTTGCCTATATGATGTACAAGGCCCTGGCTGATGACATCGGATTTGGCGGCATCTGGAACCATAGCATCTATATCCTCAAAGTGCGCCAGGATGTGAGCCCGAAGCTCACCATGAAGGTGACCCTGAAACATAGCTCCCGAAATAAGATCAAAGTCACGGCGGGTATGAATACCAATTTGTCGGCAACATCACCATCCATCGTCATGGAATTCCCGGCATTTAACTTTCAGGGAGGTAATTATTATATGCAGGGAGGATCTACGGAAGCAGATAAGACGATTGAATTGGGGCTTGACATCACGCCGCTGCTTAGTAATATTGCCAGCAGTACACCTGTCAAATGGTTCCTGCAAGTCGAAGAAAATGACCCGGGAAATGCGGGTACCGGACAGATCACAAGTTTCTCGCTTTTTGATTATACCAGCGGAAGCCAGGAAATTCCCTGTCCGAGCACCAATGTTCCATTGGTTGAAAACGGGATGACCCGGGTTTCGGTGAACCATACCGTGAACTTCTCCAAAGTGAACATCACCACGACAGCGCTGCCTCCGGCAACGCTGTATACCCCATATTCATATCAAATGGCTGCTACCGGCGGAACAACCCCCTATTACTGGGATTTCAAGATCGATTACCCGGAGACAAGCGCCACCGCTACCATGCCCAATCCAACAGCCCAGCAAATAGCCTTCAGCAGCAACGACAACGGCAGGACGGCAAAAAAACTGGACTTTGATTTTCCCTTCTTTGATAAAAATTACGACACTGTTTATATCTGCACAGATGGTCACATCCTGCTTGACGATATCTTGTACACCTGGCCCTATCTCATTGATAAATACCTGCTCTTCAAGAGCACCCCTATTATTGCACCTTTTCTTGCAGACCTATACATGTACAGCAGCCAGTCCGACGGGGTCTGGTATGAAGGTGACGCCACCTATGCCATGTTCCGGTGGAAAACCCATATCTATAATCAGCAATCGACTTCCAACCTGAACTTCACAGTAAAGCTCTATCCAAGCGGAGCGATCGAGTTCTACTACGGTACCATGCAATATCCTTCGGTTTCTTGGACCGGAGGCCTTTCAGGCGGCGACAACCGGAACTGGAACTTTTCCGATAACACCAATGCAGGGTCGATTGCGGCCAATACCAAAATTACATTTGCATCTCCCAATCACCCTACAGAGATGTCAATCTCAGAGAGTGGTCTCCTCACCGGTACCATCACCCAGGTTATTCCCAACCAGTTGATCAATTTCTGGGTGACGGATAACAACAACATCTCAAATTACAAGCAACTACCCTTTGGCATTCAGGGCATTTCTATTCTTTACACAATCAATGCGGGCGGTGACCAGATCATTGAATTTGGAGAAACAGTGAATGTCAATGTGAGTGTAACCAATACCTTTTCTACCCCGATAACCAATGTGGTGATGAAACTCCGAACCCAGGATCCGTATGTAACATTATCTGATTCGGTCGAAAATATCGGAACCATGACCGCAGGGCAAACCCTGAACATCAACAATGCTTTCACATTTGCTGTTTCTACTTCGGTTCCCAACGCCCATCCGATCAATATGCATATGAAGCTTTTCTGCAACCAGGATACGGTAAGAAAAGATATGTTCCTTACTGCCTATGCACCAGCCGTAGATGCTACCAGCCTGATCATCAATGACAACCAGAATGGTGTACTCGATCCAGGGGAGACTTCCGATATTACCATCAACTTCACCAATGAAGGGGGGTGTAAAGTCACCAACCTGCTCATCGCCATCTCCAGCAACGACCCGTACATTACCATTAACAGCGGCTCCGGGAGTATTCCTTTACTTGATCCCGGCGCTACCCAGCCCTGTCTTTTTAACATCAGTGCAGCCGGAAATACCCCACCCCAATACATCGCAGCACTCTATGTGAGCATTCAGGGGAATAACAACTATTCCACCATGGATACCCTTTACATCTTTTTCGGACAGATTGTTGAGGATTGGGAAACAGGTGATTTCACCAAGTTTGACTGGCAAATGGGATATTGGCCATGGACCATCGACTCAACCATCAAATATGAAGGCAATTTCGCAGCCAGAAGCGCCTGGATGACCGATAACAACGAGTCGATGTTGTACATCAACATGAATGTGATCACGGATGGGATTATCAGTTTCTACAAAAAGGTCTCCTGCGAGAATGATCCCAGCGGAACCAACTACGATTACCTGGCCTTCTTCATCGACAATGTTGAAATGGGGCGCTGGGATGGAGAAATTGACTGGTCGAAAGAAACCTTCAATGTTGAAGATGGAACCCATACCTTCAAGTGGCTATACCATAAGGACTATTCGGTGAGTTCAGGAATGGATGCAACATGGGTCGACTACATTGTCTTCCCGCCTATCGCCCAGGCGCTCCCCACCATGACCGTTACGCCTGATGCTATTGCCAAAACCATGGATCCAAACCAGTTGGCCTACGACACAGTGTATGTGACCAATGCCGGTGGCGGAGTGTTGAATTTCTCCATTTTCGTATATGATACGACAGCGCTTAAAAAGCACATTCCTGCAGGGCCGGGAGACAATATTTCAGGCTCAGGGATAACCTGCTCTACCGCTGCTTTTGCCCCGGGAACACCTTTCTCATGGACCTTTACGGCCTCCAACGGCAGCATCGACAATGAATATATCAAACATCTTTCCATCGACTTTCCTGAAGGGGTAATCGTTAATTCCGCTACGAACTTCATCGGAGGTTCTGGTGGCCCCCTGGTGTATGATAATACCACCGGTAACGGGGCAGAAGTGAACTGGCATGGCGAATCGGCCGGCAGAGGTGTACTGAAAAACGGCGAATCGGCTGTAGCTACTGTAAATGGCATGATTGACCTTTCAATTATCTCAAACCTGGTTTTGGAATTCAAGATGATCGGAGACAATATCGGCGTTAACCCACATGTGCTTTATGGTGTTATCCCACTCTCCAACATCGGCTTGCCCAACAATTGGCTATCTCTTAACTTCAATACGAACAATCTCCAGGCTGGAGAGACCAGCATCATTGAGCTCACCTTCAACACTACCGGCATGGTGCCGGGCTATTACCATTGCGACATCGTCATCAACGACCAGATGAACGAACAAAAGTTGATTCCGGTCAACTTAACTATTCCATTCCCAATTGGATTCGATCAACCGGTTTCAGGCAACAGCCTGCTGAAAGTTCAGCCTAATCCTTTCAGGGAAAGAACCTGGATTTCTTACGAACTACCTGTTGCCACCGATGTGTTGATGCAGATATTCAGCATCACCGGAAATCCTGTACGTAACTTGATTGATACACACCTGCCTGAAGGAAAGCATGAGATCCAATGGGATGGGTGCGATGAAGCTGGAAAGTTGGTGTCACCCGGGACCTATTTCCTCCGTGTGACCAGCAGTGGATCTGTTGATCAGGAGAAACTGATACGGATCAGATAAAGCGTTTTTTTTGACATCCCTTACTTTTTTCCCCGATTGATGAAAAAGATCAAACGTAAATTTTTTTGGATCACAAGCGCGGTAATACTTATCCTTATCGTGTTGATCCTCATCTTCCGGCAATACATTCCGTTTACCAAGTTGTTCCGGGTCAGTAGTCCTCCTGAGACCTCATTCCGTCCTGCTGACTCTTTGGTTTTTGCCATGCCCAACACCATCTCCATGGCCTTTGAGCCGGGTAAAGACTTCAATGCTTTTAACCGGTTGTATAAAGGTATCACTCACAGCGGATTTTACAGTGCAAAGGTGTTCGGGAAAAACACTTACAGCATCAGTATCGAACGCAACGCTTCAGAAGTCGGTATTGAGAACCTGAAACAAGTCTCCCTTAGCGCCTGGGTATATGTTTTCCCCGGCAATAATGAGGTTGAGGCATCCCTGGTCTTTTCAGCGAATAATACCCTCGGGGTTAATAACCTCTGGAAAGGTATCAGCGTAAAGGGAAAGGAAGTCCCGCGGAAAAAATGGTTCAAGGTCAGTGGATTGATGGATCTCTCGGACACCCGGTTCAAACCTGATTCAAAGATTCAGATCTACTTCTGGAATAATAGCGCGACCGATATTCTCGTCGACGACTTTTATGTTGTCTTCGGAGAACAACAGAAATCCAGGCCCGGCGACAGTACCCTGGTGGACATGACCAGGCTCGGAGGGTACAAGCCCCGATTCAATTTCCCACCCTTTCAGATATCCTTGCTCAATCAGCTTGACATCGGGAACAAGGATGCATTTGCCCTGACCCCCGATGATCCGGGAAGTGCTTTCATCCCCGGAGACCGGGTGATCTGTGGGGATTTTCTATCATCTCCCCAGGGGATGGATGAAGTGATCCTCCTGAACATGCAGCAAAACCGTGCCTGGCTTTATGGGTATTGCCCCAATCAAAAACAATTCATCAAACATTCCCTTGATCTTCCTGAAGACCTGGATGTTCCCCTCCTGTCCCGGTGTGTAATTGGGGATTTTGATGGGATCGCCGGGGATGAGATGGTCATACCATCAGAAATAGGATTGCTGCTGATCCGTTGTGAAGGGATCACAGGGAACTGCGACAAAAATCAACCCGGGCCGCTGAAGCTCACCATCCTGTCTTCTGACCCGCAGGCGTTCAAATTTACTTCCACCCCTGAAAAAATTCGTCTGGTTGCCGGAGATTTTGACAACCGGCCGTCATCCGAGCTTCTCGCCATCGATCAGTCGGGCACATGGATCATGTTGAAATTTGACAAGGGCATGTCTTCCTGGAAAGATCTTTCTGCAACTTATTCCAAGACTTTCGGAAGCTGGAACAGAGATCAAAATGACCTGTTGCTGGTGGCAGGAAAATTTACGAAAAAGAATCCTGCGGATGTTTTGCTTTCCATCAGCCGCAACCATGCAACAAAAAAATCAACGTATTCCCTTCTGGCCTTTGATCCCACAACGGGTAAGCTGGTCAATATTTTCGAAAAGATCAACCGGGGCGCTGGATTGACCATTGGCCTCGACACCTTGCATGTGACAGATCAGTTGATCCTCCCCCGTTCCGGATCTGCGTTGGTCGGCTATTTTCTTCGTTATGACAGGGTGAAACGATTCGATCTGAAATGGCTCTCCTTTTCCGATTCCACCTTTCAGATTCACCGAAAAGTTGATTTTACCGGATATGATTCCGATCACAATCCAAAGTATTATGAGAATCTCCTGATATTTCCCGGGAGGTTCCTTGAACCCCATGTTTCTAACCTGCTGACGATCGGCTACAATTGCGCAGAAAACAAAGGGAGTAAAACACCATGCCAAGCCGCTGCCGGCTATTCATTTCTGCCCGATTTTATTTCAATCTATTCTTTCCCGGTTAAACCTTAACACGCAAAGGTATTTCTATGAAAAGTTATCTCTACACCATATGCTCCCTCGGCTTATTGATTTTAATACATGCCTGCTCCAAACCGAAGGAGACAATACCCGTCGCCAAAACCGACCTCTTTGCGGTCAGGGAATTCGTGGCTTTGACCAACTATGTCCTGGATTCAACAGGAAAAGAACACCAGGATCCCCGTATTTGCCGACTCATCCGGTTGGATTACCGGGATGCCCTTGCATCAGGATTCGTAATCCCTTCTCAGAGACAGGTTGAAGGCGGTTTTTTTAAATTTCGTTTCAGTCTTCGAAATACATCCGGTAAATCGCAGTCTTTCAGGTATTATCTGATCTATGAAAATGAAACCTATGCATTCCCGTGGAAAGATCATTCCGATAGTTCGAAGATGTACCCGTTAGCCGCAGAGAACTTCTACGGAAACTGGGATGATCCTGCCACAGGCTTTCACACTACCGCAGAAATACCCGCAGATGAGGCTTTCCACGCGATCACTGACTCTTTCAGGATCATTGGGAACCCAAGAAATGAACCACGCTACTTCAATGGTGAAAACAATGATCGCTGGAAAAGAAATCCCAGGGTTGGTAAATATGCCTTTTCGCTCATCATCACTGTTTCTGAAAATCTGCAGCAAGGCATTCCGGCGTATATCCAGGATATCAGCCAATCTTCTCCGGCAGGATTTGTCCATCCGCTCTGGTTCTTTCTTCATGGTGAAGGGAAAAGCCTAAACAATACTTTGGTGTTGAAGGCACCGGAACGATTGAAGGTTGTTGCCGTTCCGGATCTTTCGGCAGGGATCTTCATCAACCCGTTCCATTTCCGGAAAGAGGAATATGGCGCTTTCTTTTCATCGTCATGTGGTCAGGATGAGAATATCAGCCAACAAGCGCAAATAGAGCAGTTTATCCATTACATTGATCCCAGCACCCGGTTTAATAATATTCCGGTGATTGCCGATGTGCTGAAAGGCCAATACTCAAAACTTGATTACAACTGGAATCGCTCTTTTTATACCCAGGAAGAGTGTATCGGCGCTATTCCGGCCACCAGCAAAAGGCCTTGTGAAACCGTATATTATGATGCTGAAGGAAAGAAGATCATCCTGAAAAATCCAGGCTGCAAATTTGGTGAATGGCGGAAAGAAAATGTGGGCATCATCACCCGGCACGGACTTACATATGGAAAATACACCGTCCGATGCAAACTGACGGAACTGCTCAACAAAAACAATATGTGGAACGGGCTGACCAACGCCATCTGGCTGATCACCCAGGATCAATCGAGCTGGAATCTTCGCCGCTCCTGCAACAAGGAGGGATACCTGGCCAATTATTACGGAGGGAAGCAGGATGATCGTGTACCCCAGGTGGCCTATTCAGAAATTGACTTTGAGATCCTGAAAACGGTCCCATATTGCCCGCCCTGGGTATTGCCTCCGGCATACAATATTCCCATTGCAGACCCGGTTCATGTGAATTATTGGAATATTCCTTTTCCCGAAGAGGTGGCTGCCATGGACCCGATGATCACCGTAGCCTGCACCAACTGGGACATGGCCTGCTGGGAACCCGAAAAATTTGAGGCCGGTTGCGGTACGGTCGAAAAAGACGGACAAAAATTCTATGCCCACCGGTGGGATAACTGGTACAGGGCTTTGACAGAAAAAACCCCTGAACTTGATGATGAATTATTCGGATCGGAGTATTATTATTTTCAGATCGACTGGCGGCCAGAGGAGATCATCTGGCGCATTGGTCCTGAAAAGGATAAGCTAAGGGTTGTCGGATATATGAATAAAGATATCACCTCGATCCCCAACAACCAGATGCTGCTCATCATCACGCAGGAGTTCCATAATACGAAATGGTGGATTGGCTCGCCTTATGCACAGGATAATATCCCATTTCCCGAAAATGATATTATCGGGGAACTGCATGAGATCACCATTGAGTGATCAGAACCTATCGATAGTAGAGCGGGTTTCCGGCTTTTCCAACTCATATTTGGTGCAATCGAGTTGAATATCCATTCCCGGAGGAGGGTCGTTGAAGTTTTTATCCTTTTCGATACCCAGGGATTTATCGGTATAAATTTTTTGCATGTATAGCGCCCAAACCGGAAGCGCCATGCTGGCACCCTGTCCAAGTGTGATGGTCCGGAAATGGGCAGCGCGGTCTTCATTTCCAACCCATACACCTGTCACCAGGTCTGGCGTCAGGCCGATAAACCAGCCATCGCTCTGATTCTGGGTTGTTCCCGTTTTTCCGGCAATGGGGTTTGTAAACCCGTATTTATAGCGCAGCCTGACGCCGGTGCCGCTTTCAACAACCCCTTGCATCAGCGCAACCATCAGATAAGCAGTCTCTTCGTTAACGGCTTCATTCTGTTTGGGTTTAAATGATTCTATGAGGTTGCCGTTTTTATCTTCAATGCGGGTAATGAAAACCGGTTCAATATATACACCCCGGTTAACAAAAACACTCATGGCGCCTGTCATTTCGTATAGGGAAATATCTGCAGAACCAAGGGCAATGGAATAGACAGCGGGGATGTCACTGGTGACCCCCATCTTTTGGGCCAGGCGGATGACCGATTGGGGAGGATAACGTTTGATCAGCTGCCCGGAGATCCAGTTATTGGAATTGGCCAATGCCCACTTCAGTGTCACCTCCTCGCCTCTCCTGTCTTCATTGGCATTGTCAGGCTTCCAAACATTTCCATCGGGTAACGGGATGATTGGCTGGATATTGGGTAGCTTCGAACAAGGTGTCAGCTCTCCTTCCTGAATGGCCAGGGCATAAAGAAATGGTTTGAAGGTTGAACCAACCTGGCGCTTGCTGAACACCACATGATCATACTGGAAATAACGGTAATCGATCCCGCCCACATACGCTTTCACCTGCCCGGTATGCGGATCCATCGACATCAGGCCGCATTGCAGGAAATGTTTGTAATAGCGGATGGAATCCATCGGGGACATCACCGTGTCAAAACTCCCTTTCCAACTGAATACACTCATCTTCACCCTGGTGTTGAAGATCGCACGGATCTTGCTTTCCGGAACTTCTCTCTCTTTCAGTTTTCGGTACCGGTCGGATCTTCGCATAGCCTGATTGAGCAGTTTCTGGATTTCCGCTTTGGTATTACCGCTCTCGAAGACAAAGGGCGCATCGGGTCTTCCTTTCCAATGGTTAAAGAATGCCGGTTGCAGGTCATTGGCCAGGTGCTGGCGCACAGCCGCTTCGGCATATTCCTGCATCTTGTAGTTGATCGTGGTATGAACCTTTAATCCATCCTTGTAAAGATTATATGGTGTCCCGTCTTCTTTGGTGTGTTGCTTACACCACGCTGTAAGGTAGCCCCTCAGGTACTCCCTGAAGTAGGTGGCCACGCCGCTTGCATGATCCGGCAATTTGTACCGTGACATGTCGATGGGTAAGGCGCTGATCGAATCGTATGCCTTTTCCGTGAGGAAATCATACCGCTTCATCTGGTGCAGCACCACGTTACGCCGTGCAAGGGATTGTTCCGGGTTTTTTATGGGTGAAAACTTGGTCGGGGCTTTCAGTATCCCTGTCAGTAGCGCAGCCTCTTCTGTCTTCAGCTCGGCAGGCGCTTTATTGAAAAAGGTCTTGGCAGCCGATTTAATACCGAACGACTGGCTGCCAAAGTCGACCGTATTCAGGTACATCGCAAGAATCTCATCTTTGGAATAGTTTCGTTCCAGTTTTGTAGCCGTAATCCATTCCTTGAGCTTAATGATCACCGTTTCGATAAAATTCCGGTCCGTCTTTCTCGGAAAAAGATTCTTAGCCAATTGCTGGGTTATCGTGCTTCCGCCCCCTTTATTGCTCCCGGTGATCAGGCCGAAGGCAACGCGGAACAGGGCCCGGGTATCGATTCCTGAATGTTTCTTAAAACGGATGTCTTCGGTAGCAATGAGGGCATCAATGATCGCATTGTTTATATCCTGGTAGTGGGCATTGGAGCGGTTTTCGATATAGTATTTTCCTAGTATTTTCGCATCAACCGAGATGATTTCTGTGGCCAGGTTGCTCTGTGGGTTTTCAAGTTCTTCGAAACTGGGCATTTTTCCGAAGAGGCCGGCAGAGATCAGGAAAAACAACAAGACGATAAAAACCGCAGTACCGGCAAAGCCGAACCAGAAAATCTTCAGGTTGCGCTTAATATGATCACCACCGCCAGTGCTTTTCTTTTTCAAGGTATTTGTTCTGATCTTCTGCATTGTTCGCCGGTTACTTCTCATACCTGAAATGCTCGATCCTTAAACCGATGTCATAAATCCCATCAAGGGGATCCTCCCGCATGGCCTGTTCGATGCGGAATGTATAGGTTCCAGCCTGCGGAAACCGGACACCACGCTTGAACAGCAAACGGTTATCTTTCAGTTTTCCCCAGCCAGAGCCATACCAGCGCCCCTCGGCATTTGCGAGCAGACATTCAACGGTATCGATGGCGATCTCCTGGTTGGGAAACAAGGTTCGGATAAAGAAAAATACATTCTCATAACGGTAATCAACCGAATTTCTGATATTCAGATAAAAAGAATAGAGCTGGATCGTATCCGGTATTTCTACGGTAAAGGTTGCCGGTTCGCTCAACTTCCATTTTCCCTCCGGGATAGCGACCTGTTGTTCAAAAAAACGATCCGGGTCGCAGGCAGCGGCCAGGGAAAGGATGATCAGGAATGGGAGGAGGCGAAAGCGTTTCATCACTTGTCGAAGCGGGTTAAGTCATCTTGTCCCACTACATCCTCAAAGTCATTTTTTAGCTCGGTTTTGAAAGCCAGGTCATCCAGGTTGTCGGTATACTTCCCGGCGGCATTATCGGCAATGATTTGTTGCACCATGGAGGCAGGGATTGCCAGCATGTTCGAGGGATCGGACACATAGCTGTACCACATGAGTTGCCGGAAGATATCGGTTTTCTGATGGAAGGCTTCGCCCTTTTTCGTCTTCAGTACGATCTCCGGGTTGGGGAGGCTCTTCATAGCATCATGGTATGCTGACAGTTCATAGTTCAGGCAGCACTTCAACTTGCTGCACTGTCCGGCGAGTTTCTGTGTATTCATCATCAACTGCTGGGTCCGGGCGGCAGAAGTCATCACCGAGTGGAAATCATTCATCCAGGTAGAACAGCACAGCTCCCGGCCACAGGAACCAATCCCGCCCAGCCTGCTGGCTTCTTGCCTCGCCCCTATCTGGCGCATCTCAATGCGCAGCTTAAACTCCTCAGCCAGCAACTTGATCAACTCCCTGAAATCGACCCGATCATCAGCTGTATAATAAAAGATCGCCTTTGTTCCATCCCCCTGAAATTCCACATCGTTGATCTTCATGGATAACCCCAATCGGTCAACAATCTTTCGGGTCTTCACCATGGCTGGTGTTTCCATCTCTACGGCAGCAACCCATTTTTCGATGTCGGCCAGCCGTGCACGCCGGTATACCTTCCTGAGTTCCGTCTTTTCCGGGTTAACTCCCTTACATCGCATCTGCAATTTCACAATTTCTCCTGTAAGACTAACAATCCCGATATCGTGCCCGGGATTTGCCTCCACAGCTACCATGTCACCCTCTTCAAAATTGAATTCACAGGCAACCCGGAAGAAATCTTTCCGGTTGTTCTTAAACCTGACTTCGATGATGTCGAACTTCTTCTGCCCATCGGGCAGGGGGATATCCTTCATCCAGTCATAGGTCTCAAACTTGCAGCATTGCTTGTTGTAAATCGATGTATTCTTCTGATACATCTTAGGTGTATCCGTGCAGCCACGAGTCTCAAATGGGTTTGTATTCGTCCTCGGTTGAATCGGAGATATATAGAATTCGCTTTCTTCTTCCATGATATGAATATGCTGAACCTGCAAAGATAAGTATTTATCAGGAAATGGCTTTGATCCCACCACTGAACAGTACCGGGAAACCGTGCCGGATAGTGGAAATGATTATCTTCGCAGAGCGACATGTTGACCACGGGCCGGATATATAAATACTATCTTTTCTCAGGTCTGCTGACTTTGTTGTGCATTTTTTTATTCCGTCAGGCCGCTTCACAGTTTTACAATGGATCCCAACTCACCTTTGGTAAAAGCAGGGTACAGTATGATGATTTTTTTTGGACGTTTTACAAATTCGAAAAGTTTGATACTTATTTCTACCTCAATGGAAAAGAGCTGGCGCAGTTTACAGCCCAATATGCAGAAAAATCAATCCCTGAGATAGAGCAGTTTTTCAAATTTACCATCGAGGATAAGATCCAGTTCCTCGTTTTCAATAGTCTCTCCGATCTCAAACAAAGCAACATCGGGATGGCTGTTGAGGAGGGATACAATACCGGAGGCATCACCCAGATCATCGGAGGAAAGGTTATGTTGTACTTCACCGGATCGTACAGTGAGCTTGAACAACAGATCAGGGCAGGGATCATCCAGGTTATCCTGAATCAGATGATGTTTGGCAGCAATATTGGCGCCCAGGTTAAGAACAATATCTTTTTTACCATGCCTGGATGGTACATGGACGGGCTTATTGCTTACCTCTCAAAAGGATGGAATACAACGGCCGACAACCTGGTCAGGGATGCCATTCAAACAGGCCGTTTTGATAAATTCAACAGCCTTACCGGTGCAGAAGCCGCGCTTGCCGGGCACTCCCTGTGGCAATTCATAGAAATGAAATATGGCCGCACCGGCATTCCGGATATTGTCTACCTGGCACGGGTAAATCGTAATACAGAGAAGGGATTTCAATACGTGCTGGGTATTCCTTTCAAAACGCTCATCCAGGAATGGCTTGCCTATTATAAGTCACGCTATACGAACATCACAGGGATTCCATCCGGGAAACCCCTGCTGAAGAAAACGAAAAAAAATCTTGTCTACAGCCAGTTGCGAATCAGTCCCGATGGCCGGTATGTGGCATTTGCCACCAATGAGATCGGTCAGTATAAAGTCTGGATCAAAGACCTGGAAACCGGGAAAAAAAGAAGGATACTAAAGGGGGGATACCTGATCGATGACCGGACCGACTATTCTTTTCCCATCCTGGCATGGCATCCCGGTAGTGAGATTCTGGCCATCATAGCAGAACGCAGCGGAGAGGTGGAGTTGCGATTTCAGCCGCTCACCGGGGAAAAACCGGTGCGGCTCATCTTGTATCCCGTGGAAAAAGTGCTTGATTTCAGCTATTCCCACGATGGTTCACGCCTGGTGATGAGCGCCGTTCAGCGGGGACAGTCGGATATTTTTATTTATCACCTCGCCTCTTCTACTTATGAAAATATCACAAATGACCTCTTCGATGACCTTAATCCCCGCTTCCTGAATTGGTCAAAAGACATTGTTTTCAGCTCCAACAGGGTTAACGACACCCTTCAGCCGGTCAACAAGACCGATATTTTTCATCTACCACACACCAAAGATCTTTTTCTCTATTCATATACCCCGAAAGAGAAAGTTCTTCGCCGGTTGACCAACACCCCGCCTACTGACGAAATAGAGCCAATGCCTTATGCCGAAGGGTATATCGCTTACCTGGGGGATGCCAATGGGATCTTCAACCGGTACCTGGCCAGAACCGACAGTGTGGTTGCTTTTGTTGATACCATCGTCCATTACCGATATGCCACGACCTCTTACCCGGTGACTTCCTCCGGCCGGAGTATTCTTAGTCACGACATACAGCCTCAGGCTAAAAAAGTTGGTCAGGTTATCTTTGCGAACCAGATGTATCATCTGCAATTGGATGACCTGGTTAGCCAGGAAAGAGCAACAGCCATTGATTTACAAAACACTCCGTTTGTTGAGGAGATAAGAAAGGCAGAAAGCCTACAACAAGTTCCTGATTCGGTGGATACAAAGACCAAGGAACCCGGGAAAACCGGAAAGCAACGTTTCCGGGCGGTGATGCTAAGTGAAGTTGCCAATACAGACAATTTTCCTGTTTTTCCTGCTTCTGCCGACACAACAGGTCAGCCGGGAAAAGAAATCCAGCCATCGCCAACTCGACAAGCTACTGTTTTTCTGGGATATCCGGCGCAGGACTCACTCAGAAAGAGAGATACGGTCATCCCTTTTCCCCCGAAGCAGCGAAATTATGATGTGGAGTACTTTTTTAATCAACTGGTTACACAAATCGACTTTACCTACCTCAATTCCACTTATCAGCCATACGCCGGAGGCGGAAATCCCATCTTTTTTAATCCCGGGATGAATGCTCTTTTCAAAGTTGGTATTACAGATCTGATGGAGAATTATCACCTGGTTGGCGGAGTGCGGTTGAATTTCAGTCTGGTCAATAACGAGTACCTGCTCAGCTATAGCAACCTGCGGCGCCGGCTTGATCACCAGATCGTTTTCCACCGGCAAACGTTGGAGGAACTTACCAACTACTCCTACATCCGACACCGGTGGCATGAATTGTACTATGTCCTCTCATGGCCATTCACGCCGGTTTTACAGGTGAAAGGAACCGGCAGTATCCGTTATGACCGGGCAATCTATCTGAGTACCGATGCCTATAACCTGTCACAGCCGGATCGGGATAAATACTGGGGAAGCCTGAAAGGAGAGATCATCTACGACAACACCCGTAACCTGGGGGTGAATTTGTTCGTCGGTACCCGGTACAAGGTTTTTGGAGAGTATTACCAGCTGGTGAACAAATCAGGCGTGAATGCTGTTATCCTCGGATTTGACTATCGCAACTACCAACGGGTACACCGTACGCTGATCTGGGCTAACCGGTTGGCCGCCAGCACCTCTTTCGGCAATCACCGGCTCATCTACTTCATGGGTGGCGTCGACAACTGGCTTTTTCCTTCGTTCGATCCCAACACCCCTGTGAACCAGGAGATGAACTTTGCTTTTCAAACACTGGCTACCAACTTGAGGGGCTTCAACCAAAACATCCGCAACGGGAACAATTTCATCCTGCTGAATTCAGAGCTTCGGCTGCCGGTCTTCCGCTATTTCATGAATCGCCCGATCCGATCTGATTTCCTTAACACCTTACAAATCGTGGCCTTTGGAGATATCGGCACTGCCTGGTCAGGATCCAATCCATTTGCCAGTGACAATGTGCTTTATTCGCGATTTTACCGCAGAGGGCCCATGTTCATCCGGGTGGAAACGCGAAAAGACCCGCTGGTGGGAGGCTTTGGCGGAGGTCTCCGGAGTCGCCTCTTCGGCTATTTTATCCGGGGTGATCTGGCCTGGGGTGTGGAAGATGGGAGGATACGGAAACCTATCTTTTATCTTTCTTTGAGTCTTGATTTTTAATCCCCCTGCCCATGCTTCCTGATCGCATACACCAATTCATCCGCCGGCATCACATCCTGACTTTATCGGTAACCAAAGACAACATTCCGTGGAGCTGTACCTGTTTCTATGCCTTTATTCCAGCGGATCGCACGTTTGTAATCACCTCTGATACTGACACCCGGCACATTCAGGATTTTCTTCATTCCGGAAATAATAAGGTTGCAGGAACCATTGCACTGGAAACCAAGATCATTGGAAAGATCCGCGGCATCCAGTTTTCAGCAACCATGAGAGAACCGCAAGGAGCTGAACTTCACAAGGTGAAAAAAGCCTACCTGCTACAGTTCCCGTTTGCCGCTTTTACAACCCTCCATTTATGGTTGATTACCCCGGATTATATCAAGATGACCGACAACCGGCTTGGGTTTGGAAAGAAGCTGATTTGGCCAGAAAACGGAAAGGATTTACAATGATAATTTCCATGAAATAATCAATATTTAGTCCCTTCTGAAAAGTCATTTTATGCCACTAAGGCACTAAATCAGAAAATCGCACAAATTTTATTTATTTGATTGACAGCATTTTGTGTTTCTTTGAGTTTTTGTGGTTTAGTGGCGAAAATGAGTGATAGCATTATCGGGGTAAGCTCAATATTAAATTTTCAAATTGTTTGTAAATTCCTACACGGAAGGATTACTTTTTTTATTATCAGCCATTTAGTTCCTGTTAAAAAATTGTTAACAAATACAAGTCGGCACATTCTCTCAACACCAACGAAACTTGTATTTTGGTTTTTTGAAAATCTGAACATACCGGTTTTCCCATCAAGTTTATTTTCAGTTAGTTATAATTCTGGCTACGAACAAATTCAACATCATTGATAATGGATCAAGATCTTTTCATCAATTCAGAGAAAGAGGTTAACACAGGAGCCAAATCCAAAAAAGATTTTTACAGTGGGATACAAGAACAATATAGCCGACCACAGCTTCCGTTAAGTCCAGAAGAACAGAAGACAGATCAAGAAATGACAAAGCAAAAAGAGCGTCAGCCTGCTGAGCAGAAGACCTATACGATGGCAGAAGCCTTGCAGCAATCGACCGAATATTTCAAAGGAGATGACCTTGCAGCCAAAGTATGGGTTACCAAATATGCTTTAAAGAATAGTGACCAGGAGCTTTTCGAATGCACCCCTGATGACATGCACCGGAGGATCGCCCGGGAGATCGCCCGGATAGAAAAGAAGTACAAGAACCCGATGAGCGAGGAAGAGATCTTTGAACTGATCCGGGATTTCCGGTATATCATTCCGCAGGGAAGCCCGATGGCTGGTATCGGTAATGATTACCAGGTGGGATCCTTATCCAATTGCTTTGTCATCGGGCAGGACGGAGAAGCCGATTCCTATGGTGCGATCATCCGTACCGATGAAGAACAGGTTCAGCTGATGAAACGCCGGGGCGGCGTGGGGCATGACCTTTCACACATCCGGCCCACCGGCAGCCCGGTGAAGAACAGCGCATTGACTTCCACGGGCATCGTCCCGTTTATGGAACGCTATTCCAATTCCACCCGGGAAGTGGCACAGGACGGGCGTCGTGGCGCCTTGATGCTGAGCCTGTCGGTCCGGCACCCCGATGCCGGCAATTTCATTGATGCCAAGATGACCCCCGGAAAGGTCACCGGCGCCAATGTCTCCATCAAGATCCATGATGACTTCATGCAGGCTGTGATCAATGACACGGAGTACACACAGCATTTTCCCATTTATTCCGACCGGCCGAAATTCACCCGAATCATCAAAGCCAAGGAGTTGTGGAATAAGATCGTCCACAATGCCTGGAAGTCTGCCGAACCGGGAATCCTTTTCTGGGATACCATCACCCGTGAGTCGGTGGCCGACTGCTACGCAGACCTCGGATTTAAAACGGTTTCCACCAACCCCTGCGGAGAGATTCCCCTCTGCCCTTACGACAGCTGCCGCCTGATTGCCATCAACCTGTCGAGCTATGTCAATAAGCCTTTCATGGAAGAGGCTAATTTCGATTCCGCCCTGTTTGTCAAACACGTTCATAAAGCACAGCGGATCATGGATGACATCATTGATCTGGAAGCAGAAAAGATTGACAAAATCCTGGAGAAGATCGACAGTGACCCGGAAGATGCCGAAACCAAACGGGCTGAACGCAGCCTCTGGATGAAAATCAAACACAAGACCCTCCAGGGTAGAAGAACCGGTATCGGGATCACCGCCGAAGGAGACATGCTGGCCGCACTTGGATGCCGCTACGGATCGGAAGAAGCTACCGACTTTTCTGTCGAAGTACATAAGATGCTTGCCATCGAAGCCTACCGCTCCTCGGTGATCCTGGCGAGCGAACGGGGTCCCTTCCCCATGTTTGACTTCCATCGTGAGAAAAAAAATCCCTTCATCCAACGCTTGGCCGAAGCAGCACCGAATGTGGTTGAAGAAATGCGCATCCATGGCCGCCGCAACCTTGCCCTGATGACCATCGCCCCAACCGGCTCGGTGAGCATCCTGTCACAGACTACTTCCGGACTTGAACCGGTATTCAGCGTTACCTATAATCGCCGTAGAAAGGTCAACCCCAACGATCAGCATGTGAATGTTACCTTTACCGATGAAGTGGGTGATACCTGGGAAGAATACCCTGTTTTTCACCACAAATTCAACGAATGGCTGACCGTGAATGGGTACAACCCGCCTGAAGTGCTTGCCGGAAGTGAAGAGGAACTGAAGGAGATCATCAAGAAATCACCCTATTACAAAGCCACTGCCAATGATGTGGACTGGGTTGCCAAGGTGAAGATGCAGGGGGCCATCCAGAAATGGGTCGACCACTCCATCAGTGTTACAGTAAACCTCCCGGAAGACATCAAGGAAGAATTGATCGGTACCATCTACCGCACAGCCTGGGAAAGCGGTTGCAAAGGGATGACCGTTTACCGCGAAGGGAGCCGGGCAGGTGTGCTGGTCAACAATGACAAGAAAAAAGAGAATTGCATCGAGTTCAAGGAAACCAAAGCCCCGCGACGCCCGGAAGTACTCAAAGCCGAGGTGGTGAGGTTCCAGAATGACTATGAAAAATGGATCGCCGTGGTTGGTATCCTCAACGATCGTCCCTATGAGATTTTTACCGGTAAGGCTGATGAAGATTTTTTAATACCACCCTCTGTTGATAACGGGGAAGTGATCAAGGTAAGACCTGAGTCAGGCAAAACCCGCTATGACTTCCGGTTCAAGGATAAGCAAGGGTACAATCATCTCATCGAAGGCCTCTCCAGAAGATTTGACAAGGAATACTGGAACTATGCCCGGCTGATCTCCGGCATCCTCCGGCACGGCATGCCCCTGCCTTTTGTGGTTCACATTGTTAACCAGCTCCATTTCGAGAAAGAACATATCAATACCTGGAAAAATGGGGTGGAACGCGCCCTGAAAAAGTTCATCCCCGATGGCACACAGGCTGCAGCCCATACCTGCCCGAAGTGCCATGCCAAAGATTCCCTCATCTACCAGGAAGGCTGCATGACCTGCAAGTCGTGCGGAGATTCCAAGTGTGGGGGGTGATGTGCTGATGTGCTAATGTGTTAATGTGATGATGTGATGATATTTGTGGTAATGCCGCAGAAAACACCATCAATGCCGCCGGAGACCAGGTTGTTGTCAAGGTATAAAGCGAAACGGTGATCATCAAGTAACAGATCTTGTTGGAATGGCCATTCCGAAACTCCAAAAACCATTGCTGATCCTTGCCGGATGGGTATTTGCTGTCATCGGCATGATAGGGATTTTCATTCCCCTGCTGCCTACCACGCCGTTGCTGTTATTGTCGGCCTCATGCTTTATGAAAAGCTCTGACCGCTTTTATCGTTGGCTAACAACCAATAAGTTCCTCGGAGCCTATATCAAGGACTACCGCGAAGGAAAAGGGATTTCATTCAGGGCAAAAATCATCACCCTTACGCTGCTCTGGGGAACCATGCTTTTTTCAGCATGCTTTGTCGTGCCTTACTGGGGAGTGAGCATATTATTGATAGCAATTGCTATCGGGGTCAGCCGGCATATTCTAACCATCCGGCCAAAAAAAGATAAACAGTACCCGGAGCATTAACTTACCACCATTTCCGGCAGCTCGACTTGGATGATCCTCCGTAGAAGATCATGATCCCAATGATGAATCCAAGATTGTATGACCACCCGGTGTTATTCATCTCATAAATGCCTACCTGGTCGTTGAACAGACTGATGATGAAAGTCACCAGTGAAATGAGACCATGCCACAGTCCCGCCCAGAAACCGGCCGGCGCATCATTGAAGCGAAGATTCCCCGGAGCGCAGGAGGTCAGGAAGATAAGTGCCATAAGGATCAGCGGGATCCATTTGATGAACTGATTGTTTTTCATAATGATGGTTTTGAATAAGCGAAGATAGACATATTCGCATCTTTTATATTAATTTCGCAGGAAATGTCGCTGCAGCAAAAGATGATCGATGAAGTGTTGGGTCCATTCGGCA
>VGGL01000038.1 GCA_016868575.1 Bacteroidota bacterium
AAGAGCGCAGATTGTCGCGGAGGAGAGGTAACGGTCGTAACGCGCAACAACAATACTTTTCATTTTTCTCCATTCTCTTTTCCCTGCCAACTATAGTGTTTTCATTTTACACTGAATGAAAAAGCAGCCTGTGACTTAGTGTACAGTGAAAATGGCAGAGTGGAAAGTGAATTATGAACAGATAAGAGAGAAAAGTGGTCTGTGACTTTGTAACTCCGAAAAGTCCGATCAAATATCAAACCTCGTTGATCAATATTCGATATTTGGTTCAATTATTCAAGCCTTCCAAACCTGAATGAAGGCCTTTGTGGATATGCTATCGGTCTCTTTAACCACAAAGAGCCTTCCGCACAAAGGACACAATGAAGTAGTTAATAATCAATGCTTTGCGTGCATTGCGCCATCCATTGCGGGCTTTGCGTGAAACAAATCTGCGGGATTCCGCGAGAAACGAGACCTATTGTGTACTATTGTGTCTACTGTGGTTATTTTTGGTCATTTTTCACCACAATAGGCACAGTAGAGCACAGTAGCATTACAGACAACGAACAAGGTAAAGTCTAAAGTCTAAACTGCAAAGTGCAAAATCTACTGGCTTCTGGTCTCTGACATCTGGCTTCTGACTCTGACCTCTGACATCTGGCTTCTGACTCTGACCTCTGACATCTGGCTTCTGACTCTGACCTCTGACATCTGGCTTCTGACTCTGACCTCTGACATCTGGCTCTGACTCTGACAACTGAGATGACGAATTTTAAATACTTTTGCACTGATTGATTGCATATGATGAACCTGGATGACATCAAGCGGCCGGTGGAAAAGCACCTTTCGGGGTTTGAGAAGACCTTTAAGGGGTCGATGAAGAGTCCTGTACCGCTGTTGAACATCATCATGAATTATATCATCAAGCGGAAAGGGAAGCAGCTGCGGCCGATGTTCGTGTTCTTTGCCGCAGACCTCAACGGGGAGGTGACGGAGGCGACTTACCGGGCGGCTTCGCTGATCGAGCTGCTCCATACGGCTACGCTGATCCACGATGATGTGGTGGATGACTCGAACCTGCGGCGGGGCTTCTTCTCCATCAACGCGCTTTGGAAAAACAAGATCGCGGTGCTGGCGGGCGACTACCTTTTGTCGCGCGGCCTTTTGCTCTCGCTGGAGAACGGCGACTTTCACCTTTTGCAGATCGTGTCGAATGCGGTGCGGGAGATGAGCGAAGGAGAGCTGATGCAGATCGAGAAGGCCTGGAAACTGAATATCCGGGAGGAGGACTATTTCGATATCATCCGGAAGAAGACCGCCTCACTCATCGCCTCCTGCTGTGCGGTAGGCGCTGCATCTGTCGGCGCAGACGAGGATCACATCTCCCTCATGCGGACTTTCGGCGAAAAGGTGGGTATCGCCTTCCAGATCAAGGATGACCTTTTTGACTATGAACACAACAACCTGACCGGCAAACCAACGGGGGTGGATATCAAGGAGCATAAGATGACCTTACCGCTGATCTACGTGCTGAATAATGCCGACGGGGCTACCCACCGGCGGGTCATCAACATCATCCGGCACAATCACCGCAAGCCGGAGAAGGTGGAACAGGTGATGAACCTGGTGAACGAGAGCGGAGGCATCCGCTATGCCCGCGAGAAAATGCTTGCCTACCGGAGCGAAGCCATCGCGCTGCTCAACCATTTTCCGGATAAGCCGACACGGCAGTCGCTGGAACAACTGGTCCTGTATACGACTGAGCGGAACAAATAATTATTTTCCTTTCAGGAGGGTGAACCCGAAGGTGGAGCCGATGCCGATGGTGCTGCGCACATGGATGGTCTGGTCGTGGGCTTCGATGATGTGCTTGACGATGGAGAGTCCCAGGCCTTTCCCTTTTTTCTCTGTTGCTCTTCCCTGTTCGGTGCGGAAAAAGCGGTCGAACAACCGGGGGATGTCTTTCTGGTCGATGCCGATGCCGTTGTCGGTGATCTCGATCAGGATGTTTTCTTCCATGTGGAAGAAGCTGATCTTGACGCGTGGTTCTTCTTTCCGGCAGTAGCGGATGGCGTTGTCGATGAGGTTGACCAGCACCTGGCGTATCTTGTCGATGTCGGCCTGCACCATCAGGCTTTTCTCCGGGGGTTCCACCATCCGGACGTGGACGTGGCGTTTGCGGGCTTTCATCTCGAGGAAATCGACCGTTTCATGCACCATGTGGATGATGTCGAAGGTGGTGAGGCTGAGTTTCAGTTCACCGGTTTCGAGGCGGGAGATGCCCTCCAGGTCTTCGATGATGGTGATGAGGCGGTTGACGCTTTTCTCGGTCCGTTTCAGGTATTCCTTGTTGATGGTGGGATCGTCGAGGCCGCCTTCGAGGAGGGTGGAGATGTATCCCTGGATGTTGAAGATCGGAGTTTTGAGTTCATGGCTGACGTTGCCGATATACTCGCGGCGATAGGCTTCGAGTGCGCGGAGGTAGTCGATCTCCTTGCGTTTGTCCTGGTCCCATTCGCGCACCTCTTTTTCCACGTCTTCCATGAGGCCTTTGAGGCGGAGGCGTTGTTTGCGGTCGTCTTTTTTCGGGGCTTTATAGCTGCGGATGGTTTTGTAGATCACACGGATCTTGTCGTAGATGAACCGTTCGATGCCAAAATTCAGCAGGAGGAGGACAAAGATGAAGCTGATCAGGCCAAAGATGAGAAATATCCACAGGGTTTGTTGTTGTTTCAGGTTGATGTCGAGGATGGAGGAGGCGATCAACAGCAGGATCAGGGTGAATGCTGAGATGATGAGGCTGTTGAGGAAAGCGAATCCGCGGGGGTCGGTGATCTTCATCAGGTTTCGAACTTATAGCCCACTCCTTTGATGGTTTTTATGTTGGCGATCTGCAATTTCTCCCTGATGCGGCGGATGTGGACATCGATGGTACGGTCGCCGACGATGACGTCGTTGCCCCAGACGGTGGAGAAGATCTCATCGCGAGTGAAGACGCGGTTGGGGCGGGAGGCGAGGAAAGAGAGGAGTTCAAACTCCTTTCTTGGGAGGAGGATGTCGTTGCCATCCTTGATGACCACATATCTTTCCTTGTCGATGCTGAACTCCTTGAGGGTCATGACATTTTTCTCAGCTTCGGCGGCTTTGGAGCGGCGGAGGATGGCGCTGATGCGGCTGATGAGCACCTTGGGTTTGATGGGTTTGGTGATGTAGTCGTCGGCGCCGGCTTCAAATCCGGCGATCTGGCTATAGTCTTCCCCGCGGGCGGTGAGGAAGACGATGAGGGTCTCCTTCAGCAAGGCATCTCTGCGGATCTCTGCACAGGTTTCGATGCCGTCCATTTCAGGCATCATCACGTCGAGGATGATCAGGTGCGGGCGGGTTTCGCGTGCCAGGGAGATGGCGTCGTGTCCATTGGAGGCGAGGGTCACTTGATATCCTTCCTTTTTCAGGTTATAACCAAGGAATTCGAGGATATCGGGCTCATCGTCAACCAGCAGGACTCGGTAATCTTTCATCCCGGTATTTTCTAGAAGTTCTTGAGGCATACAAAAGTAGTAACAGGGTTTGAGCCGTGGACAATAAAGATATGGACGTAAAGTTAATAATTTATTAAGAAATGATTAACCCGGAACCTATGAAAATCCGTCCAGGCTTGTTTTTTCTTGTCATGGCACTGTTCTCAGTGACCGCTTCAGCGTATGCACAGCCTGCTGAGAAGGTGGTAGATGAAAATGTTTGTTTATCTGCTTATGAAGCCGTCTTGCTCAAGCAGATGCAGGCATACCGGCAGTCGCGGAAGCTTCCGGAAATCGCGTTGTCGGCTGATCTGTGCGAAGTTGCCCAGGCTCATGTACGCGATTTGTCGGAGCATCGTCCATACAATAACCGGTGCAACCTGCATAGCTGGTCGGCATATGGTGAGTGGACCGCGTGCTGTTACACCAGCGATCACCGGAAAGCCGCTTGTATGTGGAACAAGCCGAAGGAGCTCACAGATTATACAGGGGAAGGCTATGAGGTGGCATTCTGGACTTCGGAATCCGGCCTCAATCCGGAAGTCTTTGCAAGCCGGGCGTTGAATGCCTGGAAGGGAAGCAGGGGGCACAACGAGACGATCATCAACCTGGGGAGGTGGCGGCAGGTGAAGTGGAATGCCATCGGGGTTGGTATCTATAACGGATATGCTGTGGTTTGGTTTGGCGAAAAAACAGATGATGAAGTCCCGGTGTTTTGTGACGGCTATCAGCCGTAATGATATGTTGACTACTTTTGGGTGATAAAATGATGTTATGAAAAAGAGCCTGATCATCCTGATCCTTTTTGCCATAGGTTTTCCATCCTTTCTGGTTGCGCAGCGTTTCAACGGCGGGGTGACTGCAGGTATGGTTGGCAGCCAGGTGATGGGGGATACCTATGCCGGGTTTCACAAATTCGGTCTGGCAGGGGGAGCATTTGTCAACCTGAATCTTTCGAAAAGTTCCACGCTTCAGATGGAATTGCTGCTTATCCAGAAGGGTTCCCGGAGAAATCCGCAGAAAGATGAAAATCCACCGGTGTTCTATCTCCAGCGTACCAATTACATTGAATTACCGCTGTTGTATCAATATCGTCTAGGGAAGAAATTTGAGATGGAACTCGGGCCGGCTTTCGACGTGCTGATTTCGAGCTATGAAGAGGTGAATGATCTCGGGGAGATCAAGAACGTGAGTCCTTTCCAGCCACTGACATACAATATTGTGGCAGGCATTTCATATTATATTGCGGATGTTTTGAAGGTTAACTTCCGGACCAACAATTCCATCCTGTCGATCAGGGACAAGGAGGTGAACGGTCACCGGTGGCGGTTTTTTGATTATGGTCAGTACAATGACTGTCTGGTGCTTTCGCTCTATTTTTTGATCAGAAAACCTGAGAACTAGCCAGGAATAACCCCAGCAGCGATGGACAAGCGAAAAGTTGTGGTAGCCATTACAGGGGCCAGCGGGGCTGTATATGCCAAAGATCTGCTTACACGGCTGGCAGGGCTGAAGGAGACGCTGGAAGCATGTGCGGTGATCTTCTCCGAACCGGGGAAAGCGGTTTACGCTTATGAAACGGGAGAAAAGGCTTTGTCTCTGAACCCCCCGTTCAGAGAATACAACAACAAAGATTTTTTTGCTCCCCCTGCTTCCGGTTCTGCCGGCTTTGATGCGATGATCGTTATTCCCAGCACGATGGGCACCTTGGGTCGGATTGCCTCAGGGACGGCTGATGACCTGATCTGCCGGTCGGCCGATGTGATGCTGAAAGAGCGGCGGAAGCTGATCCTGGTTGCCCGTGAGATGCCTTACAACCTCATCCACCTGGAGAATATGCGGACCCTGACGTTAGCCGGGGCCATTATCTGCCCGGCTTCGCCTTCGTTTTACAGTCATCCTGTAAATATGGAAGCCATGGTTGGAACGGTGACAGACAAAGTATTGCAGCTTGCCGGTTTGGCGGCGCCCTCATTCCGTTGGGGGGAGGAGCAATAAGCCTGCCTCCATTTCCTTTTTCACTACACGGATATTTCGTTGGATCTTATCGAAACCCAGTCCTTCGAGGGGTGTGTTTTTGAAGTACACCTGAAACTGTGGCTCCGGGAGCGTTTCCCATGCGTCATCATTCATGTTGAGCCATGTCTCCCTGGGCTGTAGCTGTATATCATGCGTTATGAAAGGATCCTGGTTCCAGGGGCAGACATCCTGGCAGATGTCACAGCCAAAGATCCAACCGTGGAGTTTTCCGGGGAGATCTTCTTCCAGGACGATCTTTTGGGTTTTGTTGAGGTAGGAGATACACCGGGAGGCGTCGAGTTGCCGGGGGGCGATGAGGGCGCCGTTGGGGCAGGCGTCGAGGCAGCGGGTGCAGGTACCGCAATGGTCAACCCCTGGTTGATCGGAGCTGATGGGCATGTCGGTGAGCACCTCTCCGAGGAAATGGAAGGATCCCAGTTTGGGGTGGATGAGGAGGGTGTTTTTCCCGATCCAGCCGATTCCCGATTCCTGTGCCCAGGCTTTTTCGAGGATCGGCCCGGCATCGACGAAATGTTTGTAGGAATAGCCGGGGAAGCGTCCCTTGAGGGCTTCCACAAACCGGGAGAGCAGTTCTGTCATCAGGTGGTGATAATCCTTACCCCAGGCATATTTGGCGATGCGGAAAGCAGATTTCTGCTGTTTGCCGGTGTAGTAGCTTTTGGCTAGGCTGATGATCGAACGGACGCCGGGAAGGAGGGTGGAAGGGTCGATCATTTTCGGCCTGTTGCGGTCGAGGTATTGCATGCCGGCCTGTCTTTTTTCGGCCACAAAGGTATCGAGGAGGGGCTTGTATTCGTTTATCTGTCGGGCTGCGGCGATGCCACAGGCATTAAAGCCCAGGCTGGCAGCCGGTTGGCGGATCTCTTCTCCCGGAATATGTTGAGGATCGCTATTCAAACAATGTATGCTGGTTGCCGGGGAATATCTTTCCCAGGTGTTTATAAGCCCTTTCGGTCACCTCCCTGCCGCGGGGGGTTCGCTTGAGGTATCCTTCCTGGATGAGGAAGGGTTCGTAGACCTCCTCGATGGTACCCGGATCTTCACTCACGGCGGTGGCGATGGTGGTGATGCCGACGGGACCTCCCTTGAATTTATCGATGATGGTTTCGAGGATCTTGTTATCCATTTCATCGAGGCCGTGTTTGTCGACGTTGAGTGCGGTGAGTGCGATCTGTGCAATGTGGAGGTCGATGGTTCCGGTGCCTTTGATCTGGGCGAAGTCTCTGACCCTTCGCAGGAGGAGGTTGGCGATGCGGGGTGTTCCGCGGCTGCGGCGGGCGATCTCTGCGGCGGCATCGGCCTGGATGGGCACTTTGAGGATGCCGGCAGAGCGGACGATGATATTCCGGATGGTTTCCGAATCATAGTAGTTAAGCCTGGAGTTGATGCCAAACCTGGAGCGGAGCGGTGCGGTGAGGAGACCCGAGCGGGTGGTGGCTCCGATGAGGGTGAAGGGATTGAGTTTGATCTGGACGCTGCGGGCGTTGGGGCCGGTTTCTATCATGATGTCGATGCGGAAATCTTCCATGGCTGAATAGAGGTATTCTTCCACGACGGGATGGAGGCGATGGATCTCGTCGATGAACAGGACATCATTTTTCCCCAGGTGCGTGAGCATGCCGGCGAGATCGCCAGGTTTGTCGAGCACGGGGCCGGAAGTGATACGGATGTTCACCCCCAGCTCATTGGCGATGATGAAGGAGAGGGTAGTCTTGCCCAGCCCGGGGGGGCCATGGAGCAGGACATGATCAAGCGCTTCTTCTCTTTGCCGGGCGGCTGCCACAAAAATCCGTAGGTTCTCCACCACCTTATTTTGCCCTTCGAAGTTGGTGAAATCGGCCGGCCGCAACATCTTCTCCAACTCCTTTTCGGCAGGCGTGAGATGAGCTCCAGTAGGGTCAAGGTTTTGATTGATCATGTTAAAAATTTTTTTGATGAAAAAACTGATATCTATCAGTTTTATTGATCACTCCCTCCATCCTGCAAAGATAAATAAATGCAGAAAGGTAAGACTTTCTCAAGGCATATGTGCCGGATGACTATTAATCGTTTCAAATCATTTCTTTACTTTAGCAAAAATAATTCTCTGTCAGGAAATGAAACCCATCCTTGTTGCCATCGATTTTTCCTCCACTTCCATCCACGCCCTGGAATATGCCATCATGATCGCCAATAAGATCAATACGAATGTGATCATGACATGGGTTGACAAAGAGATCACGCAAAATCACATTTATTCGGATACATCGGGTCAGAACCGGGTTGAAGCCTTGCGGAGGTTCCGGGAGTTGTCGCAAAAATACGGTTCCAGTCTGAATGCTTCGCTGACATTCGACTGCAAACTCCGCAAGGGAAAGGTGTACCAGGAGATTGTTTCGCAGGCCAGGAACAGTGATGCCTGCATGATCATCACCGGGTCGCATGGGGCATCAGGTTTTGAGGAGCTGATGATCGGCAGCATGCCTTCCGGATCGTTTCCAATTCGCCCATTCCGGTTATCTGCATTCGTCCCTCTTTCCCGGTTAAGAAGACGATCAAGCGCCTGATCCTTCCGATTGACCATACGCCGGAGACCCTTCAGAAATTATCTTATGTTCATCACCTGGCCGGGTTTTTCAAGCCGGTGATCCATGTGCTGGGACTTTCGTCCACCCCGCTGAATTCGCTGAAAAAGGTGGTGGAGAAGTATGTTAATTCCACCACCGCATACTTAAAATCGCATCATCACCGTTTTGAAGTTGATATACTGACTCCGGAGAACATTGTTCGGACAACCCTGGAATATGCGGAAGCCAAGGATGCCGATCTGATCATGATCATGAAGGATCAGGAGACCGATGCTTCGAGTATTTTATTGGGTCCCTATACCCAGCGGTTGATCAACCAATCTCCTTTTCCGGTATTAAGTTTACAGGCAAATGAGAATTTTTCGCTGAAAAATGAGTACATTTGAATACGAAATAGCGATGCAACGATGTAGCGATGTAACGATGTAACGATGTAGCGAAGTAGCGAAGTAGTGAAATGAAAAAAGAGATGAAAATATTTGTGGTTGTGGGGGTGATGTTTCTGTTGTTATGGGGTGTTGGAGGGGTTTGCCGGGGGCAGGGGAAGGTGCAGGTTGTACAGGATCAGCGGGTGGAGGAGTTGGTGCAAAAGCATGTGATGATCTCGGAGGCGAAGCAAACCATTCCCGGATTCCGTGTGCAGTTGTTTTTTGATTCCGGGGTGAATTCGAAGCAGAAAGCCACGTCGGTGCATGATGAGTTTATGCGGAAATATCCGGACATTCCGGTATATTTATCTTTCAAGGCTCCCAACTACAAGGTACGGGCAGGAGATTTCCGCACGCGGCTGGAGGCGAAGCGGTTGTTGCAGGAAGTAGCCCCAGCCTATCCTGATGCCTATGTTATTGCAGATGATATCAACCTTCCTCCGCTATATACCTCACAACAAGAAGATGTGTTAAACCTAAATTCCGAAGAGCCATGAAAAAGATCCTTGTTGCCGTTGACTTTACAGAATGCTCGCTGAATGCGTTGGAACATGCCATTTCGATTGCACAGCATTGCAAGAAAGACGTTCACATGCTTTGGGTGAATAAAGAGCCTGAGAAAAAGGAAATGTTTGTCGATGCGCCGGATGATCTGACCCAGGAGGCCATCAAGCATTTCGATGAGTTGATCAAACGCTACAAACCTTCCATGCCCGAAGGTTGTGTGATCGATTACAAGATCCGCACGGGAAAGATATACCGGGAGGTTGTGGCAGAGGCGCTGGAGACGGAGACGGTATTGATCATTGCAGGAACGCATGGTGCTTCGGGTTTTGAAGAGTTTTGGATCGGCAGCAATGCAAACCGGATCATCTCCGCTTCTGAATGTCCGGTGATCACCATCCGGGGTGGGATCGATATCCACCGGCCGCTGAAACGGATTGTACTGCCCGTCGACAGCACGCTGGAGACAAGGCAGAAAGCTCCATTCACGACCTATTTAGCCAAATGTCACAATGCTGAGATATACATTCTTTCCATCTATTCTTCCAAGGTGAAAGCCGTGATCCGGTTGGTGGACATCTACGCCGATCAGATTGCCAAATACCTCGACCAGGAAGGGGTGGTCTATCACAGGGATTCGATCTATGCCGATAACATTACCGATTCGACCATCGAATATGCCGAAAAGATCGACGCCAACCTGATCTCGATCATGACAGAACAGGAAACCAAGGCATCCAATCTGTGGCTGGGGCCTTACGCGCAGCAAATGGTCAACCGCTCGCCATTTCCGGTGCTGAGCATCCACGTGAAAGAACTGCTTATCTCAAGTTCAAGGTAATCGGGCCAACAGCTTAAAACCGGTTCATACAGTTGAGATCTGCGAAGGCTGTTTTCAGTCTTTCAATGATATATTTTTCTCCTTCGCGGAGGTATGTACGCGGGTCGTAGTACTTTTTATTGGGTTTATCTTCCCCTTCGGGGTTACCGATCTGGCCTTGCAGGTAGCCCTCATTTTTCTTATAGTAATTCATCACTCCATGCCAGAAAGCCCATTGGGTGTCGGTATCAATATTCATTTTGATGACGCCGTAGGAGATGGCTTCGGCGATCTTTTCGGGTTCCGATCCTGAGCCGCCATGGAAGACAAAGCGCACGGGGTTGGGCTGGGTGTTGTATTTTTTCTGGATATACTGCTGGGAATTGTGGAGGATGATGGGTTCCAGCCGCACGTTTCCGGGTTTATAGACGCCATGGACATTCCCGAAGGAAGCAGCGATGGTAAAATCTTCGCTGATATTTTTGAGTTGTTCCCAGGCGTAGGCGACATCTTCCGGCTGGGTATACAGGCGGGCGTTGTCAACATCGGTGTTGTCGACGCCATCTTCTTCACCGCCGGTGATGCCCAGTTCGATCTCCAGGGTCATCCCGATCTTGCTCATCCTGTCGAGGTATCTTTTGCAGGTCTCGATATTTTCCTTCAAAGGTTCTTCCGAGAGGTCGAGCATATGGGAGCTGAACAGAGGCTTGCCGTGTTTTTTAAAGAAGGCTTCGCCGGCTTCCAGGAGGCCGTCGACCCAGGGGAGCAATTTCCGGGCGGCATGATCGGTGTGGATGATCACCGGAATGCCATAGTATTTGGCCACTTCATGCATATGCTGTGCCCCGGAGATGCCGCCGATGATCCCTGCTGCGGTGGGGTCGAGCCCTTTGCCTGCGTAGAAAACGGCGCCGCCATTGGAAAACTGGAGGATCACCGGGGAGGATACGGCCTTTGCGGCTTCCATCACCGCATTGACACTGTTGGTGCCGACCACATTCACGGCAGGAAGTGCAAATTGGTTCTCTTTGGCAATCCGGAATATTTCCCTTACATCACGGCCGGTAGCAACGCCCGGTGGAATGATGGATGATAGTTTTTCTGACATATGGTTGAGGTTTAAGTTGAATCTTGTCACAAAGATAAAAGGATTCGGCTGACCCCTGAAAGAAGATAAGCAGCTTTTTTCTTTCTTGCAGGCAACCTTTGGTGTGTATCTTTGTCTTGTTATAGGGAAATTTCAGGATGCTGCCGGAAAATGACATACTCGCCGGATGTAAAGCCGGGAAAAGAGAGTCGCAATATAGTCTTTATCAGCGTTTTTCGCCTGTAATGATGGGGGTGTGTCTGCGGTATTGCCAAAGCCGGGAGGAAGCGGAGGATATCATGCAGGAAGGATTTATCAAAGTATTCAGCCAGATTGGTTCTTTTCGGCAGGAAGGCAGCCTGGAGGGGTGGATCCGGCTGATCATGGTGAATCATGCCCTGAACAGTTACCGGAAAAATCAGAAGTATCTGGTTCATGATAAGCTCGACGACCTGACCGACGATGTTTCGGATCCGGCACAGGAGGGCGATGGCTATCCTTACAGTCTGGAAGAGTTGCTGAAGGCTGTACAGGCTCTTCCATCGGGGTACCGCATGGTCTTTAACCTCTATGTTTTTGAGGGATTTAGCCATAAAGAGATTGCAACGGAACTTCACATTACAGAAAACACCAGTAAAACGCAATTGATGAAAGCAAGAAAATATCTGCAGAAGAAATTATTTCAGCTGACCCATTACGGAAAGGAGGCAATAAGCCATGGAAGATAATCAACACACCAGGTTGCCGGATGATCCCATTGACAGCCTGTTCAAGTCGGGATTAAAGGACCAGCAGGTGATCCCTGATGCCCGGATCTGGAAAGGGATCAACAAAAGGCTCCTCTTCCGGGAGCTGTTCCGGTTCCAATTTTCGAATCTCACCCAGCAGGGGTGGATCAGCCTTATTTCAGGGGTGGTGATCCTGGTCGCTGTGTCACTTTTCCTGATATGGCAGCAGGAAGAACCTAAGACGCATTCTCTTCCAGTTTCTGAAAAGGATACAGATCAGCATACTTCACAAGGGGAGACGCTGAAAAATCAAGAAGATCTGGTTGTTATGCAACCGGCTGCAGCAAAGACGACAACCGCTGAAGGCAATCATCCGGCACCCATCAAACATTCGAATCAGCAAATCCAATATTCTTCTTCCATTACTGATGCCTCGGAGCCATTGGTTATCGAGACTTCACTCAAGGATTCCGATCAGCAGGAGCCTTTGCCGGCCGCTGGTATAAATGAATCCGGCCTGGTACAGACCCGGGAATTCATTCACAGATTGAAATTTCTGCGGGTTTTGACGATAAAATCATTCTCTGAAGAACCCATTGCGCGTCAGCTCACTCCCGTCAAGTTCAGGCAACTGCCATCATTTATCCAGCCCATTGAACCCAAAGAACCGCTTCAGATCTATGGGATCCTCCATTTTACTCCCGACCTGATGTTTTACCGGGGCGCCACAAATTATTACAAGTACCATTACACCTTCGGCCTCACGGGTGGGTTGAACCGTGGCTGCTGGTACGCGGAGACCGGGTTGTCAATGAGCTGGTCCAGTGATATCGGCCGGTACCAGGTAGACTATATCCAGCATGACAGTGTCGGATTTTACAATCAGATCCTTTCATTTACCGTCAACCCGGCGAATCCCGGGGAAGTAACGTTTACCACGACCAAGCAAACCGTTTTCGACTCGGTAACCTACCTTACCGACCTGAATACGAAAAACAGATACACTTACCTGCGCATTCCGCTGTCGGTGGGGTATTATTTCATTAACAGGGATAAAATCCGGCTTGGGTTGGATGCCGGCGCGGCGGTTTCTTTCATGATTGCCCGGAATGAGCCAGATCCGGTGTTTTACGCTCCGGATGCCAACACCAGGGATATCCAGTCGCTTACCCACACGCATTTGCCTGTCAACTGGATGCTTACAACCGGAGTGAGGCTGGAATACCTGTTGACCAATAAACTGATGCTCCTGATAGAGCCCGGATTCAGTTATTATCTCAAGGGCATTGAAGAGGTGAACGCGGTTGCTACACATCAACCTTATGCCATTGGACTCAAGGCAGGCCTTAAGTTTAACTTTAAACTATCGAAAAGATGAAAAAGCGATTGTTCTTCCTATTGATATTCCTGATAATACTGATTTCAAGGGGGTCTTCCACGACCGTTCTCATTCAAGGCCAGGTTATCAATGATTCTTTGAATCATCCTGTTTCCGGCCAGGTTGTTTATATTTTTTCCGACAGTATTTTTTTCACTTATAACCGGGTTGTGTATACCGATAATTTTGGATTTTTCATGGATACGATCCAAAATATTCCTGATTCCGGAATAGCCATCCCATTTTGGGTAGAAACATTTGACCCCTGTGGTAACCAATGGCTGGATACGATGGTTTATAGTGTAAACTCTCCGATATTTGTGGAGTTTCATCTTTGTATACCGCAAAATGTCTTTACTTGTCAGGCCTCTTTTTCATATGAGATTGACAGCCTGAGTCCAAATACCATTTATTTTTTCGATAAAAGCACCATCAATCCTGCGGGACCACCCATCAGTACATGGTATTGGGATTTCGGGGATGGCACTTCATCGACGATGCAAAACCCTGTTCATGCCTTTAATTCATTCGGAAGCTACCAGGTTTGTCTTACCATTGCAATTCAGGATTCATCCGGATTCATTTGCACGGATGATACCTGTGAGAATCTTACCCTGGAGCCGTATTTCAATTTGGGCGGACTTGTTTTTGCGGGCAATTATCCCATCAACAATCCGGAGCCGACCGGAGATACAGGTGTTGCCTACCTGTACCGTGTCGGGGGTGGGGATATCTTCCCTGTTGACACCATGTCTTTCCATCAATACGGGTATTACTGGTTCGCCAACATTCCGGAGGGGGATTACCTGGTGAAGGTCCATCTGACTGCTGCATCCAGCAGGTATAAGGAGTATGCCCAGACCTATTTTCCGGCGGAGGGACGGTGGCAGGATGGGGAGTCCATCCACCTGGCTGATTCTGGTGTATTTAATGCGGATATTCACCTTCAACCCGTTTCAGACACCTCTTCCGGAAATGGGAAGATTGCGGGCATGACCATATATGGGGATTCCTATCCGGTGATCGATCCATATCCTTATGCAGAAGTTAAATTATTCAACCAGGCGCAGCATTTGATCGCATATACCTTTTCCGGAGCCGGAGGCTATTTCGAATTCACCAATCTGCCATTCGGTCTGTATCAACTGCAGGTTGACGCAACGGGAATGTACACCATCCCGGCCACTGCATACCTGGATGAAATGTTGGTTTTCGCTGACAGTTTGAGGCTGCCGGTCTTCGACCGGGATATCACTGCCATTGGTGATCGGGTTTTCTCCGGGGAGATTCAGGTTGTTCCGAATCCATTCAGGGAATCATTTACCCTTCGCATATCAGCCCCAAAGATATCCCGGTACACCTTGCATTTGTATGAACCTGCCGGCAGGCTTGCCTATCGCAGACAACTTCACCCCGGCATGTCCGATTATCAGATCGAACCTTCACATCTTGCACCCGGTTTTTATCTTCTGGTGATTTCCGATGAGTTCAACCAGGTGATTTTCACCGGGAAAGTGATCAAAATCTAAAACTCCAGGCAACCAATAAGAAAATCAGTGTCTTATATTCAGAAAGAGCTCTAAAAGATCATTCCTCAGTAGTTAAATCCAATAAACAAAAAATCATGAAAAAAATCGTTTTCCTTCTCCTGGCCCTGGGTATTACAACCCTGCTAAGCGCCCAAACCATGACCGTTTATATCAGCGGGCATGTTACCGATGATTCGCTTAATCTTCCCGTGGTTAATCATGCCGTTTACATCAATGGTGACAGTGTGATGCCCAATGGGTATTTCAGCATTCGGTACACCGACGTCAACGGTTTCTATGCTGATACCATTGAAAATGTTCCCCAGCAGGGCTATGGAATTCCTTTCCTGATTTACACGGAAAGTTGCAACCAGCTCATTGATACGACGGTGTGGAGCATCAACTCTCCCTGTTAGGTCGATTTTACCATTTGCACCGGGCAAAATCCTGGCGGATGTCAGGCCATGTTTACTTATTACACTGACAGCACAGGAACCACAACGGTTTACTTTATTGATCAGAGTATCGGAAATCCAGCCGGGCCTCCCATCAATTCCTGGCTGTGGAGTTTTGGAGATGGGACCTCTTCCACCGAGCAAAACCCGGTGCATATCTATCAGTCTCAGGGAACCTACATGGTCTGCCTGACGATTTCGAACGGGGATTCAACCTGTACCGACACCTATTGTTCAACCATCAGTGTTGGGATCAACATTCCCTGTCAGGCCTCATTCCTGATCTATCCTGACAGCAGCAACACCTCCGGCACCTACCATTTCATCGACACATCTACCGGGAATCCTTCCGTTTGGTTTTGGAGTTTTGGAGACGGGTCTACTTCCTATCAGCAAAATCCTGTTCATACCTATCAATCGCCGGGGTTATATCTTGTCTGTCTTACCATTTCCGACAGTCTGAACCTTTGTACCAGTACTTCTTGTGATTCGCTCTTCGTGGGAGGAAATCCGGGTAACTGTACCTGCCGGTTCGATGCCACAACTACGGGATTGACGGTTGATTTCGAGGGATTTACAAGCGGGATCGACCCCACTATGTATACCTGGACATTCCCTGACGGGACCATCCAGTTTGGTCAGCAGATCACCTATACATTCACTGCCACCGGGTATTACACGGTACTGTTGACGGCTGTTAATGCCGACAGTTGCACCTCTTATTATACAGGAACGGTTGCGGTTCAGGGAGGATCAACCAATGACATCTGGGGTCAGGTGATCATGGCAAACAGCTTTGCTGACGAGGCCATGGTTGTGCTTTTCAGCCAGACGCCAGGAACCGTCAATTTCTTAGCGGAAGACACCTGTCATGTTGATTCATCCGGTCACTATTATTTCGCTAACCTTCCTGCAGGAACCTATTACCTGCTAGCAGAATTGTTACCCCTTTCGGTTGCATACGGGCAATATATTCCCACATATTATGAATCTGCGGCTATTTGGCAGAACGCCATCCCGGTTGTGGTTGGACAAATCACAAACCCATACAATATTATCCTTCTCCCGGTTTTCGGAACGACCTATGGGAGCGGTAACATCACAGGTTTCATTGGCACTCAGCTGAAGGCTTTTGGAAGTGGTACGCCGATAGCCGGTGCAGAGATCATGCTGCTCGATGAAAGTGACCAGATACTTGCTTTTGATGTGTCTGATGAAAACGGTACTTTCTCCTTCGAAAATATCGCCCTGGGATCGTATACCGTACATCCCGAGATGATCGGTAAAACCACTGTGGATGCAGACCTTACGCTAAGTCCGTCGAACAGCAGCATTTCGCTGACGTATGTAGTGAGCGGTTCCAACGTATTTATGAGCCTGGAACCAGCTCCAGCGTCCCAGGAGGTGGCTGTAAGCAAGGTATTCCCCAATCCGCCTGTCAATGAAGCTGCCGTATCCATCAGGGTGCCGGAAGCAAGAACAATCAACCTCATGGTGATCAATCAGGTTGGACAGGTAGTAACTTCTGCGAATGCAGACATGCAAAAAGGAACAACAACAGTTCGCTGGGATGTAAGCGGTGATCCCGGTGGATTGTATTTTATCAAGATATCCTCACCGGATGGCCTCAGCATCATCAGGAAATACTCCATCATCCGGTAGGCTCCTCAAATCCCCACAAACCTGGAAAAGGGCGTCATCATTGGCGCCCTTTCGTTTTTATTGCTGATCTACGACCAACCGGCCCACACTGTGCAGGTTGCGGTTCAGGGTCAGCTGCCAGTAGTAGATTCCGGGGTTCAGCTTTATTTTGATTCGGAGATAGTTGGCCGGTCTCGGGTTTGACTGATAGATCAGTTTATTCTTGTTGTTGAATATCTTCACCATGGCGGTATCCAGATGTGCCGGTTCCCATTTGAACAAAACCATGGGATCGGAGGTAATGTTTGTTTCTTTTCCCGGGCTGATAAGGGTCCTGTTGTGATCGCGGTAGTGGATTTTAATCATTTCTTCCAGTTCCGGGCAGGGGGAAAAGGCTAATTTGTCGTCGACAACAACAGCTTTGTCCGGCTGTTTTTCAGGTGTTGAAATATCCTCCGGTTGTTGATTGACAATAGGAGGATTTCGATGTTCGAACAGTGGTTGTTCTTTTACGCTCCGCAACAGATAGAAGGCGGAGATGCCGAGGATGATCAGGATGGAGGCTGCCAGCAACAGCCAGGCAAATAACCCCGGATGGCCATCTCCTTCCAGCATGCTTTTCTGCAGTTGTTCACGAAATTCGATGGTGTCCTGGTCGGCCAGAACCTGATCCAGGTCTTTGTCGAGCCTCACTTCCCTGGCCAGCTCGGGATCTCCGGCCATCTGTTCTTCAAAGGCTTTCTTTTGTGATTCATCCAGTTCTCCCTGGTTGTAGGAGCTGATCTGGTCTTTAAATTCCTCTTCCATATCAGTAAAATCTTTTACATTTCGGATCTTTCATGATGCGACGGCGCAGCATGGCTTTGCACATGAATTTCCTCGACTTGGCATATTTTTCATTGGACAATTTCAGTATCCGCGCAATATCACGGTAGGTAAACTTCCTGAAAAACAGCCGGAGGATCTGTTGACAATCGGCAGGCAGGCCAATAAAATGCTGCATGAAAAGGCGGGATTTTTCCATCGCCTCGTCGTCAGGGGTGTCATCACAATCGTGCACAGCCATTTCATCTTCCACCAGCTCGAGGTTGTAGAAATGGCACTCATACTTCCTTTTCTCCAGTCGCTGGAACCACAGGTTCCGGGAGATGGAGAAGAGGTAGGTTTTCAGGGAGCAAGACAAGGACAAGGCGTTCCGGGCTGCCTTCTGGTATATGATGACCATGACATCCTGGAACAAGTCGCGGGCATCTTCTTCCGAGCCGGAGTTATCCGACACCAAATGCTTCACCGACTGGTAGTATTCCCTGTAGATGTACTTCAGGACAGCCTTGTCCTTATTTTTGATCCCCTCAATCAAGCACCGATCGTCATACCGGCTCATGATCTGTCGATTATACAGTTTAATCCGAAAAAATGGAAAAGGTCATCTGTTTTTTGAAAAAAAATTTTGAACTCATCCCCCCTGCCCCCTTCTCTTTGAAAAGAGAAGGGGAGTGGATGAGTTATTGTAAACCACTCGTGCCGGAAAGTTCCTTGAGGATGTTGTCTGCCAGGCGGCTGGCGCCCATGCGGAAGAGCTCCCTGGTAAGCCATTCGTCACCCAGGATTTCTTGAACCTGCTGATAGTATCCGATGGCCCGGTCAGGTTCGGAGACTCCTCCGGCGGGTTTAAATCCCACCTTTTTGCCTGTTTCCCGGTAATGGTCACGGATTGCCTGGAGCATGATCCCGGCTGCTTCGGGTGTAGCGCCAATGGGGATTTTTCCGGTGGAGGTTTTGATGAAGTCGGCGCCGGCACGGATGGCGATCTTGCTGGCTTTACGGATTTTTTCCGTGGAGATCAGTTCGCCCGTTTCGAGGATCACTTTCAGGGTAACCTTGCGGGCAACGTCCCGGGCTGCGACCAATTCATCATACACCTCGTCATACAGGCCTTCCAGAAATTTTCCGCGGGAGATCACGATATCGAGTTCATCGGCACCTTCCCTGATGGCATACTCCATTTCGCGCAGTTTGATCTGCAAATCACTTTGTCCGGAAGGGAAAGCCCCGGCCACCGAGGCCACACGAACATCTGTTCCTTCCAGCGCCAGCCGGGCCGTTTTAACGAGGGTGGGGTAGACACAGACTGCTGCCGCATCCGGAAACCCCTCACCCTGCGCATGAAATCCCGCTGCTTTCCGGCACAATTGCCGCACCTTCTCCTCCGTATCCGCCCCCTCGAGGGTGGTGAGGTCGAGAAAGCCGAGGAGGTGTTTTAGAATATCTGGTCTTGATGTTTTTGAGTGCTGATCCGTATTCATATATTATAAGTCAGGATGTGTTTATTTGCAAATATACGTAATCAGAAATAGATTTGAGTTATTCGATAAAATGGAAAATGGTCCCTTGTCAATCCAATTGTTCATTTATACCGAATCGGAACAGGTTTTCAAATTTAATACTACTGTTCCTCTCGGTATAACTCATTCTAAGCAGCTTTGCAATTGCAAACCTGCCAAGAATGAGTATACAATGGTACATTGTACCTCTTCGACTTTGTGTGCCCTTTTTCGCCTTGGTGGTTGAAGGAAACTGTCTATTTACCGCGAAGAACACAAAGTTTTGCGCAAAAGGCACAACGTTACAGTGTTGAAATTAGAAGTTGAAGCTCAGTCCGGCGCTGGGCATGATGGGGAGCTGATTCACCCGCTTGTAGGTGACGCGGTCGAAATAAAAGATATTGCTCCGGTCGTAGACGTTGGTTACACTCAGGTCGGCTTCGAGTTTGGAGAATCTTCCCAAGTTCCATATTTTCTTGATGCTCAGGTCGAGCCGATGGTAGCTCGGCAGGCGGCCTTCGTTGTAATCAGCGTACAGGATTCCCAGTTCCCCGTTGGAGGTGGTGTAATTGCTGTTGATGCCGTTGGAGAAATTGATTTTCTCAAAATAGCCCTGGGTCTGGGTAAACGGGAAACCGCTTCCGTAGTTCCAGCGCACATCGAAGATCCAATTACGCTTCTTGCCGGCGGTATAGGAAAACATGAGGTTGAGGTTATGACGCCGGTCGTAATGGGGCACATACCACTGAAATCCGTCGTACATATTGACATAGGATAGGGAATACACGGCCCAGCAGGCAACCCGTCCCTGTTCATATTTGATGGAGAGGTCGGCTCCTCTGGCGTTGCCTTTCTCGATAATGAAATCTTTCTTCAGGATATCGGGTTCATTGGAATACTCGGGGCTATCGTCATAGATCTTATGGAAGTTCAGGTTGGTGAGCTGCGGATAATACTTGTAGTATCCTTCCAGGTTCAGGAGCAAGTGATGAACAGGTTCCCATTCAATACCCAGAATGAGATGGCGGGATTTCTGCAATTTGCTGGTCACCTCTTTCCCTTCAAACTGATCCTGCAGGTTGTCGGGGCCGGAGAGGAATCCATAGAAGAGGTTGACCACATCCCGGGGATAGGTGGCGCTGATGAAGTTCTGTGAATAGAAGCCCCCGGCCAGCTTCACACGGACGGTTTCCGACAGGTTGTATTTCATGGCCAGCCTGGGTTCCAGCACAACTTCTGCCAGCGAGGCATACCATTGCACGCGTACCCCGGGCTCAACAAGCAAGCGTCCAGGTTTCCACTTATAATTCAGGAAGCCGGCTAATTCAGTCGTATTCTGGGTGTAGTCGATCTTGCGGTTAAGGCTGTTGTAGAAATCGAAGATGGTCTTGAAGCCGAACATCTCCAGGCCATATTTCAGTTCATCGCGACCGAAGAAATAGGTGAAGTTCAATCCGATATTGAACCCTCCAATGGAGCTGCTTCGCTGTGACCTGGAGACTTCGTCGAGGGTGATCTTGTAGTATGAATAGGTGCAAATCCCGTTGATGAGCACCGACGACTTGGGTGGGATCACAATGAAATTCAACCCACCTCCGGATGAGTTCCATTTGAAGTCCTGGATCTCCCGGTAATTGACGTGGTCGTTGAAATTAAACCCAAACAGGTTGACTTTTGATCCGTTGGCGGCATTGATGGAAAACTTCCCGTATATATCTGAAAAACTAAATGGGAGTCCTTGTTTATCAATGTATTGGTAAAATATTTTCGAGCTTTCTTTCAGGTACGAGTTTTTGTAAGAGAGGATGAAGGAGGCGCTTCCCCTGCTGTCTTCTTTTTCTTTGACGATGGGTCCCTGCAGGAGCAATTTGGCGCCAAAGGTGCTTACATCTGCTTTCCCGGAAAACCTTTTCTTGTTTCCGTCGATGGTCTTGATATCCATGATCGAGGAGATCCGGTCTCCGTACTCTGCATTAAATCCGCCCGTGTAGACATCGGCATTGCGCATGATATCCATGTCGAAGACCGAGAAAAAGCCAATGGAATGGAAGGGATTGTAGATGGTCATGCCATCGAGCAGCACTTTATTCTGGATCGGAGAGCCACCGCGGATATAGAGTTGCCCACCCTGATCGCCGGTAAAAATAACCCCCGGCAGCACCTGCAGGTACTGGGCAAGATCGGCCTGGCCGCCCACCATGGGGATCTGCTTGATCTCTTTGGGGGTAACCTTGATGAGGGAGGTCTGGGTTTCGATCTTGCGATCCTGTCTTTCAGCAGAGATACTCACTTCTTCGAGGTTGATGGCTGATTTTTTCAGATAGAACTTATGCGAGAGAAGGTCATCGCTCTTTATCACGATCGGCAGGTTCAGGGTGTCATATCCCAGATATGTAATCCGGAGGGTATAGCTTCCCGGTGGTACCTTGGAGATCACAAAGTACCCATTCAGGTCGGTGGTGGAGCCATAGGTTGTTTTCACCAGGTACACATTGGTGAAGATAACAGGTTCTCCGGTCTCTTCTTCATAGATGAAGCCACGGATCGTCCCTGTTGCCTGCTGGGCTTGCAAAGCGAATGACAGCATCAGGAAGGAGAGGATGAGGAGTGAAAAGGTCAGGCGCATGGGAGGCGGGGGTTGTTGGTTGAGTCACAGAGTGATGTGTGATAGAATTATTGGTGGTTTATGGTTTGCAAAGATAGGAGAAAGATCAAAATGGGTTAAATTGTACCTTTGAGAAAAAAAAGATGTCTTATCCATTTATCTTTCTGAAAAAAGGGCGGGAGGCTGCCATGTTGCGCGGGCATCCATGGGTGTTTT
>VGGL01000039.1 GCA_016868575.1 Bacteroidota bacterium
CGAATTCGTCATTCGGCTAATTCGTGAATTCCATTCGACCTATTCGTCATTCGATTAATTCGTGAATTTGGATCAAATGCCAGTGATGGTCAAGGAAAAGGGAATGAGTCCACTCCGAAAAGTATATAACTTTGGACTAAAGTCCGGAAAGCATTGATTATCAATTACCCCGGCCTTAAGGCCGGGGTAAGTCAAAGAACCGGCAAACAGGGCTTTAGCCCAAAAAAAACAAAAAAAATGATATTTCGGAGTAAACTCAAATATGGCAATACCATTCTATTTTTTTCATACGTAACTAGCCCAACATTGCCAAAAATGATGTATCTTTGAGTTTCATCCATAAAAGCTGCACAGCACATGAGAAATCTTCTACAGCAAGTTTAAACGTAATAATCACCTATATGAAGAAATTACTGTTCATCGGTTTGTTGCTGATCTCCACGTTTGGAGCGGCATCTCAAACGCTGATCGCTACCAGTGTTAATCCTGATGCGACAGCCAATCATAACCAGCGGAAGATCGTGCGTGATCCCGGCGGGAACAAGTACGTTGTGTTTACCGATACCATGGATCAGATCAGTGTCATCAAGCGGGTGAAGTACACGGCACTGGCGGGTTCGTGGGATAATGCAACTTTTCTTTTTGTCGGAAAGAGCCCGACGCTCGCCATCAACGAAGCGGGGAAAATCTCCCTTGTCTTTCAGTCGAATGATTCACTGTCGAAAATCATGTACAGCTCAACCATGGATTTCGTCTCCTGGACCCCTCCGGTTCAAATCAGCGATTCGAACACGATCAATACATTACCTGTGGCAGATGTTGATTCCTCAGGCTTGTTGAACGTTTTTTGGATTACACAGCATGATTCGTTGCTTCATACAATGACCTATGCATGCATCGCTGATGATACCCTCTTGAACCGGATTGCGGTAGTTTCGAAAAATGAGATCACTGATGTTGCCGTTGCCAACCATCTGCAGTATGGAGATGATGTGCTGCTGTTTGCGTATCAATATAATGGTGACTCGTTGATGTTATTAAAATCTCATGACCATCTGACAACATTGGACACTGTGTATGAAGCCATTGGTTCTCAGCCTTGTATTTCTTATAATTATTTTTTTGATATGGCCCCGGATGAGGATTATACACGATTTCTTTTTCTTGATAGCCTGGCTAACCTGATTGAAACTGAATTTGAGGACACCTGGTCAACATTTACTTCCGTAATGATTCTACCCGGTACCATTGACTACCTATGCATTGATAATCTTGCACCTCCCATAGGATATAGCTTTCTTTTTATGAAGGATGAAATTCTTTACCACGGATTTTCATACGGACATCTTTACTGGAGTGGGTATGACATCCTTGATACCATTTCAACCGGTCCAATAAACCCATCCATTGCCTACAAGTCATTCGACATCGAATTTGTTGATTTCCTGTGGATGGAAATGGAAGGGTCTCACTACAATATATATTTCAAGCGGGATTCCAAAGAAACTTCTCTGGGAACTGTTGATTCTGAAAGCGGAAAGGGGTTTACGATCACCGGGTTTCCAAATCCATTTACTGAAACCTTGACGATCAGGATTTCCGGGGAAGATATGAAAGATCAACCCGAGATTAAGATTTATGATGTCCATTCACGGTTAGTCAATATGCTGATGCCGGCTTCCTCTTTGCAAGATGGTTTTGAGTATCAATGGTCGGGTTTGAATATGGACGGAGATCGTGTGGCCCCGGGTGTTTTCATTATTACAGCTACTGTTGCTTATAGAATGACGGCCAGAAAAGTGGTATACATTCGATAATCAAAATTAGTTACCATCATGAAAGCAAATCTTTATGTACTGTTTATTCTGCTTCTCAGCGCTTCGGGTTTCGGTCAGCCGTGGGCACCCGTGGGCGCAAAGTGGTATTATAGCTATTGGCCGGGTTTACTACCTGAACTTGCGGTTGTTGAATCGACAGGTGATACGCTCATCCATGGCCAACCCTGTAAGATCTTGCATTCGTACATGATCTATTCCGTCATGCTGCCAAACGGAAGCTATACCTACGATACCCTGTATTGTCCACCGCAATATACATACGAGGACGCGGGTGTTGTTTATCTGTTTGATCCGGATTCCGGAAGCTTTGATGTTCTCTATGATTTTATTGCAATGCCTGGATCCACGATCACTGTGAAGGATGAGACGTTTGAAGGATTCTGTCCTGAAGCGGTAACCAGCAGTCTGTTTGAGTACCGGGTGACAGCGGTCAGTGATACTCTTATCACTGGAAAAACCTTGAGAAAGCAGAAAGTTCTTCCAACACCCAATGCAGACTGGGTTTTCTCAGATCCCTCCGGCCTTGTTGACGATCATCCGATCATCGAAACCCTCGGATCCCTGAAATTCTTGTTTGGCGTCCCTCTGTCTCAATCCATGGTGGGAAGTATCCGCTGCCTGCGATGCTATCAGGATACCGGCATCTTCTATCGATCATCGATCTGGCCCGATTCCCTGACATGTGATTACCTGAGCCAACTTCCTACTTATATCATTGAGCCGGAGGACAATCCGTTTATCGTCTCCCCCAACCCGTTCCGGGATTATATTTTGATTGACAGATCAAATGCTTTATCAAAAATTGATATTGAGATATTCAGTGTTGAAGGACGAAAAATTCAAACAACGACAAACCAAAAACTGCCGTTGATCATTGAGACCAACGATTTTAGTCGTGGGTTTTATCTTTTAAAGATCAGGTCTACTGACAGGACATCGGTTTTTAGATTGATCAAGGAATGAAATCGGGCACGCGAATGATGTGAGGCCTTCGGATATGATCGGAAAAAATGGTGTTTTCAAAATCAAAAATCGAGTCTCCGCTGAAAAGTCTTTTTTATGCCACTAAGGCACTAAATCACAAAATTGCACAAATTTTATTTGTTTGATTAACAGCATTTTGTGTTTCTTTGTGTTTTTGTGGTTTAGTGGCGAAAATGAATGATAGCATTATCGGAGTAGGCTCATCATTTAAATCTCATATTTCATAATTATCTGCATGCCGAAAATACCTACATTTGATCTTCATGAAATGACCTGGGTTCTATGATTAAAAAATACCTCCGAAACATCTTGAAAATAACTTTCAGGGGTGATGCGCGTGAAGAAAGCTATTATTCGACCCTTTCTGGTCTTCTGGATGACTTTGCACAAAGTATCGGAAAATCGGATACACAGATCACCACACTTCCCAAAAAGACTGATGCCGGGAACCCCGACTTTCGTGTCTGGGACGGGACTCAAAACATTGTCGGCTATATCGAAGCCAAGAAGCCTGGAGAAAACCTTGATTCCATAGAAGAAAAAGGACAACTGAAACGTTACCGGAGCACGTTTCCCAATTTGATCCTTACAGATTTCTTTGAATTCCGGCTTTACCGGCATGGAGAGCTCATTGATAGAACCTTTATTGCCCGGAGTAACCTGGCTAAAAAAGGGATAGCGCCTCCGGTTGAGAATGAGGAGAAATTCCAGGCGCTCTTGCACAAGTTTTTTGGTTTTTCCCTGCCCCAGGTTCGGACAGCCGAAGAATTGGCACGGGAACTTGCCAACCGCACCCGGTTCCTCCGTGATGAGGTGATCTCCCTTGAAATGGAACAACAGCAGCAAGGGAAAGGCGAGTTGTATGGCTTTTACGAAACGTTCCGAAAGTATCTTATTGCCAACCTGAAAGAACAGGATTTTGCCGATCTTTTCTCGCAAACCATCACCTATGGAATGTTTGCTGCCAGAACGAGAAGCAGCAACGGCTTTAACCGCAAACTGGCGTATGATCTCATTCCGAAGACCATCGGTATCCTCCGCAATGTGTTCCGGTTTGTATCGCAGGGCGACCTCCCCAGGAATATGGAAGTGATGATCGATGATATTGCCGAGGTGCTGAATGCTGCGGATGTGAAAAATATACTGCAGCAATATTACCGGGCGGGAAGGGGAGAAGATCCGATCGTCCATTTTTATGAAACTTTTCTGAATGCATACGATCCCTCCACCCGGGAAAAACGGGGCGTCTATTATACCCCTGAGCCGGTGGTGCGGTACATCGTGAGAAGCGTACATAAGATCCTGAAAACCCATTTTGATTTAAATGATGGACTGGCTTCCCGTGAAGTGACACTGCTTGATCCTGCCGGTGGCACCCTTACTTTTCCTGCAGAAGCAATCAAACTGGCTGTTCAGGAATACAAAGACAAGTATGGAGCCGGCGGTGTCAGGAAGCTTATCAGTGAACATATCCTGAAGAACTTCCACGCCTTTGAACTGATGATGGCGCCATATGCCATCGGTCATATCAAGATCAGCTTTCTGCTTGAAGAGTTGGGGTACACAATGAAAGACAATGAACGTTTCAGGCTTTTCCTTACCAATACCCTCGACATGGAAGACCTGCAACAGACCCGTATCCCCGGACTGGAAAGCCTCAGCGATGAAAGCCATGAGGCCGGCAAGCTGAAAAAATCCGAACCCATCCTGGTGATCATGGGAAATCCGCCGTATAGCGGCCATTCGGCCAATAAAAATGATTGGACAGAAAAGCTATTGAAGGAGAGCCTGGATGGCGCGCTGAATTATTATGAAGTTGATGGACAGCCACTTGGAGAAAAAAATCCTAAGTGGCTGCAGGATGACTACGTCAAGTTTCTGCGCTTTGCCCAATGGAAGATCCATAAAGCCGGCAGGGGAATTGTCGCCATGATCACCAACCACAGCTACCTCAATAACCCGACATTCCGCGGGATGAGGCAAAGCCTGATGAATACCTACAACGAAATCTTTATTCTCGACCTCCATGGGAACAGCCTCAAAAAAGAAACCACCCCGGATGGAGGTAAGGATGTGAATGTCTTCGATATTCAGCAAGGAGTGTCCATTGCTATCATGGTGAAAGTGAAGAATAAGAAAGGTTGTAAAGTCTATGTGCATGACATTTACGGACTTAGAGAGGATAAATACAAGTGGCTTGAAACGAGAGAATTAGCAAAAAAGAACTATACATTAATTAACCCTCAAAAACCCTTTCATTTTTTTAAGAATATCAACACGATTGGACTCGATAGATATATAAAATGGCCGGGAGTTCAGGAGATTTTTCCCGTTAATAGTGTGGGGATTGTCACAGCAAGAGATAATTTGACAATAAAATGGAGTCCAATAGAGGTTCTTAATACTATTAGACAATTTGCTTCGATGGATCCTGAGCTTGCAAGGCAAACGTATAATCTTGGAAAAGATACTAGAGATTGGAAGGTGAAACTTGCACAAGAAGACTTAAAGAAGTCAGGATTAGTTCCTGAACATGTTCAACCAATTTCGTATCGCCCTTTTGATGTTAGGTTCACTTATTATACAGGAGTCTCAAGGGGATATTTATGTATGCCAAGGCCTGAAGTAATGAATAATTTGATTAAAGAAAATTTGTCGTTGAACGCTGTGCGACAAGTGAAGACATCAAAATGGCAACATGCATTAGTTTCGGATCAAATTACGGAAAGTTGCTTTGTTTCAAATAAGACCTCTGAGATAGACTATGTGTTTCCCCTTTACCTTTACAAACCCTCCGAAGAAAAGAAGAAAAAGCAGGGTTTTCAGACCATGATGCTGTTTGAACCGGAGGAGGAATATGGAAAGGAAGGGAGGAAACCAAATATTTCATCCAAGGTATTTGAAATGCTGGAGAAAACATATCAAAAGAGGCCTTCTCCGGAGCAGATCATGTATTACTGCTATGGAGTTCTGTACAGCAATACCTACCGGGAGCGGTACGCCGAGTTCCTAAAGATCGATTTCCCTCGTATTCCCTTTACCTCGGATCACAAATTATTCCTGAAAATGGCAGAGATTAGCGAAGAACTGGCTCAGCTTCACCTGCTTAAAAGCAAGGTGTTGCATAATGCCATTGCAAGGTACTGGGGACAAGGAGAGGACATCATTGAAAAGCCCATATATGACGAAGAGAACAAAAGAGTCTATATCAACAAGGAGAAGTACTTTGAAGGCATCAGCAAGGAAGTGTGGGAATATCATATTGGCGGCTATCAGGTAGCAAAAAAATACCTTGACTGGAGAAAAGGTCGTCAGGTCGATGATCAGAAATATTGTCAGATTATCACGGCAATCTCAAAAACAATTGAATTGCAAGAAAATATTGACCATATCTATAAGAATATTGAAGAAAAGATAATTACCTTTTAAGGAATTGTTATGAAGGAAACACTTAAACAAGCAGGGTACAAGTACATTAAATACCAGGGACACAAGGAACATCTTTTGCTTAATGAATTCTCAAGCAGTTTGGAAGTATTTTTCTCCAATAAAAATCATGCTTCCTGGGGATTGATATGGAAAAATACTCATCTGGAATTTGTACGTTCCGAGAAATCATATGGATGAACTCAGATTTTTATAGTAGAAAAGTATTTTCTCTATTTGACATCACTATTCTGATCCAGGAAACCATCGCCATCGGATTTCCGGATACCTACTGGATCAAGGCTGAGATGAACAAACTGAACCACTATCCCCATTCGGGACACTGCTACCCCGATTTGGTGGAGAAGCGGGATGGCAAGGTGATCGCCCAGATGCGTGCGAACCTGTGGCGGGATGACTATCATCGGATCAATGACCTGTTTACGAAAATTGTCAAAGAGCCTTTGAAGAATGGGATCAAGATTCTCTTCCTGGCGCAAGTCACTTTCCGACCGGAGTATGGACTGGCATTACGCATCATCGATATAGATCCATCGTTCACATTGGGAGATATTGAGAAAGAGAAACAGGAGACTCTCCGGAGACTGAAGCAGAAAGGGATCTACGATCGGAACAGGGAACTGCAAATGCCGCTTTTACCGCAGCGGATTGCAATCATTTCGGTTGAGACCAGCAACGGGTACGCTGATTTTCTGCAGGTATTGCAAGGGGCGAAAGAATCCTGGGGGTATCATTTTTTTCATATGCTTTTCCCTTCGGTGTTGCAGGGAGAGCAGGCAGTTGAGCAGATCATCTTCCGACTGAACCAGATCCGGCAAGTGATCCGACATTTCGATGTGGTAGCGATCATCCGTGGGGGAGGAGGAGATGTGGGACTGAGCTGTTACAACCATTATGACCTGGCAGAGGCTGTTGCATGTTTTCCGATACCTGTCCTTACCGGCATTGGCCATTCGACCAATGAAACCGTGGTCGAGATGGTTGCCTGTGAGAATGCGATCACCCCGACGAAGCTGGCGGAATTTCTCATTCAGAAATTCCATAATGTATCCGTCCCATTGCAGAAAGCCGAGGAAACTATGCATGACATGGCGATCGAGGTGCTGGATCAATCAAAAGAACAATTTCTCTCGGAGGTAAAGCTGTTTCGATCTGTTGCCATCGGATTGCTGTCAGGGAATAATCACCTTATCCGGGCACAGGCACAGGCGTTGTCAACACACACCAAACTGCTGATCAGCAAGGCGGAAAGCGATGTGGAACTGAGGCATGAAGGGATGAAGAAGGAGGCAGTTGAGGTGGTAAGCAGAGCAAAAATGAAATTGGAAAATTATCAAAAGAGCATATCGATACTGGATCCGGTGAACACCCTCAAGCGAGGCTACAGCATTACCCGGTTGAATGGAAAAACCATCCGGTCGTCAGACGAAGCAAAAAAGGGAGACCAGATCAGTACATCGGTCTTTGATGGCCGGATCTTTAGTATTGTTGATAAAACTGATAAAATGAAATGACCATGAGTGAAAAGATCAACTACACAAAAGCTTTTGAGGAACTTCAGCAAATCGTTGAAGAGATGGAACAGGGCGAGATCACTGTGGATGAGCTCTCAGACAAAGTGAAACGGGCGACACAGCTCATCAAGATCTGCAAGACCAAATTAAGATCCACGGAAGAAGATGTCAACAAGATCCTCAGGGAGCTTCAATCTTCGGATGATGATAGATGATGAAATTTATTATCTTTACAAGGTAATTTATCAATTACAATATGATGAAAGCAATAACGAAAACGATTTTCCTGCTGTTGTTTTCTTTATTACTTGTTCAGTGCAGGAAGGAACAAGTTCCTGAGCCAATTCCCAACAGTTCCAGGATTGAAGTGATCAATAATGAAATTCCCTATGTGACGGAAAGATTCTTCCGGATAGGATATACATTGAAATTGTGGGAATTTGGTAAAGACGGCCTGATCCCTAAAAAGATCACCATACTTGATGCAGGCTCAGGTGAAACATTACTGGAGATCAGTGAAAATGAGATGCCACCCATTATTCTCGAACCGCTACCTCCATTGCCCTACTTCGTCTGGGATACACTTGATCATTATTATATTTCGATCCAGGTCCCGGTTCCTCTTACTCATGCCAGGCCCCACCTCATCAAACATGTTCTTACTTTCAGGGATAGCATCAATCATCTGGATGTGACGATGGAAGGAGGGTTCTTCAATCCCAGGATCGACGAATCTCCTGTTGTGATTTCCTCTCCTGTTAAAGGTGATAACTGGCTTTTTGTCAGCCAGTCAACCATGGGATATCATTTCTTTGTCTTGCTTTTTCTCAATGGCCAGATGTGGCGCCCCGAACGGTTTGCCTTCGATAATGCCCAGATGGATGACCAGCTGACCAACATCCTGAATGGCGATCCTGCTGTCAACGAATCATATTTCAATTACGGGGATACCCTGTATGCCGTGGCTGGTGGAAAAGTGGTAAAGCTTCGTGATGGCCGGGCAGAGAATCATGGAGATACACGTGATGTTCCCATCAATTCGATAGATGAATATGCAGGTAATTACCTGATTCTCGATCTTGGAAATGAAAATTATGCCTGTTATGGTCATATCATGCCAGGGTCGTTCTTTGTAGGAGAAGGTGATTCAGTCAGCGAAGGTGATCCCGTTGCAAGACTCGGTAATTCTGGCAACTCAGGAATGCCACACCTCCATTTCCAGGTCGTAGACCGGCCCGATTTCCTGTTTTCACAAGGAGTCCCATTTGTTTTAAAAAGATATCTTAAGATCAATGAATTTGATCCACAGGGAAACCTGCTAAATCCACCCCGAGAGCTTATCTATCATTCGATGATGGAAGAAAGGAGTGTAATTGGATTTTAATCAATGAGAAACGGGTTATTGCTTATTATCTTTTTGCTCATCTTACCTGATGGATTTTCTCAGGTCAACCGAAGTTTTAATACCCTCTATACTGAACCCAAAGTCGAGGTGATGCCGGCTTTTCCCGGTGGTGACCAAGAGCTGTTTCAGCGCATCATGGAGCAGATCCACCCCAATCCTACTATGACTGATGAAGTTGGGAGTGGTACATCCGCGATGTATATGAGCTTTACAATTGATAGTGACGGAAACCTGTCGGATTTGGACTTGCATGAATGTGAACACCTCAGCGTAGAACGTGAACTGGAGCGGATCATGTCTCAGTCGCCTGCATGGAAACCTGCATCTGATAAGGGGAAGCCTGTTTCAACAAAAGTATACGTTCCGATCGTCTATAAAATCGAAGATGGCCGGTTCATTATCACCAATAAAGGTACCGAACTGGCCGTCTTGACGAATACGAAGAAGAACAAAGGGCTCAAATGGACATTGCTGGGCGGAGCCTTTATCCTGATGGGATTGATCTGGCTATCCACGACACAGTTTTTTAACTAGTGCCAGAAATCAGAGGTCAGAGTCAGAGGTCAGAGTCAGAGGTCAGAGTCAGAGGTCAGAGTCAGAGGTCAGAGTCAGAGGTCAGATAATTGATATCATCACATTAGCACATCATCACATCTTCAAATCTACAAACTCGCCCTCAGCGCCACAAACACATTCCTCCCTGGACTGCTGATTCCGGATGCGAATTTGCGATAATGCTCATCCAGGATGTTTTCAATACCTGCTTCGATGTTGATGTTTCTGATGATCTGATAGCTGGCTTTCAAGTTGAGGGTATACCAAGATGGCATGCCGTGTATGGTTGCGTAAGTTTGGTTGTCTTCTCCTGAAGGACTGTATTGCCCGATCCGTTTCCATCCGTTGTACATCACATAAAAGTCTCCACGGAATTTCTTGATCTCCATCCTGAATGATGTCATTCCGAAGAATGGCGGGATGTGATCAAGCGGGGCATCGTTTTCAGTATCTCTGCCGACGGTATATGTCAGGTTGCTGACGATGGAGAAGGCCTTGGTTACTTGTGCCAGCAGGCTGGCCTGGAAACCATAGATGTAAGCCTTGCCGGTATTGGTATTGGCCTGTACCTGGCACATCACCCCATCAAACATAATGGAGTCCTGTCCGTTATATTTGTATGGCGCCAGAACAATTGCATTCGTAAGCCAGGTGTAGTACACCGAGCCTTCGAGCCTGACTGCTCCGAGTATGGTTTTACCCACCGATAATTCAAGGTTGTATGCATATTCCGGCTTTACTTCCGGATTGGGGACGATGATCAGTTGGTCCTGGCTGTTGGAGTCATTCACCTTGCCAACATCATCAATATTGGGCGCCCGGAATCCGGAAGAGCCTATCAGGGAGAATTTCCATTCATGACCTGGGGTTGCTACAAGACTAAGGTAACCGTTTAAAGCTGTATTTTTCCGGGACACTTCCTTGTTGAAGGGGAACTTCATCAGGTTCATCATGGTATCTGACCAGGCTGCGTTCAGGGTTGTATAGGTAAACCTCAATCCTTGTGAAAAGTTTAGAACCTTATTGATATTCCAGCGGTTGGACAAGTAAGCCGAGAGGTTCATCATGTCGGCTTTTGCATCGGGATAGCGGGTGGCCACATCCTCAGTAACTTTTCCTGTTTTGATATTCTCCTGATGAGCGGTTGATCCGACCTGGTTATAGAAAAATTCCAATCCATAACGAAGTTGATCCTTTGGGAAGAGTTTTTTATCGAAGTCAGCATTGAAGGAAATCACATCAACTTCTTCCAAATTGAATTTCCTGGAGGACTTTCCAAATCTCCGGTTGATTCGGTCTTCATTGAGTTTCTGGTAACCAGCAATGAAGGATGCCTGATCGAAAAGGATGGCATTAAACTTATATTCGGCTTTGAGTGATGCCAGGAGCCTTTTCTGGGGACCGTAATACCATTCAGCATATTTCAGGATGGTATCCCCAACCATTTCGGTAAGCCGGTCGTAACGGGGAATATCGCTGGAATTGGAATACTGCAGGTTCAGTGTATAGCGGCTTTTGCTGCCGGGGACAAAAAGCACCTTCAGCAGTCCGTTGTATTGAGAATAGCCAGATCTTTTCTGGATTTCCGGTTTGTCGTTCACCATCATCGAATCTTTACCATTGATGCGTTCGGTGTAGAAGAGGCATTTGCCCCAGTCGCCGTAGAAGGGATTGCGGACTTTGCCTTCCCGGAGATCTCCGAAATCACTGTAGGAGAAATTTCCCAGGAAAGCCCATTTCTTCAGTCCCAGGTTAAGGGTGATCCCTCCGGTTTTTTCCTGGTTTGCAGATCCGTACCTGCCGAAGACATTGCCTTTCACCTTCATCTTTCCGTTTCCTGACAGTTGTGGGTCTATTGTAGAGAAGTTGATCACCCCACCCAGTGCGTCGCTGCCGTAAAGGGTTGATCCTGGACCAAACAGTACTTCGGTTGATGCGAGCATATTGGGATCCACCGTGATGGCATTTTGCAGGTGACCAGCCCGGTAAATGGCGTTATTCATCCGGATGCCGTCGATGACCAGCAGCACTTTGTTGGCTTCCAGTCCCCGTAATACCGGACTGCCGCCTCCCATCTGGCTTTGCTGCACAAAGACCTCTCCGGTCTGTTCCAGCATGGCAGCGCTGGTCTGGGGATTATTGAACCGGATGGTTTTCTGCTGGATCACCTCCATTTTATAGGGAAGGTCAGATTTCTTTTCCTCCACCTTGTTGGCGGTGAAGACCACCTCATCCAGTTTGATGATGTTTTCGGTCATGTAAACCTTGGATCCTGCCTGCAGGATGGATGATTTACTTAATTGGGTGGTTTGGAAAGCCACATGAGAAAAGACCAGCATATCCCCGTCTTTGAAGATACTGATGTCGGCACGGCCATTGGCATCGGTGCTCACCAGTGAGGTTTTCTCCAGGTTGGTAATGTTCACCCCGGAAATGGGGGAGAGGTCTGATTTATCGAATACCCTGATTTGTTGGGCAAAAAGTGAGGTTGTAAGAAAAACAATGAAGAGCGTAAGTAATCTATTTTTCATAAAACAGTAATTTATTTGAATATTGTAAATGAGTTAATTAGTGCCACTTCGCAAGCCAAAAGTAAAATGGTCACAGGCTTTGTGCTTTTGTCTTTGTGGCAAAAAAGAGAGAAAACAGGAATGGTTATCCAACCTCAGGCGGGGGCGAAGGCGGGAAAATCGGAACGATAAGAAAAGGTGCCTCGATTTCCGAATACTTCATTTCATGTCCTTCACCAGGAAAGACAGTTATTTTGGGTTGTTTCAAAGCGATCTTGATGGAGTGATCTGCCAGAAGATGGCGTTTCTTCTCCGTTTCAGTCTTGTGATGGGCTTTCAGGGTCTTTTCCTCATGCCGGTCATGTATGCATAAGAAGCGCGTGATATGCCCAACCTTCTCTTCTTTGACAATGTCATAAAGCTTTCCGCAGAGAAGAATCTCTGTCCGGTGGATTCGAAAAAATTCAGGATTCGATTCGGGCTGTTGCACCTCGATCCATTGCAGTTGTTCCTGGTTCTTTTTCAGGAATGCCGCCATTTCCCTGCGGGCAGCATACCTTCCATACTCGAAGACCAACTGGTATCCGGCGAGGTTGTAAAGCATCACCCAGATGAGAAGAAATGCTGCCGTTTTCCTGATAGGCTCCTTCATAATCAATCGAAGGCAAAAATAAATCTTTTTCGGATACAGCCATTTGTAAGTTAAACCGATATGTATAATTTTGCATATCGCTGTTTCTATTGGCAATATAAAAATCTTATGCTGCAGAAACCATCCATATTATACCTTGCAGCCATCTTTCTCGGGGGCTTGGTGTTGCTGTTCCTGGTGGCACCACTGGCAGGGATGGTGCTGTCGACGACCTTTCCGGATCTGCTCTCAACCGCCCGAGAAGCCGATGTTACCCGGAGTATCTGGCTGACGGTGTGGACCTCAATGCTTGCTACAGTGGTCTTTGGCTTGGCGGCCATCCCGTTCTCCTACCTCCTGGCACGTAAATCCTTTCCCCTGAAAAACCTGGTCAAGGGCATCATCGACCTGCCGGTTGTGATCCCTCACTCTGCCGCCGGTATTGCACTCCTGGGCTTTATTTCCAGGGACTCTCTGGTGGGAAAAGCCGCTTCCTGGGTGGGGATTGACTTTGTTGGAAATCCTCTGGGCATTGCGCTGGCCATGGCGTTCGTCAGCCTGCCCTTCCTGATCAATGCTGCACGTGATGGATTTGAAGCGGTACCCAGGCGGCTTGAAAGGACAGCCATGGCATTGGGTGCTTCACCGGCAAGGGTGTTCTTTACAATCGCTCTTCCTCTCGCCCTAAGAAACATCATTTCGGGAATGATTATGATGTTCGGGCGTGGGATGAGCGAATTCGGCGCCGTGGTCATTATTGCCTATCATCCCATGATAACGCCCGTGCTGATATTTGAGCGTTTCGGAACCTTCGGTCTGAAATATGCCAGGCCTGTGGCGGTGATCTTCATCATCGTTTCCCTGATCGTTTTTATCCTTTTACGGCTGCTGGCAAACAAGCAAAAAACAAACGGGGGGATCAGATAGATGCTTCAACTCATTAATATCGAAAAGTCTTTCCCTGGTTTCCGGCTTCATCCCGTTAACCTGCAGATACACCAGGGTGAGTATTATGTACTTCTTGGGCAATCAGGTGCAGGCAAGTCGCTTCTTCTGGAGATCATTGCCGGGATTACCCGGCCTGACCACGGGAGAGTCATGCTTGATAGCAAGGATATCTCCAATCAGCGGATAAACCAGCGAAATATCGGAGTGATTTTCCAGGATATTTCGCTTTTCCCTCACATGTTGGTGTTTGATAATATCGCTTATCCAATGATTTCCCGGAACATTGGAAAGACAGAGGTCAGAAGACGGGTTGATGAGCTTTCCCGGGCGCTGGGTGTCAGTCACCTGATCAACCGCAAACCCGATGGGCTCTCCGGAGGAGAATCACAACGGGTGGCCCTGGCCAGGGTGTTGGCTACTTCCCCGAAACTCCTCCTGCTGGATGAGCCACTCACCTCACTCGATGTACTGAGGAAAGATGAGCTGATCCGGTTGCTCAAGCAGCTGAACCAGGATGGGATGACCATCCTCCATGTTACACACGAAGTGGATGAAGCCTTGTCACTGGCTTCCCACCTGGCTATTTTGCATGATGGAAAGCTTTTGCAGTCAGGCTCTCCAGAGGCCATCACCCGGTATCCTGCCTCCCCGTTTGTGGCCAGACTGATGGAAATAAAAAACTGTATCGAGGTGATCTATCAGGATGCTGTCGGTCAATATATCGCAGCCGATAACCATGCAGTGGTATTTCATCTACCGGTGAACCCGGGGTTTCGTGCAGGTCATTTGCTGATCCATCAGAAACATATCAGGATCCTGGAAGAACCTTCAGCGGAGAAATCTTTTTCAGCGACCATCACCGATACATCACTGACCCTCCATGGGCTTGAGATTACGGTAGATATTGGGATTCCCATCGTTGTACAGGTCCCTGCTGAAAAATTGGGACCTGGAAAATTCCTCAAAGGTGCGCTGATCCGGTTGAATTTTAACCTGGCACAGAGCCGTTTGATACCGATTGTGTAATTTTGCTTGAAAAGGGATTGTTTTATGGCCGGAAAAATAAAAATTCAGCCGATCATTAAATGGACTGCACGGGTCATCGGCATAGCCTCCATTCTATTTTTTGGAACTTTCCTGGTTGGTGAGGGGATTCCTGAGATGAAAAAGGAGTTTACATTCGACTTGCTGTTACCTGTCATCTGGCTGGGGCTCAGTGTTACCTTTTTTGTTGTAGCCTGGTTCAAACCCCGCATGGGAGGTTTGCTGCTTACCCTCTGGAACCTGGCGATGGCGGGCTGGCTCATGCATGATTCCATTGCCAATGAATGGCAGGCTGCCATGCTGATCACCCTGCCCTTTATAATACCGGGCATCTTGTTTATGTTCTGCAAAAAATAGCCCCCTTCATGTTATGATCTCTTTCGAGGAAGCCCTTGACATTGTCAAAAGCAATATTCCTGATCCGGTTGGGGAACGAATCCTGCTGTCTCTTGCAAATGGAAGGGTTCTTGCAGAAGATATCGTCTGCGACCAGGATATTCCCTCTTTTAACAAATCTGCTGTGGATGGCTTTGCCTGTCGCAGGGCTGATTTACACGGACCGCTTAAGGTTATCGAAACCATTCCTGCCGGAAAAGAGCCTGGAAAGAAGATAGGAGCTGGTCAGTGTGCGCGGATCATGACGGGGGCCATGGTTCCGGAAGGGGCAGATTGTGTTGTTATGATCGAGGATACGGAAGAACAACCCGGTGGAAATATCAGGTGCACGACCGATAAAGTCTCACAAAACATACGAAATCGAGCGGAAGATCTTATCAAAGGTACCTTGGTATTAAAAAAAGGCAGCCTCATCAGGCCCCAGGAGATCGCGCTCTTGGCCACAGTCGGTGCGGTAAATCCTTTGGTCTTCCGGCAACCGGTTATCGGTATCGCAAGTACAGGAGATGAGCTCGTAGAACCGGATAAGACACCGGGTATCTCGCAAATCCGCGACTCCAATGGAATGCAGCTTCTGGCACAGATGGAACAAATGGGAATCCGGGCAAAATTCCTGGGTATCCTTCCGGATGTAAGGGAAAAGATTAGAAAAGCAATAGAAATAAGCCTGCATGGATCAGATATTTTGATACTCAGCGGTGGCGTCTCCATGGGGGATTTTGACCATATTCCGGAAGTCATGAAAGACCTGGGCATGCAAATACTTTTCAAAAGCCTGGCTATCCAGCCGGGAAGACCAACTGTCCTGGCCCGGAAAGGCAATCAATTCGTATGGGGTTTGCCAGGCAATCCGGTCTCGGCTTTCGTGCTGTTTGAGTTGTTGGTGAAAACGCATCTGTTCGCATGGATGGAGTATTCCTTTGAACCTTTGATCATCCGGCTTCCACTCGGAAGATCCTATTCACGGAAAAAATCATCCAGGCTTTCGTGGCTTCCGGTAAAAATTCATGATCATCAGGCCTGGCCGGTGGAATACCACGGATCAGCACATATCCATGCCTATACCTCAGCAGATGCCCTCCTGCCGGTACCCATCGGGGTAACTGAAATTGTGGAAGGGACGATGGTGGAAGTGCGGGTGATACAGTAATCAGTGAACAGCAAACAGCAAACAGTAATCAGTTACGAACAACGAGCAACGAACAACGAACAACGAGCAACTAACAAACGAGCAAACATGCTTGACCCTTTCAACAGGCCTATCAACTACCTCAGGATCTCGGTAACCGACCGCTGTAATTTGCGATGCGCATATTGCATGCCTGCCGGCGGTGTTGAGTCAATATCGCATGATGAAATATTAAGATATGAGGAGATCGTGGAAGTGGTGAAGGTGGCGGCGACAATGGGTATTGATAAAGTGAGGATAACCGGAGGCGAACCACTGGTGAGGAAAGGAATTGTTGATCTGGTGAGAGCCCTTGCATCGATACCGGAAATCCGGGATTTGTCGATGACAACCAATGGCCAGTTGCTTGAATCATTTGCCTTTCCCTTGGCTGAGGCAGGATTGCATCGCATCAACATTAGTCTGGACGCTATTGATCCACAGGAATACACGCGGATCACCAGGGGAGGAGAGGTTGCTCCTGTCTTCAGAGGCATTGAAAAAGCTATCGAGGCAGGGCTGCAGCCAATCAAGATCAATTGTGTTATCACCCGGTCATCTGCCGAAACAAATGCACGGCAGGTTCAGGAATATGCCAGGAAAATGGACATAAAAATTCGCTTCATCCGGCAGATGAACCTTGCTGATGGCTGTTTCTCAATTGTTGAAGGCGGTGATGGCGGTGATTGCAGCCGTTGCAACAGGTTGCGTCTCACTTCCAACGGATATATCAAACCCTGCCTTTTTAATGACATTTCTTATTCCGTTAGAAATCCGGGCGCTGAAAATGCCATCACTCAGGCCGTCAGCCATAAACCTGCCTGTGGAACAGTGAATCATGTGAATACATTCAGTAATATCGGAGGATAAAATATGGCAAAATTGTCACATATTGATAAAAAGGGACAAGCTGTGATGGTGGATGTCAGCAAAAAGGAACCCATGATGCGGGAAGCCCGTGCAGAAGGATTTATTCAGCTTCAGAAGGCTACCCTCGACCTGATCCGGAGAGATGAAACGAAAAAGGGCAATGTGTTAACTACAGCAGAGATAGCCGGTATCCAGGCCGCCAAGAAAACAAGTGAGTTGATCCCGTTATGTCATCCGCTGGCCATCACCCATATCTCGGTCGACACCTGCCTTGGTGACAATGGGGTCAAGGTCACAGCGACAGCCCGATGCCAGGGCTCGACAGGTATTGAAATGGAAGCGCTCACCACCACCGCCATTGCACTGCTCACAATCTATGATATGTGCAAGGCAGTGGATAAAACAATGGTAATCGGGGACATCCGGTTAATCGAAAAGTCTAAAAAATCACTCCATCCATGAGCCAGGGTAAGGTCATCTCCGTCAATATTTCAAAGGAGAAGGGAACGGTCAAACAGCCGGTATCGCATATCACGCTAACGTCAAACGGGATTGAATCAGATGCACATGCCGGCCCATGGAACCGCCAGGTGAGTTTACTCGCTTCTGAAAGCATAGAGACCTTCTCGAAAACCCTTGGCAGGCAAATCCTGCCGGGAGAGTTTGCTGAAAATATTACAACCCGGGATATTCAACTGGATCAGCTGACCTGGCTCGACCGGATTACCATCGGCGATGTTGTCCTGGAAGTTACACAGATCGGGAAGAGCTGTCATGGAGAGGGATGTGCCATTTTCCGGGAGGTAGGTAAATGTGTCATGCCCAAAGAGGGTATTTTTACCCGGGTGATTGTACCTGGACAGATTAGCCCGGGAGATCCGGTCGCGATCTTTCCTAAAACCTTCACCTGCGAAGTCATTACCTTGAGCGACCGGGCTTCAGCAGGAGTTTACGAGGACTTGAGTGGCCCTGAGGTTGAAAAAAAATGCCGCGATTTCTTTGATTCAATCAACAGATCCGCTGTGATCCACCGGCAGGTGATCCCGGATGATGAAATGCTCCTGGATGAAAGGATACAAAACCTGCTCAAAGAAAGTCCTGATCTCATCATCACCACCGGAGGGACAGGTATTGGACCGCGGGATATCACACCAGACGCAGTAAAAAAACATCTCAGGATAGAAATCCCGGGGATCATGGAGATGATCCGTTGGAAATTTGGCCGGCAGAAACCAAATGCCTTTCTGAGTCGTTCATTAGCCGGGGTGGCAGGAAAGTCAACCCTCGTATTTACCCTTCCCGGAAGCCTCAGGGCGGTGGAAGAATACCTGTCGGAAATATTCCCTGTGCTGGAACACTGCTTTCGGATGGTCCACGGACTTGACGGACATTGATTTTTCCTTTCCCGATCCAATCGGTAAAGTCGCTGAAAGATATATCTCAAGAATGTGAGCAATTTCCAGAAAATGTTTAAATTAGTGGAGCAATTACCTTCCGGAAAAAGATAATGCAAATATGGAAAAGTGTGCACCTATCAGGCTGATCTTATTCCCTTTGTTAAGCGCTTTTGTTTTTATCTTGATACTGGAACTTATGATCAAGGTATCTCACTTCTATCACTTTCCTGCGATCAGTGAGTTGTTTTTCTTTTTTCCAAACCTCTTTTTCATAATCACAGGCAGCTTACTATTGCTGATCTTTATTCCCATCTTTTTCGCCGGGATTTATGCCCTGGGACCCTTGGGCTTGATTGGTGGGTCAGATGTTCTTCGAAGAGAAGGCGCCTTCCGCTATGTCAGGAATCCAGTCTATTCAGGGGGTTCTTTTGCACTTCTCGGACTGTCACTGGTGGCAGATTCAACACCCTTATTCGCTACAACAATTGTCTTCCTGATTCTCACCATTATCCTTTCCATCAGAGAAGAAAAGGAACTGGTGAAGAAATTCGAGACCACCTACCATTTTTACCGGACAGGTACACCCATGTACTTGCCTGATTTTGAGCTGATGATCAAAGACCTCATCCGGAAACGCAGAGAAGAAAAAGAGATTGATGATAACCACCATAAATCCATTTGATCAATGAAAAGCATCTTGAAGGATTTGGCCACTACAGCCGGCCTGCTTTGGCAAAAAGGCTGGGCCGAAGCAAACGCAGGGAATATTTCTGTAAATATGACCGGTGTTGAACTGGATTTGGAAAGTGAGTTCATCGCCAGTGGTCATGTTGTTAGCCCGGTTGCTTTTCGTTCGATTGGTAACCGATGGTTCATCGCAAAAGCCTCAGGGAAAAGAATGCGTGATGTAGCCCATGATCCTCTCCAGAACTGCGCTGTTATCCACGTTGATAGCAAGGGTGACGGGTATATCGGATATTACCATAAATCAGTGAAGGAACCCTTGATCCCGACATCGGAGCTTCCTTCCCACCTGGCTGTTCATGATATTTTGGTGAAACAAAAATCACCTTCCCGGGCGGTCGTGCATACCCATTGTCCGGAATTGATCGCCCTTACGCACCTGCGGGAGTTGCAGAGCACAGAAGCCTTTTCAAAACTGGTTTGGAAAATGATACCCGAATGCGCAGTGTTTCTGCCACATGGGGTGGGATATGTTCCATACCTTGTTCCCGGATCTGTTGATATTGCAAAGGCAACTGCTGCCATGGTGAGTCAACATGACCTGATCATTTGGGGAAAACATGGAGCACTTGCAATAGCCGGAACATGTGAAGAGGCTTTCGATAAAATCGATCTTGCAGCCAAGGCTGCCTTCCTCTTTCTGACCTGTCGAAATGCAGGTTTCGAACCGGAAGGACTGACTAATCAGCAAATTAGTTTCTTACGGACTTTGGGTAAAGAGAATGAATAAGAAATTCTGATCAGTGGAGAATATCATATATTTGTATCAAAATTTATCAATCTAATGCATATAAGCTATGAAACATCTCATTAATTGGATACCTGGAATATGGGCTTTGTGTTGTTGTTTTGCTCCATCTGTTTTGTTGTCTCAAACAGAAGGAACCCTCACCTTTAGTGTTACCACTACCTCCACGGGATCATACAGCCCAAGAAATGTTGTTTCTCTTTGGATAGAAAATGCATCGGGGGATTTTGTTAAAACGAAAATGAGGTACGGTATCAACAGAGAACACGACCTGGTTTATTGGTTGCAGAAGTCAGGGGGAAATGTCATCGATGCTGTTACTGGTGCGACGCGAACAACCCATGGTACACGGACGATCACATGGGATGGCACCGATGTCAACGGAACCCTCGTTCCTGATGGGGAATATAAAGTCTGGATGGAACTGGCCTGGTATAATACCCCTCCTGCCGGCCCTACAAACAACGTAAGTTTTGTAAAAGGACCAAATCCGGTTACCCTTAATCCTCCCAATACAACAAATTTTCTTAACCAGGTGCTCGAATGGGTTCCTCAAAACCCTTCTTCCATTGCTCAAAATGATGCATCCTCCTCATTTCCTATCGCCAGGAATGTTTTCCCAAATCCATTTCAGGATAAGGTAAATGTACTATTTCAGAAAAAGTTTGAAGGCATGGTCAGGTTTAGCCTTCTTGACGCCCAGGGAAATACGATCCGGGTATTTTCCAGGTATATTGAACCATGTAGTTTTATTGAACTCAGCTATGGAACGCTACCCCAGGGAGTCTATTTTCTCCGGCTTCAATCATCTGACTTGATCCAAAGCATCAGGTTGATCAAAATAAAATAACAGTGATATTATCCCTGAATTGACTTATATTTGCATAATTGCCCTATCGTTGAACCTTAAAATTACTAATTATCATGGGTCTCATTAAAGAATTCAAGGAATTTGCCCTTCGTGGCAATGTGGTCGACATGGCAGTTGGTATTGTCATCGGAGCCGCCTTCGGGAAAATCGTCTCTTCCCTTGTTGCAGACGTGATCATGCCTCCCATTGGCCTGCTGTTGGGGGGTGTCAACTTCAGTGAGCTCAAATGGATGCTCAATGACACAGTATCCATGAACATCGGGCTCTTCCTTCAAACCATCATCGATTTCATCCTGATCGCTTTTGCCATCTTCCTGGTAATCAAGGCGATCAATCGCTTCAACAAGAAGAAGGAAGAAGCTCCTGCTGCTCCTCCGGCTCCATCAAAGGAAGAAACTTTGTTGACGGAGATCAGGGATATTCTTAAGAATAAATAGTGAAATGGTGAAATAGTGAAATGGTGAAATAGTGAAATGGTGAAATAGTG
>VGGL01000040.1 GCA_016868575.1 Bacteroidota bacterium
CCGTAGCCCCTGGTATGATCGTTCCCGTTGTATTGTTATTTACCGTATTTGAATACCACTGATAGGAAGGAGTGCCTGTCCCTCCGCTTATTGCAACTCCCAGATTGGCTGGTGAAGCGTTCTGACACAAGGTTTGTGTCGTTAATGGCTGTGTCGTTACAATTGGATCCGCCAAAACAGTAATCGTGACATCAGAAGAGACAGCAGAACATGGAATCATACCTGAGGTTGTAAGTGTCAGAAAAGCTGTTCCGGTGAATGAGGAAGATGGTGTCCAAGTAGCATTAAGAGTATTTGCATTAGGGCTGAATGTGCCTCCTACAGGTGTACTCCATGTCCCTCCTGTAGCTGATCCTCCGACCAAACCTGCTAATGTAGCACTTCCCCCTTGGCAAATAGATTGGGAAGTTCCCGCACTTGCCGTAGGTGTCTGTTTGACAATAATAGACACATTAGATGTTATTGCAGAACATGGACTCATCCCCGTTGTTGTCAATGTCAAAACAGCTGTTCCTGTGAATGAGGAAGGCGGTGTCCATGTAGCATTAAGAGAATTCGCATTGGGATCGAATGTTCCTCCTGCAGGAGTGCTCCATGTTCCACCAGTTGCAGATCCACCAACAACACCAGCCAAGACAACACTACCTCCTTGGCAGATAGTTTGAGAGGAACCCGCATTGACTGTTGGAGTCTGTTTGACAATAATTGATACATTGGATGTTACCGCAGAACATGGACTCATCCCAGTTGTTGTTAATGTTAAAGCGGCAGTTCCTGTGAATGAGGAAGGTGGTGTCCATGTGGCATTAAGAGAGTTAGCACTGGGGCTGAATGTTCCTCCTGCAGGAGTGCTCCATGTTCCACCAGTTGCAGATCCACCAACAACACCAGCCAAGACAACATTACCTCCTTGGCAGATAGTTTGAGAGGAACCCGCATTGACTGTTGGAAGACTTTTAACTGTGAAAATATTTGAGGTGATTTCAGTCGACCAACCACAGGAATTTTTTGCTCTAACTTTGATTGAATATGTTCCAGGGGTTGAGTACGTTATGGAACCCGGTGTGCTTGAAGTTGAAGACGAAGGCGTTCCTCCTGTAAAAGTCCATAGATACTCAGTTATCGGATCATAGCAACTTTGAAAAGAAGCAGTTGGTGAAATAGACCCAGCTTGGCAGATATCTGGAACCGTATTAACAGTCACCCTCGGGACCGATTTTGCAATGATTTGTTGAGAAAAATTGACACCAGCTGCGTTGCAGCTATTTTTTACATTGAGGTTAATGCTATAATCACCTGGATCTTGAAAAAGAATTGTCGCATTATTTCCAGAAGGTGTCAAAGTATAATTCTGAGAAGATGGCGTACATTGAGATGAACCATTCTTGATCACAGACCATGTGAAAGTTCTATCAGCACAATCGTTAGGTGTAGGGGAAGTATTTGTTGCATTCACAGTGAAAGGAACACAATCTGTCGTTTTATTAACCGTGAATGAGGATATTGGTTGAGGACTGATACATATTTGCTTAATTACAGTGTCTGCGTTTGGGCATTGGTTGTTTCCAGCTATAAGCCGAATGTTAAATATCCCTGTTGATGAATACTGATGACATGGTGGTGTCACCGCACTTGAAGTGGTTCCATCTCCAAGGTTCCAATTATAATTAGTATTTGTATTACAAGTTGTTCCATATCCAGGAGTTGAGGTATTAATGAAACAGATATTTGTATTGACACAACCATTGTTTTGAGGATTAGTCAGAAAATCTGCAATTGGTGGTTTATATATTCGGATACCTCCAAGAGTTGCATCGGTTGTTAGACATGTGTTACTAACAGAGACAGTAAGTGTAAATTGACCTGAATACCCAGACTCGCATGAACTTGTTTGATATGTATGGCAAACAATGCTATCGGCAAGTAGTTCATCATTCGTTTTTGTAATGATTGATGTTCCATCCCCAAAATTCAGTGCATAGGTTGTTCCTGGAGAATTTGTCCCTGCACCAAGAATTGTAAAACAAAGTTGAAGTGGTGCACATCCACTTGTATTTCCCCCATTATTATAAACCCCAATACTCGGTTCACTTTGATTTCCAACCACATATGTTGTGCTTCCCGAGCAACCATTCGTAGAATTAAATGCCGTAATGATTAGATTAAATATTCCAAGTTGATGATATGTGTGTGATGCCGTGCTAAAACCTGCAGGTTTAGGTTCAATTGTTCCATCTCCCCAGTCAATTTGATAAGAAGTTATACAAGATTGATATGTTGTGACATTTGTGACAGTTAAGAGAAAATCCGGATTGGCAGCGGTTGGACTATTAACACAATTACTAAAAGGAGGTGTATGTAAAGGATCTGCATCGGTAAGTTGAGGATTTGGCCTATGCTTGATTGTTACTGTTTGCTGAGTCGTTGAAATACAACCACATGAGTTAGTAACAGTTAATGTAACGATGTAAGGTGCTGTATTACATCCATATACCAAGAATACATGAGAAGGATTTTGAAGACTGCTTGTGTTTGAAGAGCCTGAAGATAGATCCCCAAAATTCCATAAGTATGTATAACCCGCTCCTGCTGGACCCTGAAAATTTACCGCAGTTCCAGAACAAACATTATTGTTTACAATGATAAAGGAAGCGCTTGGATACGTATTACTAATTGTTACATTAAGCGTATTACTTTTTAAACATCCAGTAGCTGTGATTGATTCTGTCACAGTAACAGTGCCACTTCCAGGAGTACTTCCCCAATTAACGGAGATTTGATTTGTGTTCTGACCTGAAGTGATTGTACCACCATCTACAGTCCAGGAATAGGTTGAACCTGAATGGTTCGGTGTCGAATACACAACATTCTGAAGATTAACACATACACAAGATTGACCTGTAACATTTGGGATTGGAAGTGGTCTTACAGTAACAGTAACCTGATCGGTTGCAACGCAATTGTTTGCATCTGTTATACTTACTGTAAAAGAGGTTGTTGCTGTCAAGGGACCTGTATAGGTCGTTCTTTGAGTTGGTGTTGTAAGACCAGAAACAGGAGTCCAGGAATATGAATATGGAGGCGTTCCGGTAGGCGTTGCGTGTAAAAAAGCAACCTGCCCTGAACATATAGCTGTATCATTTCCCGCATTTACACTACACTGTCCAAATCCAGTCTCAGAGAGATGGAAAAAGAAAAGCACAAAAAAGGTAGCTGAGAGTAAAGGATATTTTCTCATAACGTTAAGATATATGAAATCAGCAAATGTAAGCAATATATTTCTTCCATCCAACAAAAAAACCTCATTTTACCCTATCACTGAGTTCGAAGCTTTGGGGGTGATTCGCCTGAAACTTGACTTTGAATCCTGTTCACTCTTTTTTCAAGCATCCTTATTCTTAACCGCTTGGATTCCACAACCCTGCTGGAATTCAGCTGTCATTCTGAGAAGATGAAATTCAAAATTCTTGATTTTGTTTTGCATATAAAACATTCTTTTGTAGTTTTGTGTCCTAAACAGAACAATAATGGATAAAGGCATTCTGAAAAAAATCATCCTTGATAACCAGGAAAGAATGCCCCATATTGAACTTGTAAGGAGAAGTTATCATCCGCAAATGGAAGCCAATTACATCTTTACAGGGCAGCGGAGAGCCGGAAAAACCTTCTTTCTCTTCAGCCTGATCCAGGAGATGATGAAGAATGGATTATCCAGAGAAAACATCTTGTACATCAATTTTGAGGATGAACGTTTGCTCGAACTTGATATAAACGGGCTGGAAACATTATTGGAGAGCTATAAGGAGATGTTCAGCCACAAGCCCATCCTTTTTTTTGATGAAATTCAGAATATCATTGGGTGGCAAAAATTTGCCCGTCGAATGGCCGATAGTGATTACAGCATTTATATCACCGGAAGCAACTCCGAAATGCTGAGTAATGAAATGGCATCGACCCTTGGTGGCAGATTCCTGATCATGGAAATAGAGACTCTTTCCTTTCCTGAGTTTCTTTCATTTAATGGAGTACAAATCGGAACGAATTTTGAATTTTCTATTGAAAGATTTCAAATCCAGCGCTTGTTTGATGAGTACTTTTCATTTGGTGGTTTTCCGGAACTGATAAAATTTACTGATAAGAAGGAATATCTCAGTAATTTGTTTCAGAAGGTTTTTCCGGGCGATATCATTTCACGTCATCAGATCAGAAATCCATTTGCACTAAGGTTATTGATCAAGAAATTAGCAGAAAGGACGATGGATGAAGTCTCATTCAATCGCATCCGCCATATTCTTGCCTCCACCGGTGTTCAGGTAGGGACAGCAACGGTGATAGATTATATCAGATACCTTCAGGATTCTTTTCTGATTCGGGAGATGACAAATTTCAATGCGAAGATCAGTAACCGTGAATCGAAGAAGAAGTACTATTTCAGAGATCATGGACTGTTGTCATTGTTCCTGATGGAACCTCAGGCATTCCAGCTCGAAACGCTGGTTTTTAACCGGTTACGAAAGATATTCAGCACTAACCTTTTCTATTTGCGTAACAGTTTTGAAGTGGATTTTTATATACCTGGGGAATCCTTGATTCAGGTATGTTATCGTTTCCAGGAGTATGAAACCCGGAAACGTGAAATTGGCGCCCTGCAGAAAGCTGCTGAAAAATATCCGGTTAAGAACATCTCAATCATATCCCATACAGAGGAAGAAACAATAACGAGTGAAAAATTGGAAATCAATGTTATCCCAGCCTGGAAATGGTTGTTGAAAAACCCTGAGAAGGTTGCTTAGTTTCATCGAAAACAATCAAAAAACAATCTGTTATGCCTACCATCCATTCCATTTACAAAGGTGATCTCCGCACAGAGATGGAGCACCTGCAATCGGGACAAAAAATCATCACCGATGCGCCTGTTGATAACCAGGGAAAAGGGGAGTACTTCTCTCCTACCGACCTTGTAGCTGCCGCTTTGGGAAGCTGCATGATAACGATTATGGGGATTGCTGTCAGAACCCATGGCTTCAGTATGGAAGGAGTAACGTGGGCAATCACCAAGGTCATGACGGATAACCCCAGAAGGATTGGGGAGGTCATCATTGATATCAGCTTTCCGCGGGATTACACGGATAAAGAGAAAGCCATCCTGGAGTATTGTGTGAAAAGCTGCCCGGTGGCTAAAAGTTTACATCCGGAAGTCAAGCAGACGGTGCGGTTGATGTACCCAACCCCTTCACCCCTTCCCTACTCGTAGGGAATGGGCCGGGGGATGGGTATGTTATAAAGGACCCCTCCCTACCCTCCCCGGCAAGGGGAGGAAATAAACACAACCCCCTCTCCTGTGAGGAGAGGGGGCTGGGGGGTGAGGTCATTGGATGCAAGGGGTGGGGTCTTTCGCAGGGGGATCCCTGCTTTCGCAGGGACTTAGTAGAAGCTGGGGCACTCCACCGGTTCAAAACTGCGGCCACGCTGACGGGGCATGTATCCGCCACCACGACCGCCACGACCACCGCTTGAACCGCCGGCGCCAAAGAACGATCCGCTGTTGAAATCCAGCACCAGGCTCACTTCATGCGCGCCTCCGGTACCCTGCAGGTTGGTAGATACCGGCAGATCATAACTATACATGAAGCGGATGCCTACATCATCGGTAAAATCATATTTATATCCTGCCATCAGGACAGCAGCACCCGTGTAAAAGTCGGTAAACAGACTCTTATACCACACCCCCATGTAAATGTTGAATTTGGTCATATTCAATCCCAGCGACATGGAATTGAACTTACCCTGGTTCTGGTAGATGATGCCTGGGTTCAGCAGCAATCCATCATCCCTGTTGCTGAAATAGCTTGTGGAAACCCCTTCAGCATTGATGATGGCATCACCATGGACAACAACCCTCCGGGGGAGTGGAGAACTCTGGTTGGAAAGAAAGGATTCATCGGGCTTGAATAGGTGATCAACCGAAAATCCCAATGTACCTGAAACCTTTCCATTCACATCGGCAAATTGGAGGATACCGCCGACTGCAAAGTCAGGATAGCCAACCCGTTCACTCCCAGGCGGATTGAACGAGGAGAGATAGATTTTGCCGTACTTGGCATTGAGCTGATCACTAAACACAAAATCGTCCCAGTTGACTCTTTTCTGCACATAGGCCGCTTTCACACCAACCTGACTGACCATAAAACTGGCCAGTGGGATTCTTACGGATAAAACAAGCCCAATGGCAGTGTTCTTGATAAAACCGATACCTTCATTATCAGAATTAACTATGATTCCAACCCCTCCGGCCCCTGGCAATTTCCGGGAGCCCATGTCAAGGGAAAAGTGATAGGAAGTAAAATCAACAGGAAGGCTTGGCCACTGGTCACGGTATGAGAATCTTGCACGAATTCCGGTATTGATCCCGCAATAAGCAGGATTGTAATAAATGGGAGCACTGAAGTGCTGGCTGAGATTAGGATCTTGTCCAGAGACGAAATCCTGGATTCCGATCATCAGGGCTACAGTAAGCAGCAGATATGTGGTTGTCTTTTTCATCGCACAGTGTTTTAAGGTTACCGGATTAGTGTTACTGTTCCCATCGTCTTGCCATCACCTTTTCCGCCAATGCGATTGCCTTCCCAGTTGGAATTGTCCTTAAACACACCAGATGCTTTCCAGAAATAGGTGTCCTGAGGTTGTAAAACACCTTCGTATTTGCCATCCCAGGATTCGATGGGCTTTCCCTCCGTATCCAGGGCGGTGGATGACCAGAGCAGGTGCCCCCACCCATTAAATACCTCTATCTTATATTTTGTCAGATTGATCCCTATGGGCTTAAACTGTCGGACATTCACGCTGGTGCTTGCCGGGGCAAAAGCATTTGGAATGTATAATCCTTTAAACAAAACCGTATATTTAAAGAAGGTGGAGTCAGAGCAATCGTAATTATTGTAGGAGATCAGGGAAATGAGGTAAGTGCCGTCATTTTCGTAGGAAACGATCGGATTTTCAAGCTCAGAGGTTTCATTGTTACCGAAATCCCAATAGAAGTAGTTCGCATTCTGTGACAGGTTGTTAAACTGAACCTTTCCGGTCATTCCATCGATATTTTCAAGGAATGAGAATGAACTCACGGGTGTCGGGTAAACGGTTACAGTCCGGGAGGCGGTGTCGGTACAGCCGTTTCTGTCGCCAGCCCTGAAGGCAACCAGGTAATCTCCCGGGCCATAGTACCGGTAAGTTGGATTTTGGAGGTTGGAGGTATCCAGGACACTTGATGCAACACCGAAGTTCCATGCCCAGGTCGAAATGGTGGTATCTGCAGCTTGCGACATATCTGTAAACTGGGTCGGATTGCCATCGCAAGCCAGGTCTGCCTGGAACTCGGCGATGGGCAGGTTATGCACTTTCGTCGTTTTTGTGAGTGAGTCCTTACATCCGAAGCCATTGGTGGTCAATAGTTTCACTTCATAGATACCGGGTGTCGCATAAATATGAGATGGATTCTGTAAGGTGGATGTGTCGTTGGTGCCGGATGAAGGCTCCCCAAATGTCCAGTTCCATCTGGTAATCAATGCTCCATTACTCCAGGATGTATCGGTAAACTGATTAAAAGTGTTCAAACAGGCTCCGGGGTTAGTAAAATAAGTCGTGGGTGCCGGGTGAATGGTGATATCCTGAGTCATGGAGTCGCTGATGGCTGAGGAAAGCAATGCAGTAATGGTCAATTTGATTGTATAGGTACCCGGATTATTAAACCTGTGGGTAACAGCAGGAGCATAAGTGGTATAGATGGTATCCTGCCCATCGCCCCAGTCCCAGTGCCAGGTGGTAATGGTGTCGGCAGGCGTGGAGTTATCATTGAAAAAGATTGGCAGATTGTCACAGAAAATGGTATCTGCCTCCGCAAAGGCAGCAACAATGCAGGCCAATCGCTCAACAGGTTGTGTAAGCGAATCGGAGCAACCGTATTCGTTGGTAACCCTTAATTTCACATTATACACTCCCGCAGCGGCATACAGGTGTGAAACATTGGGAGTGGACGGGGGATTGATAATCACTGACGGTGATCCGTCACCGAATGTCCATTCCCATTCAGAAATATTCCCGGATCCGACAGTCAAGTCGGTAAACTCGACAAAATCCAGACAAGGTGTCGACAGGGCATCAAAATCAACAATGGGTAATCCTCTGACGATCACATCCATAAAGATACTATCAACACAGTTGTTCGAATTCCAGGCGACCAGTTTCACCGGGTATGTTCCAGGGGCAGTGAAGGTATGTGTTGGATTGTGGAGGAAGGAAGTATTGGCGCCACCGGAAGCCGGATCGCTAAAATTCCATCTGACAAAGTAAAGTGAATCGCCGGCTGCCAGGTTCACCGCGCTGAGATGGGTAGGCGTGCCAAAGCATACCGTATCGTAATCAACCGTAAATTCGAATCCAGGCAATACACATACACTGTCTTTCACTGCCGTATCTGAACAGCCGTTTGCATCGGTAACGATCAGGGATACACTGTAGCAGGTATCTGTTACAGGGAATACATAGACCGGGTTGGGCACCGTAGCGGTATATCCGGGCTGGAACTCCCAATAGAAAGTAGTGATGGGAGATCCATTGGGTATGGAAAGGTTCTGGAACTGAACCTGACCGGCAGGACAATAATAGCCGGTATATCCGAAATCAGCCGTAGGCCGGTTAAATATTTCAACCGGAAGGGTAACGGTATCGTTGCAATTATCGGAATTTGTTGCGATCAGAATCACATCATAAAGGCCGGCCGTGGTGTATGTATGGGTTGGATTCTGTGCTGTTGATGTTCCTCCATCTCCGAAATCCCAAGCCCAGGCCACAACGCCACCCGTAGGTGTGGTCGACAGGTCGGTAAATTGGGTTACACTTTCTACGCATGTATTTTCATAGCTGAAGTTGGCAGTCGGCGATTCTTTTACAACCACTGCAATGGTAGTATCTCCCACGCAGTTCCCGGAATTGGACACCACCAGGGTTACGTTATAGGTTCCAGGCTGGGCGTACAGGTGGGTTGGATTCTGGAGGTTCGAGTGAGGTGTTCCGTCACCAAAATCCCAATCCCATGTGATGATGCTTCCGGCAGGAGATGTAGAGGCATCTGTAAAGGTGGTTGGTGAGCCAAAGCAAGCCGTGTCAGCCGTAAAGCCGGCAACCGGTGCATCGTTCACCGTCACTACCTTAACAATCGTATCCTTACATCCGGTGGTATTGGTTGCGATCAGCTGTACATCATAGGTACCTGAAGCAGTGAATGCATGCTGAGGATTTTGCAGCGTTGAGGTATTGTTCGCTCCGGATGCCAGGTCATCGAAGTTCCAATCCCACAGGGTGACCGGTGTTCCTCCATTGGGCTGAGACTGATCGGTAAACTGAACAGGAATCGTTGGACAAGCATTGTTCGAGAACTGGAAGTTGGCCATGGGTGATGGGGTCACGGTCACAGGATTGGTCACATCGGCATGGCAGCTATCGGAGGTGGTAATGGTAAGGGTAACGTTAAAAGTACCTGGATTTGCGTAGGTGTGCGTCACATCAGGGTTGTTCGGGAAGGTTACCGATTGCGTGTTTCCGTCTCCGAAGTTCCAGACCCATCGGTATATATATCCATGAGATGTGGATGACATATCGGTAAACTGAACCGGGGCCTGGGAGCATTTGGCTGAAGAAGTGCCGAATGCTGCCATGGCTTCCGGCAGAACCATCACCGGTTTGGTGATGCTGTTGGTACAGTTGAAGGAAGTGGTGACCGTGAGGGTAACATTATAGGTTCCCTGAGATGTGTAAGTATGAGTTGGATTCTGTACATTCGACACAGGTGAGCCATCCCCGAAGTTCCAGCTCCATCCCTGGATCGTTCCTGAATTCGGAACAGAAAGGTCTTGGAACGTGGTAGGAGATCCCAGGCAAGCGGTATCTGCTGAAAAATCTGCCGTGGGCTGCTCGTTGATATTAATCGATTTTTGAACCGTATCCTTACATCCGATAGAACTTGTAATGATAAGGGTTACCGTGTAGTTGCCCGGCCCAGAGAATATATGCGTCGGGTTTTGCAATGTGGAGAAATTACTTCCACCCGAGGCAAAATCACCGAAGTTCCAGTTCCAGAAGATCACCGGACTGCCGCCACCGGCTTGAGAAAGGTCGGTAAACTGAACCTGTTGCCCTTCACAGGTTGTACTGGAATTGGTAAAATTGGCAAGCGGAGCAGCTGTCACAGTCACCTGGTGTACAACTGCGCTATAGCAGCTGTCAGAGGTTCTGACAGTTAATGTTACATTGTAGTTCCCGGGAGCTGCATAGACGTGGGAAGTGTTCTGAGGGGTCGGATAGTTGATCGTCTGCGAGTTGCCATCCCCGAAATTCCATATCCACCTGTCGATGAATCCAAATGAGGTAGTAGACAGATCGGAAAAGAATACTGCCGATCCGGAACAGGTTGGTGATGAGAAGCTAAACTGAGCGGTTGGCAATGGGAGCACACGAACCTGTTTTGAAGTAAAGCTGGTACAGTTATTCGAGTTGACAATGGTCAGGGTAACCGTATAGAGTCCCGGTGATACGTAAATATGTACCGGGTTCTGGACTATGGCTGCGGGTGTACCATCACCGAAATCCCAGTTCCAACTGATGATGTTGGCAGCATTGGGTATTGACTGATCGGTGAAGGTGGTCTGTGTCCCCAGGCAGGCGGTATCCGCCTCAAAATCAGCAAAAGGCGCCTGGTTGATGGGAACAAGTATCTCGGTTGTATCTTTACAGCCTGAGGCGCTTGTGACAATCAGTTGGACATTATAGTTTCCAAAACCGGTGAATAGGTGAACCGGATTCTGAAGATTGGAGTAATTGCTTGCACCGGATCCCAGATCTCCAAAGGTCCATGACCAGGTGGCAATGGCTGTTCCACCATTGAGCTGCGAAAGGTCGGTAAATTGGACCACCTGTCCCTGGCAGTTGTTGGTACTGTAGGTGAAATTGGCCAGAGGCGCCGGAGTAATGGTGATCACTTTGGTCACGAAAGCCTCACAACTGTCGCTGGTCTTAACCGTAAGGGTGACAGCATAATTTCCTCCCGCTGCATAGGTATGAGAAGTATTTTGCGGTGCGGGGAAGTTGATGGTCTGGGAATTCCCATCCCCAAAATTCCATATCCAGCGAACAATAAAACCATGTTGTGTGGTCGAGATATCGGTAAAGTTCACGGCGGTACCTGCACAGGTAGGCGCCGAAATCAGGAAATTAGTCGCTGGCTGCGGAATAACCAGCACAGGTTTGGTGATCGAATGGGTGCAGTTGTTCGAATTGGTGACTGTAAGCGTAACATTATAGGTTCCCGCCAAAGTATAAAGATGTAGCGGATCCTGAACATTGGCATGCGGCGTTCCGTCTCCGAAATCCCAATCCCAGGCAATAATGGCAAAAGCATTTGGGATCGAAAGATCGGTAAACTGGGTTCCATCTGCCAGGCAGGCCGTATCAGCAACAAAATTGGCTGCCGGGGCTTCATTTATGATAACCGTTTTGATGATGGTATCTTTACATCCTACACTACTTGCAGTGATCAAGGTCACATCGTAAGTTCCAAAAGAACTGAATAAGTGGGTCGGGTTCTGGAGGTTCGAAACATTGCTCCCGCCTGATGGTGGATCATCGAAATTCCATGCCCATGAGGTAATGGCAGTCCCCCCATTGGGTTGCGTCAGGTCATTGAACTGAATGATCTTTCCCTGGCAGGTATCTGAGCTATAGCTGAAATTCGCTATTGGAGAGAAAGTAATGGTGATGGGGTTGACAGTTGAAGACTCGCAACTGTCAGTGGTCAACACATACAAGGTTGCATTATAGTTTCCCCCTGCCGCGTAAACATGTGATGTGTTCTGGGGAGTAGGATACCAGATCGTATCCCTGTCGCCATCTCCGTAATCCCATATCCATCTGAAAATATAGCCATAAGCTGTGGATGAGTGATCGGTGAAAAAGACCTCCTGCCCTGAACAGGTTGGGGTTGATGCATTGAAATTGGCGAAGGGCAGTGGCACAACCATGACCGGTAATGTGGTATCATGGATGCACGAAAATTCGGTAGCAACGGTCAGTTTTACGAAGTATATCCCAGGTGATGCATAAAAATGGATTGGATTCTGAATGGTTGAATGGGGGGTACCGTCTCCAAAATCCCAATCCCACTGGATAACCAACCCGGAATCAGAAACTGTAAGGTCGGTAAACTGCATTCCCTCACCCAGACACACCGTATCCGCCGTGAAGTTGGCAACCGGCGCAGGATATACATACACCGGTTTGGTAATGGTATCATTACAGTTGTTGAAATTCACAATGATCAGGGTCACATAATAGGTCGAGTCACCATAGGCAAAGGTGTGACATGGGTCTTGAGCTGTCGAAGTGTTGTTGACACCCGATCCCGGATCGTCGAAATCCCAATACCATGAAACGATGTTACCTCCGCCATTGGGGAAAGATGCATCGGTAAAGCATACCTGCATTTTCTCGCAGGCTTGTGTGAAATAGAAGTTGGCAATTGGGTCAGGCAGGATTTCCAAACTTGCATTATAACTGTCCAGATATCCGAAATTATCCATTACCTGTAAGGTTACCGTATAGTTGCCCGGAGCGGAATAGAGATGTGCAACATTCGGATCATCCGGAAAATAAATGGTATCGTTATCACTTCCATCCCCATAATTCCAAACCCACCGGGTAATATAACCAAAAGGAGGTGTATTTACAAATGACAGATCAGTGAAATACACTGAATCGGTTAGACATGTCGGAGACGTGAAAGTAAAGAAGGCGGTTGGATTGGCCGGAATGGTAAGTGAGTGCATAACAGAATTGGAGCAACCGAAAGTATCGGTAACCGTCAGGATAACATCGTAAGTCCCGGGGGCATAGTAGGTGTGAACCGGGTTTGTCTGATAGCCATAACTGCCATCCCCAAAGTTCCAAATCAGGTTATTGCCAATAATATTCAAAGGTGTGATGAGAGGATCGATCTGAAAATGGACGGGATTAGACACGATTGGTCCAACAGGAGTGAATTCTACACCCGGGATATCATGTACTTCAACCTGTTTGATGGTGGTATCGGAACATCCGGCAAAATTGGTGGCAATCAGTGTAACATTGTAGATCCCGACAGCAGCATAGATATGGGAAGGATTTTCAAGGGTGGAGGTGTTGAATGGGGAAGAAGGTTCACCGAAATCCCATTGATACCCGGTGATGTCAGTTCCTCCGTTGAGTGAGGTCTGGTTCGTAAAATTGACGGTATCTCCGATGCAGGCAACGCTGGCAACAAAGCCTGTCCTCGGCGCAGGTTCAAGTGAAACCGGGCGGATGAGGGTATCCCGGCATCCCAGGTTATTGATAACGATCAGAGCGACATTGTAAGGCCCCAATCCGGGAAATGTATGATTTACATCCGGGCTGGCCGGAGGGATGATGGGTGGAAGAGGGGGTGTACCATCATTAAACAGCCATTGATACTGAGCTATGCTGGTTGTTGGCGGAGTATAGGAAGAATCGTTAAAAAAAACAGGAGCGCCTTCACAGACTGGGAATGAATAGTCATAGACAGATGTTGGAAGAGAGGGAGAGATTGTGAGCAATTCTGAATAGGTTCGGGTGCAATAATGTTCGCTGGTAACGGTGAGGGTAACATTGTAAGTTCCGGCCGTGGCATAAACATGAGAGGTGTTTCCGTTGGTGGCAGGAGGGCTATGGATTTCAACCAACGGGCTGCCGTCTCCAAAGTTCCATGTCCAGTGGATGAGCACCGGATCAAGCGCTGAACCGTGGGAAAGATCTGTGAACTGAACCGGATCATAGAGACACGTGGCTGTTGCCACATCAAAATCGGCGGTAGGAATGAATTGATCGGGGTTGACATAGACATAGTCATAGATCGTATCCATGTACCCGAGTGCGTCGGTTGTGATTAGCCGCACTTCATACGATACATCGTATGGTGGCAGGTAGGTATGGGTTGGATTGGCAACATTGGCCGTTCCACCGTCTCCAAAAATCCAGAAATAAGTTACCGGGTTCTCATGAAGCGATACATCTCCAAAAAAGGAGAGCTCATCGCCGTAACATGATTCATTGGTGAAATAGAGATAGGCGACGAGTAAGGGCATGATGGTGATCGATTCCGATACAGAGGCGGAGCACCCGGTGGCTGGTTCGGTGTCGGTGAGTGAAACGGTGCCTTTGAATGCAGGGTTCAGTGCCGGATCAAATGTGACCGAAATACTCGATCCGTTGGATGGCCCGATAATGGTACCACCGGTCACAGACCAGGAATACTGATGCCCAGGAATGCCGGGGGTGGAATAGGTCACACCTGATTGTGATCCTCTCACAACATCGGGGCCAATGATCACAGGCGTGCATTGTGATCGCCCCCCCCATGTAAATGCCAGAAGCAGCGTACATGTCAGGAGGAAGGAACGGAGGGCAGGATAAGGAAACATATTGTATGTCAATAAATTAATATGATGAAACGTGATTTTTTCAAATTAAACACCTGTTTCAACAGTGTAGATTTTTATACTGATCATCCGGCCATTTTGTTTCATTATGGCCTAAAAATCAGTAAATCGGTAACGCCACTACAAATTTACAAAGAAATATCAAAATTAGCGAAAAATTATGAATTTTAATGTTTCTGTAAAAATGATTTTTTAAAAAAGATAGATATAAAGAACTTTCCACTAATTTTGGCATCCTAATCATTTCATTGTTATGAAAAAGAAGCTTCTTTTCCTCCCGGTGATCTTGCTGCTGGCAATATTCGTGCTTATCCAATGCAAGAAAGACGATCCTGAGCCGGAGTGCGGAAACATCGGTTCAATCTGTTTTCAAAATAAACTTGATGTTCCGGTCACAATCAACATGATGCAAATTCCGTATATCTTCACACTCCAGCCTGATTTCATGGAATGTATTGACCTGGAGGCAGATATAGCATATAACTACCGGATCACTGCCCAGGGTTATCAGAAAGACAGCACATTGCTGATCCTCCCCTGCGACCAGACGCTAATTCTGATCCAGAACTAAAATCCTCCCGGTCAGCGGTTATTCCAATACGATCTTGGTGATTTGGAAAACCCACCGTTTTTTATCTTCCTTATTGATATTCTTAAGTTCCTGGTAACCATACAAGAGAAAGTACTTGTCGTACCAGAATACAAAGCTTCTGTGGTTTTCTGTCAGAAGTTTGTCTGTTTTATTCTTCAAAGAGATCTGTGAGAAATCAGTTTGGGCAACCTGATCTTTTTCCATGATCGATTTTGAAACAATCATGCCATTTGCCGGGTACATCAGGAGGGTCTCATCAGCAGTAGTATATGAAATACTCAATGATCGGGTATCATTTTGAACAACATCCAGGACCGGTAAGGCGAGATCCCATTCCAGGCCGCCATTTTTATTAAACCCAGTCATGATGGCAGTTTGGATACGGTAACCATCAAAAACCGAGTAGGTCCGCGTGAAGGGTCTTCCATAGAAATCATAATCGGTAAAGTACTCTGTGTGGTACTCGGGGTAGTAAGTATCTCCCTGAAGGATCAGGGTATGATCATTCCATTTCAAGGGGTGCATGATGGTTCTCCATTGCAGGGAGGTGAATGATGAGGCGGATCCCCTTTTGATGGACAATTCTTTCCCTCCCTGGATTTTAGCGCTCTTTAACTGCTTAACCAGATCATTCATTTCCAGGAAGTTATAAAAAGTCAGAAATTGTTCCTTCCCATTTGAAAAGGCGCCGGCAAAAAATCCGGCTGCCTGATCGGTCGGGTCTTTTCCGCCCAGAATGGACTTTTTTCCTATCAGATCGTAGATTCCACCAGTATATATACCTCCATCCTCATGTGCAAGGCAATCGCATGTTCTCAATGTCAGGTCTGTGCCGGGGGTCGGTGCAAACATCCACTCCAATCCAGGTTGACCACTGGAGGATATCGTCTGCACCAGGCACCCGGTTTGCTTTTTTGATATGTTCACCAAACGGGTTGTGAGCAGCATTTGCCGATTCTCATCAACTTTCAGTGATCCCATCCTCGCAGGAATGTCTTGTATAAACCGATATTCCTGTGATTTCCATACTTCCGGCTCAACGCTCATGATGAATGGGGATCCCTCTCCGTGAGGCTGGACGGTGAACCACAATTTGTTTCCCAAAAAAATGGCCTGATCAATCTGCGGATTTCCCGGGACCCGTATGAAGTATTTGTCTATCAACCCATTATTTCCTTCAACACGAAGTATCAGCAAGTTTTTGGTAGTATCCTTTTTCTTATCAGGGTGAAAAAACAATAAATAGAGGATGTTATGAGAAATCGCAAATCGTTTGTACTGGGTATTCTGAGGTAATAACGCCACATGCATCCAACGCTGTTGCAGGTTTTGATCAAGCCAGAGAAAGTTCCAACGGAGGGTCTTACCTGTGTCCGCTATCGTGGTTTGATAGAACAGGAGCATTCCCTGGGTTTCACAAGGAATGACTGTATACGTTCCCTCTCCGCCAGTTGTGGGTATTTCCAGGCGTAATGGCCTGTCTTCCTGCGGGTAAGAAGGTAAAAATGAGCATGTCAAAAAGACAATACTGTAAAAGGTGATCAGTATGCTTTTCGACATTCCTTGGACTGATGGGTCGTTATTTCACAAAGACCTTGATGACTTTCTCCAGCCGAGTGCTTGTTTCTGTCAGCCGGAGGAAATACATACCGGGTTGCAAATTCGAAACATCAACGATGGTCTGGCTTCCGGTGGTCATTCCACTGACAGCGTTGTGGCCGATCATCGAAAACAGCTGGTAAATAAATGTATAACCCCCAGGGGTGGAAATGGTCAGGTAATCGCTGGCCGGGTTAGGAGATACGCGACATTCATTCAGGAGCACTTCAGGAGTCCCTTCGATTATTTGCATACTGAAGTCATCGTAGTACACATGTCCGCCGGTGATCATATCTTGTCTGTAACCTCTGGCTTCGAAGCGGAAACCGTCAGCACCTGCGGGAGCAGTAACGTCCAGCGTCCAATTGATCCAGGATGGATTTTCCGTAGAGTATACACTGGGCCTCAGCAGCGTATCGGTTGCTGGATCCAACATGGTGCTGCCACCGCTCAGCCAGTAGCACCACCTTCTGGTCCGGGCATTGGTTTCATTATCATAATACCAATACGACAGATGATACATCGTTCCCGGAACCACGCCACTGATATCCTGGCTCAATTTCGAGGTTGTTTCAGCGGATGTTTGCTGGGCAGAATAGGTACCACCATGCACCGGAGAAGTGGCCTGGTCGATATTGTCCATCAGGTTCCATCCGGTTGGTGTATTGGGATCGGTCCATTGCTCCAGGTCGCCGTTGACGACCATATTTTGTGAAATGGCTTTGGGGCCTGCAATGGCAAAGAAAGCCAGCATGAGTGTAAAAAGTAACAGTTTTTTCATGACTTATAAATTTTAGTGTTAATGAAACTGATCATGTTATGACAAACAAAAATACAAAAAAAGACGCAAATCAGGTTTTTTTTCCCTGTTGCGTCTTTTTTTTAGTTCAGGTTCAGGAGCAAGACAAGATTACTTGTCCTTTACTTCCTCGAAGTCGACGTCGGTCACCTCATCATTTCCTCCTTTTTTTCCCTTGTCTTCGGTGTTTCCTGACGGTTCTTGTTGTTGTTGCTGTTGCTGTCCCTGGGTTTGTTGGTACATTTCCTGGCTGGCAGCCTGCCATGCCTGGTTGAGGGTGTTCATGGCGGCGTCAATAGCCTGGAGGTTTTTGTTCTTATGGGCTTCTTTCAGTTCATTCAGCGCTCGTTCAATAGCCCCTTTTTTATCAGAAGGCACCTTATCACCGTATTCTTTCAGTTGTTTTTCAGTCTGGAAGATCAGGGAGTCTGCGGCATTCAGTTTGTCAGCTTCTTCCCGCATGCGATGGTCGGCATCAGCATTGGCTTTGGCCTCATTTTTCATCCGTTCAATATCGGCGTCAGTTAATCCGGAAGAAGCTTCAATTCTGATTTGTTGTGATTTTCCGGTGGCTTTATCCTTTGCTGTAACATGGAGGATGCCATTGGAGTCGATATCGAAGGTAACTTCGATCTGCGGGATGCCTCTTGGAGCCGGAGGGATACCGTCGAGGTGGAACCGACCGATGCTTTTGTTCTGGTTGGCCATGGGGCGTTCTCCCTGCAGGATATGGATCTCCACGGTTGTCTGGCTATCTCCAGCTGTGCTGAATACCTCTGATTTCTTTGTCGGGATGGTTGTATTCGCATCAATCAGCTTTGTAAACACGCCACCAAGGGTTTCGATACCCAATGAAAGCGGCGTCACATCGAGCAGGAGCACATCCTTCACTTCGCCTGTCAATACCCCGCCCTGGATGGCTGCTCCAACAGCGACGACCTCATCCGGGTTGACCCCTTTGGAGGGTTCTTTTCCAAAAAGTTCCCGCACGATGTTTACAACTGCCGGGATCCGGGTAGAACCACCCACGAGGATCACCTCATCAATTTGTGAAGGGTTCAGTCCGGCATCGCGCAAGGCGATTTTGCAAGGTTCGACGGTGGCATGGAGCAGGTCATCAACGAGTTGTTCAAACTTAGCCCGTGACAATTTCTTCACCAGGTGCTTCGGCACGCCATCCACCGGCATGATATAAGGGAGATTGATTTCCGTTTCCGTGGAGCTGGACAGTTCAATTTTCGCTTTTTCGGATGCCTCTTTCAAGCGTTGCAGCGCCATGGGATCCTTGCGAAGGTCGATGCCTTCATCCTTCTGGAACTCATCTGCCAGCCAGTCAATGATCCGTTGGTCGAAATCGTCTCCCCCAAGGTGGGTATTGCCGTTGGTTGATTTAACCTCAAAAACGCCTTCTCCCAGTTCGAGGATCGAGATATCGAAGGTTCCACCACCCAGGTCATACACAGCGACTTTAATATCTTTATGCTTTTTGTCGAGGCCGTAAGCCAATGCAGCGGCGGTGGGTTCGTTGATGATCCGTTTCACTACAAGGCCGGCAATTTCGCCCGCTTCTTTGGTGGCCTGGCGCTGCGAATCGCTAAAATAGGCAGGTACGGTGATCACAGCCTCACGGATGGTTTGCCCCAGGTAGTCTTCAGCCGTTTTCTTCATCTTCTGAAGGATCATGGCAGAGATTTCCTGTGGGGAGTATAATTTATCAGCAATTTTTACGCGTGGGGTGCTGTTATCACCTTTAACAACCTGGTATGGAACACGTTTCATCTCCATCTGAACCTGGTCATAGGTTTCGCCCATGAAACGCTTGATGGAATAAACCGTATTTCGGGGGTTTGTAATAGCCTGACGCTTGGCGGGTTCGCCGACTTTGCGTTCACCATTATCGATAAATCCTACGATGGAAGGAGTGGTCCGCCTGCCTTCGCTGTTAGCAATGACAACAGGTTCATTGCCTTCCATGACAGCGACACATGAGTTGGTGGTGCCTAAATCAATTCCAATAATTTTTCCCATTTGATGTAGTAATTAAAATTAAGGTGACCAGGCAGGTCAACCTTTGTGCCAAAGGGAGCAGGCTGACAAAACGTCAGCAGATGGCTATTTATAGAAATTGAGATCTTTTGTAAGCGGGTCGGTATCCATTTGGATCAGGGTTTTTTCGCTCAGTTCCAGTGAACGGATAGTAATAAAACGGCTGGAAAAGATCCCGATGCCATTGGTAATGTTGGTATAATCAGGTCTCTCCCGGATGATGCTGGTTCCAGAGGCTGTAGCATCCATGTATGTACTTAACTCATCAGCCCCCACACTGAAGATGAAATCGACCAATCCTACCCGTCGGATCAACAAGGGATCAACCGTCACTTTGGTATTCAGGGCATGAAAGAACACCGAGCCATAATAGACATACTCCATGGGAACTCCCCCATCAGAATCCGGTGATCTGATGCCGGAAAAGACATTCATATCGATATATTTCTCGGTCTTCTGGGAAGTATCAGCGGCAAGCATCTCTGTGAAATGGAATCGAATAACCAATTCATATCTTCGTCCGTTTACGGCGGAAATCCACTCGGTCTTTTTGGGATTCTCTCCGTCAAAGGCAGCCCGGTCAAAAGCTTGGGGTTTTTCGATGGAAAAGGATTTGACCAGGGGAGTCACAGCAGTAATCTCTTTCCCTGTGGATTTGTTGCGAACAATCAGTTTATACGAGTATTCCTGATTCAGCGCTGCATACGTACGGTAAAGCACCTGTTTTGGATAATAGAACAAACCAGGCTCCTTATTAAAGATTGTTGTCGTATCGAAGACCAGGGTGCGTAAAAGGTTGTTGCCATTCCGTTCTTCCACAACGACTTCCAGGTTGTTGGGATAATTGCTGGAGTCGGCTATCTGAGCGAATTCCAGTGCATTGCCAGGTCCGAGAAAAGCCTTGTTGATCTTGATATAATGCATGGTATCGTTTTGACTCAGCAAGCCCACTACGACCGTAATGTCTTTCCATTCGGCATTCACATTGAAATCATCCTCACAGGAAACAAATAAGGTAGAAAAAAACAGGAAGGTTGTCAGGACAAGGAAAGTCTTTTTCATCGGAAAGGAAGATTTATTGGCTACTTAGGCGACCGCAAAAGTATGGATTTTATCATTTCCACCGGAAAACATGGCGCATCTTTATTTTTATCGTAGTTTTGCTCTTTATATACCATCATTATGACTGATTTTAAGAAGGTTGCCAAAGTTACTACCCACATTTTGCTGGAGATGAAGATGCAGCAGGAGAAGATTGCCATGTTGACGGCCTATGATTTTTCGATGGCGGGGATTCTTGATGCGGCGGGGGTAGATGTGATCCTGGTTGGAGACTCTGCAGCAAATGTGATGGCAGGTCATGCATCCACGTTACCGATCACCCTGGATCAGATGATCTATCACGCATGCAGTGTGGCAAAGGCCGTAACCCGCGCGTTGGTTGTGGTGGATATGCCGTTTGGCACTTATCAGGGCAACTCCAAGGAGGCATTGAATTCAGCCATCCGGATCATGAAAGAGTCGGGTGCGGATGCCGTGAAACTG
>VGGL01000041.1 GCA_016868575.1 Bacteroidota bacterium
CATTGCCATGGAAGGCATCCTGGGAAAATACGGACTGCCGTACCTGAGCATCTCCTTCCTTCTTGGCATATGGCTGGTGACGCTTGCCTCCCGGCAGTTTGCTTCCCTTGAACTGAGTGAGCGGGGAATTTTTTCACTGAATGAAATGTATCGCATCGGGGGACTGAACCTGGTCGATGTATTCCAATGGTTCCATTTCCTGCCTATCCACGAATCAATCCTTATCTACTTCCGTTCGCTTGGCGCCATAGTTTTCCAGTATCATCTGGTCCCCGGTATTTTGATCGCCCTGGGACTCTTGTTCTACTCCCGGATTGCTTTCTTTTTATCCCTCAGCGGTTTTTATACAGCCTATCTGTTCTACTGGTTTATCGGTGCGAACATCACGGAATTGAGCTATGGCTACATTGGTTTTAACTTTATCCTTACCTCTATTGCCATCGGCGGTTTCTTCCTGATCCCCAACCTGTCTTCATTTCTTTGGATGATCTTGCTGGTGCCCATCACCAGTGTTCTGATGACCAGCCTGAACAGCCTCTTCTCCCTGATGCAGCTCTCAATCTTTTCACTCCCCTTCAATATCATTGTGCTGGTCTTCCTTTATATTCTGAAATTCCGGGAACGTTTTTTCTTCACACCGGAATTGGTGGTATACCAGCAGTTTTCACCGGAGAAAAACCTGTACTCCCAGATTAACTACAAAGGACGGTTCAATACTGCCTTCAGCATCCCATTTTCATTGCCATTCATGGGCGAATGGAGAGTTACCCAGGGACAGAACGGGGAGTTGACGCATCGCAATGAGTGGCGCCATGCGTGGGACTTTGAGATATTCGACAGCCAGGGAAAGCGTTACGCCGGTAAAGGCGATGTGCCGGGAGATTATTTTTGCTTTGGAAAACCTGTTATGGCTCCTGCCGACGGGGTGGTGGAAGAAATTGCCGATGGGGTGGAAGACAATCCAATCGGAATGGTGAATCCTGATGATAACTGGGGAAACACCCTCATCATCCGGCATGCACCAACTTTGTTTTCCAAATTATGTCACCTGAAAAAAGAATCTTTCCAGGTGAAAAAAGGTGATATCGTAAAACAGGGTGATCGTCTGGCATTATGCGGAAACTCAGGCAGGTCACCTGTGCCACATGTACATTTCCAGATACAGGCTACCCCCTATATCGGGTCTCAAACCCTAGACTATCCTTTGAATTATTATATCGCCAGGAATCAATCGGGCTTTCAGTTTAAAATACTGGCGAAACCTGAATCAGGAGACCTTGTTTCGAATATTCAGCTAAATGAAACCCTCCGCCATGCATTTCTTTTCATCCCCGGGCAAAAGCTTAGGCTGATCGAAAAGGACAGGGACCATCAAGTGATCCGGGAACTTACCTGGGAGGTGCTCTCCGACTTTTACGGGAATCCTTACATATATTGTCCGCTGAACAAAAGTGCAGCCTATTTCAGGAATGACGGGAATGTGCATTACTTCACTCATTTCACGGGCAACCAGAATGGACTCTTATTCCAGTTTTACCTGGCAGCGTATAAGATGATGGGTGGATTTTACCAGGGTATGAAAATTAAAGATCAGTATCCACTTCACCAGATGCAAAACCGGATAATGCTGTTTTTCCAGGATTTTATCGCCCCGTTTGCCTTGTTTCTGAAGTCGGATTTTGAGCTGGAACAAGTGAGCATGGAAGATCACCTGACTCATTCCGTGATTCATCTGAGAACAGCCACAACTGCCCGGATAGGGAAAAATGTGATAAAAAAGATGGAATATGAATGGGTAATCAGTCACCAGGGCATTGGGGCTTTTATCATCAAAAAAGATTCCACCTACCGTCAATTTGAAATCCGTCAAAACTGATGAAACGAGGAATCATGATCATGTGGTTGATAAGCGCACTGGCCGCTGCCGGACAGGATTTCCGGTATTATGATTCACTTACGTACCATCAGTACCAGAACAAGGACTGGCAGGGTTTGATTGACAGCAGCCGCAATGCAGTCAATAAAAACATCGACTACTTTTACCTTCGGCTGAGGAGGGGTATTGCGTATTATGAGCTGGGGAAATTTGTTCCTGCATCCCGGCAATTGGAGCGAGCAGCGCACTTTGACGCCTCCGACCCGGTTACCTTGAATTACCTCTATCATGCGTACCTGAATTCAAACAAGCGTGATTATGCGCAGGCAGAAAAAGCGAAGATGCCTCCGCACCTCAGGGATCAGTATAAAAGACCCTATGAATGGCTGAATGGCGTCTACCTGACAGGGGGATTGGGCTTTTCGAACAGTTATCAAAAAAATGAAGACAACGATCTCTTAGGAAAAGACAGCCTGTATGGAGAGCAGGATCTATATGGCGACAGATATGCTGTCCATTTCGGCATGGATTTCCGCATAACCCCTGCGATCAAAATATACGCAGGCTATTCCAATCCGGGCTTTTCAAAACGAAAGCAAATCACCTATATAACAGAGGAGAAAGCTGATAGCAACCAGATGACATGGGGTGTTGAGTATATCTATCGCGACAGTGTTCATAACCGGTTGTTTGACTACCGTATCAATCAGCATGAAATTTACCTGAATGCTTCGCTCATCTGGCATAGGATAAAAATCACTCCGGCCTTTCATCACCTGCACCTTAAACATCATATCATCACTGCAAAAGCGGATACGATCTGGTATTACAGGCAACCCGACTACGACACCCTGCAATCGGTCAGGACGGTCTATACCATTGATGTAGCAGACACAGCCTACAACAACTGGCTGATCTCCCTGGCGCTCGAGAAAAACTTCAATTGGTTTGACCTGATGGTAAGCGGAAGCTACTCGGAATTAAATGCAGGCAATCAAACACAACTGGGAATCCAATCTACCTGGTACCCGACGGGAAACCTCAACTGGTACGGGACAACCGGTATTACAGCATTTTTTAGCAAGTCCGCTAATCGAATTCTTCTGAGTCAGTCCGTTGGCATGAAAGTCATGCAAAAAGTATGGATGGAAGGGTATTTCAGGTATGGAAACATCTCCAACATGAATTTCCAGTATGGATCGATCGTATATAATACACCGGAAAAGAGTTTGTATGATCTGGGCGTTACCCTGATCTGGGTTCCCATTCGACGCCTTTCAGTTACTTTTCAATACCAAAACATCCGGTACCGGAACAGCTATCTGGTTTATCATTTCAAGCAAAACAACCCTGCAAATGAGGCCATTCCCAGGGATTACAATAACAAATATAATATTCAATCAATAACAGGAGGTTTATCATGGAATTTCTGAGACTGAAACATTTATTGCTATTCATTGGAATACAAGTTTTTATGCTGCCCATTGCACAAGGGCAGAATTACAAGATCTTGCAGGAAGCTTTTTCCACCAGCTATTCGCAGGAGGCGGCCGGTAATTATTCCGGAGCGATTGAAACATTGAAAGCCGTTTACGATGAAGACTCTTACGAGCTGAATCTGCGGCTGGGCTGGCTGCATTATTCTGCAGGTCTTTTCACAGAATCCCTGGCCTATTATGGCAAATCGATAAAACTCATGCCCTATGCTGTTGAAGCCAGGATGGGATATGCCCTTCCTGCTTCCGCTATGGGAAACACTGAAATGGTGAAAGCCCAATTTTCAGAAATTTTAAAGATCGATCCGCAAAACTCCAATGCGAATTACAAGATGGGAACCCTTTACTACGGCAAGGGGGATTATGCAACTGCAGAAAAATATTTCGAGAAGATTCTTAACCTTTGGCCATTTGATTTTGATGCCCTGCTGATGTCCGGCTGGACCAAGCTTAAACAGGGAAAATTCCGTGAGGCCGAAGTGCTTTTCAACAAAGCGTTACTGAACCGGCCAAACAACAGCTCGGCACTGGAAGGGTTGGGGTTGATAAAATAGACAAAAAAAGTTGAGATGCTTCACACCGGACTAGTCGTAGCATCCTATATAACGGGAAATGACCAGTCGCTGAATCTCGGAAGTACCTTCACCTATTTGTAAAAGGCGCTGGTCACGGTAAAACCGTTCGATGTCATAATCTTTCATCAGACCATACCCGCCATGGAGTTGAACAGCCTCATCCGCTATTTCCCTTGCGATTTCGGAACAATAGAGTTTTGCCATGGCAGCTTCTTTGGCAAAAGGCTGATTATTGGATCTCAGCCAGGCTCCCTTGTACAATAGATTTCGTGCCAGTTCGATCTTTGTAGCCATGTCGGCAAGTTTGAAAGCACTGATCTGGAATTGAGCGATGGGTTTTCCGAATTGCTTTCGCTCTTTGGCATATTTCAGCGCCATTTCAAAGGCCCCCTGGGACAATCCCAGTCCCATGGCAGCAATGGCAAGCCGGCCGCTGTCGAGGGTGTTGAGCATGATTTTTGAACCTTCCCCGCGTTTTCCGAGCAGGTTTGATTCCGGGACACGGCAATCATCGAAGAATAATTGAGCGGTATCAGAAGCCCGCCACATCATCTTGCCATGCATGGGTACGCGTTTGAATCCGGGTGTGTCAGCATCCACCAAAATGGTTGAAAACTCCTTTTTCCCATCCTGATCACTTGTGACAACTTGTACCGTTGCACCGATATTTATGCTTGAAGCCCCGTTGGTGATGAAGATCTTCGATCCGTTGATCACCCAATAGCCATCCTCCGGATATGCGGATGATTTGGTATTCCGGGAATCGGAACCTGCATCAGGTTCAGTCAGCCCAAAAGCCCATAGGGCCTCTCCTGTTGAAAGCAGGGGAAGATATTTCTTCTTCTGTTCTTCAGTACCATAATACATGATGGGTCCTATTCCAAGTGAAATATGGGCGGCAAGGGTAGCTGCCTGGGAACTGTCGACCCTCGCCAGTTCCTCTACGGCAATCACATAAGCCAGGTAATCCATGTCGAGACCTCCGTATTCCTTTGGGGTTCTCAGGCCGAAAAGACCGATTTCTCCCATTTTCCGGGTAAGGTCAATGGAAAACTCTCCCTTTTCATCAAGCTCCTTTGCGACAGGCTGGATCTCACGTTCGGCGAAATCACGAACGCTCTTGCGAATCAATTCATGTTCTTCAGAAAGGTACATATTTCTTCGTTTTAATTATTTCTTATAAAAGCAGAGAGCGAAAATACGAAATGATATGATATAAGAGGAAAATTCAAAGATTAACGGTAAATGTCTTCTGCTATCCGGATGGATTCCTGAAATACGTTTTCGTTCAGATATTCAGGGAATCCCTTTTCCTTCAGGTATTTCACCATGTTTTGAGTCATCAGGTTGCCCAGAAGCTCTTTTCCGGTCATTGGACACCCGCCATACCCATTTATCACTGTATCAAAACGCCGGCATCCTGCCTGATAAGCAGCGTCAACCTTTGATCGCCATTCATCTTCTGAAGTATGAAGATGTAAGCCGAATTCCATACCGGGAAACTCTTTTCTCAGTGCGGTAAAGACTTCATGAATCAAACCGTCACTGATTTCTACGGATACATTAGATAATGGAATCACCCGGGCACCCATATTTTTTAATTTCCAAATCCATTCCATGAGCAGTTCCAGGCTCCATTTATCACCGTATGGATTTCCAAAAGCATAGGAGATATAAATGACCGCTTTTTTACCGGCATTTTCACATATGTCCAGTATCTCTTGGGTTCTCTTAAGCGCCTGGGGAATCGTAGAACGGAGGTTCAACATCAGGAAGGACGAGCTGAAAGAGAAAGGATAGGAGATGGTATCAATTTCATGCAGGCCGGCCATCAATGCTGCACCTTTAGCATTCATGACCAGCACCATTCTATCAGATATTGAGAAGGAAAAATCAAGTTTCCTGATAATCTCTAAGGTGTCCGCCATCTGGGGAATAACCTTCGGATTGACAATGCTGCCCAACTCAACCGTATGAAATCCCGCTCGCAGCAAGCTGTTGATAAACCGAACTTTATCTTCAGTAGGGATAAAGCGTTCAACAGCCTGCATTCCTTCCCGGGGGGATTCGATGATTTTGATCATCTTCTGCCGGTAAGTGTTTTCGGGATCCTTCCATTACGGATCGTTTCCGAGCGCAGCCGGCGTCCTACGATCCTTTCTACCATGGATCCAATCTCCAGCACCTTATCCAAATCAAGCTGTGTATCGATTCCCATCTCATCCATCATCACAACCATGTCTTCAGTAGAAACCAATCCTACGATATTCGGATCTTTGTAATAATAGGCTCCGGTGCCTGTAACCGGAACGCCATCGACAAAGTTGGCAGGTTGTCCGCCAATGCCGCCCATGGTCGACTCGTAATTGACCATCCCGGCCTGGAGGGCGGCGAGAACATTTGCCAGCCCCCAACCCCGGGTAGTATGAAAATGAACAATCTGCTTTTCAACCCGCACGCCTGAATCCAGAAGCATGGAATAGTATCTGTATACCCGGTCAGGTGATGCGGAGCCATCATGGTCGGCATGTTCCACGTCATTGGCTCCGAGATCAAGCCAACGCTTCGTAAATTCAATGGCTTTATTCATCTCGGTAGGTCCCTCTATCGGGCAACCCCAGATGGTACTTACGGTTCCATTCACTTTCAGTCCGGCAGCTTGCGCCAGCGGAATATGTTTTTCAACCATTTTCCAATATTCCGCGAGACTCAGTCCGGAATTTGTCCGGTGATGCGATTCGCTGGTTGAAACCATAAAGAGGATACGGTCGGGGCCCCAGCCTTCTTTCTTTGCTTCAATGGCCCGTTCCACCGCCTTTTCTCGGATGGTGATGGCGGTGATGGAGACCTTGTCGATCAGATGTGCAATCTTTTTACTGGCACGGATGCCTTTGAGGACTTCATCTGCATCCTTAAACTGAGGCATCCCCTTGGGATTCCCCAGGTTGGTCACTTCAATATGCCTGAAACCGGCAAGGATCAACTCTTCCGCCAGCCAAATCTTGGCCTCTGTCGGTATATATTTCTCTTCATGCTGAAAACCGTCTCTGACAGTAATGTCACCAATGGTAACTTTTTTTGGATAATTCATCATTTCGCGATTTGATATTTCATTTTATGATTACTTGTCTTATAGCAACATTTCGGGAATTTCACCTTCCACCACAAGAGATCCCCGGGTCGCTTTTCTGATCTCTTCAACACTGACACCAGGAGCCCGTTCAACCAGTTTAAACCCTTGCTTCACCACGTCAACCACTGCCAGGTCGGTAACGATACGTTTTACGCAATTGACCCCGGTGAGTGGAAGGGTACATTTTTTCAACAATTTGGAATTCCCATCCTTATCGGTGTGCTGCATGGCCACGATGATATTCTTGGCTGCTGCCACCAGGTCCATGGCTCCGCCCATCCCTTTGATCAACTTTCCGGGGACCTTCCAGCTTGCGATGTCGCCATTTTCCGATACTTCAAAAGCGCCAAGCACGGTCAGGTCGATATGTCCGCCGCGTATCATGGCAAAACTGCCGGCTGAATCGAAAAATGCAGCTCCGGGATTGAAAGTCACCGTTTGCTTTCCGGCGTTGATAAGGTCCGGATCAACATCTTCAGGTGCCGGAAAAGGACCGATGCCCAGAAGGCCGTTCTCCGACTGCAGGATCACCTCCATCCCTGCAGGAATAAAATTGGCAACAAGAGTCGGTATTCCTATGCCCAGGTTGACATAATACCCGTCTTTCATTTCCTGTGCAATACGCTTTGCTATTCCGTTTTTATCTAAAGCCATGATGATTATTCTTTTAATAATTAACTCCTTGTAGTCACAAATTCGATCCGTTTTTCATAATTGGTGCCCTGGAAGATCCGTTGGACATAAATCCCGGGTGTATGGATGTGATTGGGGTCAAGGGTTCCGAATGGAACGAGTTCTTCCACTTCAGCGATGGTGATTTTCCCGGCTGTGGCCATAGGTTGGTTGAAGTTGTTGGCTGTTTTGTTATAGATCAGGTTACCCATGGTATCCCCGATTTTTGCCTTGACAATCGCAAAATCAGCTGTCATGCCCATCTCAAGGATGTGTATCTTTCCATTAAACGCACGGACCTCTTTGTTTCCCTGGACCTCTGTTCCGAATCCGGCAGGAACGAAGAAGGCGGGTATTCCGGCACCACCGGCCCGGATACGTTCTGCCAGGGTACCTTGAGGGATAAGTTCCACCTCCAGTTCACCACTGAGAAGTTGTCGTTCAAACTCTTTATTTTCTCCAACATACGATGCTATCATCTTTTTCATCTGATGCTTCCGCAGAAGCACGCCCAAACCGAAATTATCGATCCCGGCATTGTTGGAAATACAGGTTAAACCGGTCAGGCTGGATTCAGCCAGTGCTTTCAGGCAGTTTTCGGGTATTCCACATAAGCCGAAACCGCCAAACATGATGGTCATTCCGTTGCTGATCCCCTGAATGGCTTCATGGGCATCTTTCACTACTTTGTTCATACCGTGTTGATTTCTGAATGATTAATCAGGTGTGATTTTTATTCTTCTTTGTCCTCGAAAACAATGAGTGGGGTATGAACCTCAACCAATTGCTTCAGGGAAACATTAACCTCCCGTATCCGGGCATCGCGGAAAGCAAGGATATTGTTCTCCATTTTCATGGCTTCAAGTATCAGCAACACATCTCCTTTCTTCACATCATCGCCTGGCTTCACATTGATCTTGATCACTTTTCCCGGCATCGGCGCATTGATGTGTGAATGATCGGAATCCAATGATTCTGTTGAGGCGGCAACCCGTTCATCAGGTAAAAAATCAAGGCGTTTCATCAGGAAAAGATGCCCTCCCAGGCTGATGTATTCCTGGTGATCCCTGTCTTCAGAATAAAGGATGTGGTAAGGTTCATTGTCAATGGTGAACAACAGGGAAGAAGCCTGATAATCGGAGATTTCTGCCCGGTAGACAATACCTGCGATTTCAAATTCCGTCCATTGCTCCGAATATCTTGGAATCCGTACGTGGAATTCTTTCCCCTCACATATGATAGTATGGGATATCAGGTGCCGCCAGAATCCCATTGAACCCCAAAGATCCCCAGGTTCGCTGCTTCTAAAACCGATGCTTGGCGTATGCTTAAGACTCAGCAACAAGTACCCGATTAAAAGAATATAGCGGGGAATTCCTTCTTTTTCCAGTTTGATTTCAGCGACAATTTCATCGGTATGCATGTCGCAGAAACTGGTCGATATGTTGTTGGTCAGGAATGGTTCACCAACCACCAGTTTTTTCAGGTAACTGATATTTGAACGGATTCCGTGGATGCCATAAAATGTCAGGGCTTCATTCATCCGACGAGCTGCCTGGTCGCGGTCTTTTCCCCATACCACAAGCTTACTTATCATCGGGTCAAAAGCGCTCTTAATTTCAGTGCCTGGCTTGACACCCGTATCAATCCGGATGTGATCACCGGAAGGTTCGGCATAGAGTGTCATAAAACCAGGGGAAGGGAGGAAATTATTTTCCGGATCTTCTGCATAGATCCTGCATTCAATAGCATGTCCGTGCTGATGAATGGCTTCCTGACGAAGTCTGAGAAACCCATCTTCAGCTATTCTTATCTGCTCCTCCACGATGTCAATGCCGGTGACCATTTCTGTTACCGGATGCTCAACCTGGATTCGGGTATTCATTTCAAGAAAGTAATAATTCAGCTTTTTATCTACCAGGAATTCAATGGTTCCGGCACTGGTGTATCCAATTTCCTTTCCGATCCGGACGGCTGCTTCGCCCATTTTCAGCCGTATTTCAGGTGTCAGGGTTGGAGAAGGCGATTCTTCGATGATCTTCTGGTAACGGCGTTGGATGGAACATTCACGTTCAAACAGGTGGATCACATTCCCATGTGGGTCACCCAGTATCTGGATTTCGATGTGGCGGGGCTCTTCCAGGTACTTCTCAATATAAACCGTTTCATCACCGAAATAAGATTTTGCCTGTCGGGCAGTTGCTTCAAGGGCTTCTTCCAGTTCATTTTCATTGTACACAATCCGCATTCCTTTACCTCCTCCTCCTGCAGCTGCTTTTAAGAGTACAGGAAAGCCAACCTGATCTTTGGCTTTCATCAGGGTCTTTTTGTTCCCGGTTAATCCTTCCGTGATGGGAACTCCGCTTTTTTTCGCCCATGCCCTGGCTTCGATTTTATTTCCCATCACCTGCATGGCATGCGCAGAAGGTCCAATAAAAATAATCCCTGCCTCATCGCAGGCTTTTACAAAAGCGGGATTTTCAGCCAGGAATCCGTATCCCGGATGGATGGCATCACACGATTTATCTCTTGCAACACGGATAATTTCAGGTATGTTGAGATAGGTTTCGCTCAGCTCAGCTTCTCCGATACAAACAGATTCATCAGCCATGCCGACATGTAAAGAATCAGAATCAATCCGGGAGTAAATCCCGACAACCCGGATGCCCAGTTTCTTTGCCGTTCGCATGATCCTGACGGCGATCTCTCCCCGGTTGGCTACAAGTATTTTTCGAATTACTTTACCCATTTTGGTTTACGTTTTTCAAGAAATGCATTCATCCCTTCCTGCCCTTCTTCCGAGGCACGGATTTCTGCAATCATCCGCGCGGTGAAGTCGTAGGCTTCCAGGAGGGAAAGGTTGTTGGTGACTTCGAAAATAAGCTTTTTCCCATGACTCATGGCAGCCGGACCGCTTGTACGAAGGTGTTTGATCGTTTCTTCAGCAGCAGCGTCAAGCTGGGCTGGTGGGACCGATTTATTAACCAGGTGAAACGATTCTGCCTCTTTGCCATTGATGCGCCGGCCGGTAAGCATCAATTCCTTAGTACCATATTCCCCGACCCGTTTGACCACATAAGGCGAAATGCAGGCCGGTACAATCCCTATCTTCACCTCGCTCAGGGAAAAGGTAGCATCATCGGCACAATAAGCAAGATCACAGGCTGACAGCAATCCATTTGCTCCCCCCAGTGAAACACCATGTACCAGTGCGATGGTCGGTTTCGGACATGTATATATGGCCAAAAAACATTTCGAAAGAAGCAGGCTTTCCTGGTAGTTGACCTCGTAACTGTTCCGGGCGACGGCTTTCATCCAGTTGAGATCAACCCCGGCGCAGAAGGACTTGCCATTGCCCCGCAGGATCAAACAGATGGCATCGTTGTTTTTTACCTCTTCAAAACAGGCTGCCAGTTCTTCCAGCATGGTCTTGTTGAACGCGTTATGAACCTCCGGTCGATTCAGACTAACGGTAAAGACGCCATCAACTTGCGTTGTTTGAATGGTTTCGTACAATTTCATAGGTTACATTCTGAAAACCCCATACCGGGTATGTGAGTACGATTTATTACGTGAAACCGCAATGGCCAGGCCAATGATCCGTCGCGTATCCACGGGGTCAATAATACCATCATCCCAGAGCCTGGCAGTGCTGAAATATGCTGAACCTTCTTCTTCATATTTTTGGAGGATGTTTTGTAGCATTTGTTCACGTTCTTCGGGTGACAGTTGCTGACCTTTGGTTCTCAGCTGGTCTTCTTTGACGGTAATCAGAACGTTGGCTGCCTGCTCGCCACCCATCACGGATATTTTGGCGTTGGGATACATGAAAAGAAAACGGGGTTCATATGCCCTGCCTGCCATTGCGTAATTTCCTGCGCCGAAAGAACCCCCAAAAATAACGGTAAACTTGGGCACATCAGCGTTGGCCACGGCATGAACGAACTTGGCTCCGTCGCGGGCGATCCCGCCGTGTTCATACTGTTTTCCGACAATAAAGCCGGTGATGTTTTGCAAGAAGAGTATTGGAATATTCCGGGAAGTACAAAGTTCAATAAAATGAGCGCCTTTGAGTGATGTCTCGGAAAAAAGCACACCATTATTGGCCAGGATGCCTATCTCGTATCCCATGATCCGGGCAAAACCGGTAACCAGCGTGGGTGCATATTTCTCCTTGAATTCATGGAACATACTTCCGTCGACAATCCGGGCGATGATCTCCCTGGAATCTACTGGTTTTCTCAGGTCTATGGGTAAAATACCATAGAGTTCTTCAGGGTCATAATAAGGTTCTTCAATGGCAGATGTTACGACAGGCTGATATTCATGACGATGGATTGATTCGAAGATGTTGCGGCATATCTGGATGGCATGCACATCATTTTCTGCCAGGTGATCTGCCACGCCGGAAATCATCGTATGCACTTCTGCGCCTCCCAGTTCTTCTGCAGTAACGGATTCTCCTGTAGCAGCCTTGACCAGTGGAGGTCCCCCGATGAAGATGGTTCCCTGGTTCCTCACGATGATGGTCTCATCACTCATGGCCGGCACATAGGCACCGCCCGCCGTGCAGGAACCCATCACCACAGCGATCTGTGGAATCCTCATGGACGATAACCGGGCCTGGTTGAAGAAAAACCTGCCGAAATGATATTTATCGGGAAAGACATTGGCCTGTTCAGGAAGAAAAACCCCTCCGGAATCAACAAGATAGACGCATGGCAAGCGGTTTTCCATGGCTATCTCCTGCGCTCTGACGTGCTTTTTTATACTTTCCTTGACATAGGTTCCACCCTTAACGGTGGCATCATTGGCCACGATCATCACCTCTTTCCCATGGATAACCCCGATGCCTGTGACGATCCCGGCAGCCGGAAACTCGTTGTTATAAAGGTCAAAGGCAGCAAGAGGCGAGAGTTCAATAAAAGGTGTATTCCGGTCGACCAGCAAATCGATCCGTTCCCTGGCCAGCAGTTTTCCCCGTTCCTTGTGCCGCTTGATGGCCTGTTCCGGACCGCCTTGCATGACCAGCGCCATCCGTTCTTTATAAAGGGCGAGAATCTTCAGGTATTCTTCCTTCTGATCTTGAAACTCCTTTCGGGATATGTCTGTTTTACTTTGTATTCGAAACATGACCTGTGATACTTGTTAATTAATTCACAGAAAAAAACATCGCGGGTAAAAATACTCATTATTCCGAAATGACAAAATTGAGGTTACTCCGAAATATCAAAATTTTTGATTTGTTTTGGGCTAAAGCCCTGTTTGCCAGTTCTTTGGCTTACCCCGGCCTTAAGTCCGGAGTAATTGATAATCAATGCTTTCAGGACTTTAGTCCAATAAAATATACTTTTCGGAGTGGACTCAGAGTTTCATTTCAAATCTCAGCTACACCTATAATTGATTACATTACAAGTTCAACGCATCTTTCAGCAACCGATACCCCGAAGTACTGGCTTTTAGCCGTTCTCCATTCTTCATCAGCACGGCGTAACTCTCCTTATCATAGTATTCCATCCGATCCAGAAATGTTAAGTTGACGATATACGACCGGTGGATGCGGATAAACATCTTAGGATCGAGATGCAACTCAAAGAACTTCATGGTCTTTTCTTTCAGGTACTTCCCCTCCTTGGTGTGGATGCTTACATAATCGCCGTCAGCCTCCAGGAAGTGGATATCTGACACCGGGATCACGACCACTTTATGCCGGATCCGGATGGCGATCCGTTGAATGGCCTCCGGGTTATCTTCAGCGGTTTTAAGTACCCCTGGAACCTTGTTTTCTCCAGGGTTCTGCAATGCCTTCAGCGCCTTTTCTACAGCCTGATTAAACCTTTCGGCAGAAAATGGCTTGAGTAGATAGTCTACCGCATTCATCTCAAAAGCCTTGATGGCATATTGATCGAAGGCTGTGCAGAAAATGATCACCGGAGGGTTTTCTACCAGATCAAGCATCTCGAAACCGGTGAGTTTGGGCATCTGCACATCCAGAAAGGCCAGGTTGGGGTGTAGTTCCTGAATGGCTTTCAGACCTGAGAAACCATCCCCGCATTCACCGCAGATCTCAAACTCAGGAAACCCCGACAGGCACGAGGCCACAATGGCGCGTGCCGGTGGTTCATCGTCAATGATCAACACCTTGTATTTCATATTACATCATAATTTACGATCAAAGGTAGAAGGAAATATTTATTCTGGTATATTTGCACAAATCATCTTCCCTATGCCCGATCAGGTTTTTTCTTTTCTCCGTGATTTAAAGGCCCATAACAACCGGGAGTGGTTCCAGGCTAACAAAAACAGGTACGAAGCTGCGAAAACCGAAGTGGAACATCTGGTCAATCAGCTGATCCCGGAAATTGCCCGTTTTGATCCATCCGTGCAATATATCACCGCCAAGGAGACCCTGTTCAGGATCTTCCGCGATGTACGGTTCTCGCATAACAAGGAACCATACAAAACCAACTTTGGCGCCTGGATCACCAAGTCTGGACGCAAAGGGTCCGGACCAGGATATTACCTACACCTGGAGCCTGGCGGTTCCTTTCTTGCAGGTGGAATTTATATGCCTCCTCCTGACTTATTGAAAAGTATCAGAGAGCTTATCTATGGTAATCTGGAAGAATTTGAAAAGATTTTTAATGATAAGACCTTCCGGAAATATTTCAAGGGATTGACCGAAGAAGACCGCATCAAAAGACCGCCGAAGGATTTCCCTGCCGATTTTAAGGGAATAGAATGGTTAAAATATAAGCATTATACGGTACTCTGTTCGTTCAGTGATGAACAGATCATTGATAGTCGGTTTTTAACAGTCGCAGTGCAAGTCTACAAGACCATGTATCCATTGAACAGTTTTCTTTCAAAAGCATAATCCAACATTTAAATTCATGAATATGAAAAAGAGTTACATTTACCTTTTGCTGTTAACAGGTATTCTGACCTTTAATCTTAATGGATTTTCATCAATACCTGTCCCTACGTGTGATTTTGCAGTTGCCACAACTGCTTGTACCATGCAGGAAGTAGGTGTGGAATATACCGGTAATGCCCCGGCAAACGCCACGTATCTGTGGAATTTTGATGGGGCAATAATCATTTCCGGGTCAGGACAGGGGCCTTATTGGATCAAATGGGAGACGGCAGGGGAAAAACACATCACCCTGAGTATTGAATGGGAAGGACAATCTTGTACAAAGACCAAACCCGTAGTGGTATCGGAACAACCCCGGATTTTTGAGATGACCGGAGGCGGAGTATACATCCCCGGCGGGCCAGCTATAGCAGTTGGATTAAGCGGATCACAAACCGACATCATTTACAAACTTTTCAGGAATGAAGAATATGCCGGGATTTCAATGGTAGGAACAGGACAGCAACTGGTTTTTGGTGAGTTCACAGAAACCGGGATCTATACCTCCAAAGGTCGGGTAGATGGTTCCGACTGTTCAGTCATGATGGCCGGTCAGGCTGTTATAACAACCCCAGAACCTCTATCTGCTCCTTCAATTTGTGTTGTGACATTTGATACAATATTAAACCATAATGTCGTGATATGGAAGAACATGGAAGCTTCTGACCTATCACATTTCAACATTTACAAGGAAACGCACCAGAACAATGAATACGATAAGATTGGTGAAGTTCTTATTGGAAATCCCGGCTATTACTCATTTTCCGATGTTTCATCCAACCCCCTGGTAAAGTCAGATAAATACAAGCTATCCGCAACCGATACCCTGGGAAATGAATCTGAACCTTCAGCTTTCCATAAGACCATTCACCTGAATATCAATCCTGGTATTTATGGATTCAACCTTATCTGGAACCATTATGAAGGATATGCGTTTGCGACCTACCGGATATACCGTCAGTATGGCGCTGCATCCTGGGAACTGATAGATTCTGTTGCTTCCAATGTCGATTCCTATACAGATGTCTATACCACTTCCGGTTTAGCAACCTATTATATCGAGGCTGTTAGGAATGAACCATGCGGTGGTGAAGAAAAGAACAATTTTAATGAAAACACTCAATCCAATTGGGTTACTTCTGCCCCGCTTGGCGAGGAGGAAATGACAAATGAGGGAATACGGATTTATCCAAATCCGGTTACCAATCGCCTGTTTATCAAGTTGAATAATAACAGTTCCATCACGGGCATTGAAATAATTCATCCCTCAACAGGAATCGTGTTGATCACAGGAAAACTTGATCTTTCAGGCACCGATGTTTCCCCGCTTATGCCAGGTTTGTATATTCTTCGGATCCTGACAGAGGATCAGGTTTTACATGCCCGGTTTATCAGGGGACAATGATTGTAAGTTGATCAGGGTTTATTCATTCATGCCGGTTTCAAGAAGAAATTTCCATGCCGGAATGACCTTTATGATCCTGTTTTTGAGAATAATCTCTTCACTTTCCTCCCGGGTTACTATCAATGCTTCTGATAGTCCCAGTTCATTCATAGCATTTTCCAGTGAAAGGGTTTCCCTTTGACGTGTTAGCGGATGTGCCAGGGTTTCGCAAACTTGTATCAGTTTATTCTTTTGTTGCCGGCCTTTAACGAAAAAGTCAATTTCCTGATTTGCCGCTGTCTTATAGTAATAGATATCTCCTTTTTGTCTTCGTAAGGCAATAAAAACGATATTTTCCAGCAGATGTCCGTTGTTTACAAGTATTCCTGATGTTACCGACCGGATCAGGGCATGGTCAATTGAATAGATCTTTTTGGGATTGACATTTGATCTACCGTAGGATGCGCTAAAAAGCCTGACCGTAAACAGGAAGTATGCATCTTCAAACCAGGTAAGATAATTTGCAACAGCGTTTTTGGGAGCTTTGTGACCGAGTGATTTCAAATAATTTGTCAATAATCTTTTCCGTAACTGATCCAAGTCAAGTATTAGGTATCATCTTCTGAAACAGGTGAAGTAGAAAAACCCTGAAACGCGTGGATTCCCAAACGAAAACTTAATGAAAAACAGCCTATGGAGTCATCACGAAAATAAATGCTGCTGAATTATTATCTACAATACCCAGGTCGTTGGAGTCAACTATGCCATCACCGTTCACGTCGGTACTTACGTACCCTCCGATGAACATGGCAGAATCATTATCAACATCTCCCAGGTCATTGCTATCAATGCTCCCATCCTGGTTTTCATCGCCCGTATAAAGGCCATAGATGCCGGCTGTAAGGTTTTTCTGGTTATCGCCATAAGCCTTGCTGGCAGCATCAGAGAAATCATAATCAATTACAGAACCGACAAAAGAAACGGGTGCAGCGCTCCAGGTTTCAATGTGGTTGCGGTTGTTGATCACGATGTATACTCATTCTTGGCAGGTTTGCAAAGGCAAAGCTGCTTAGAATGAGTTATACCGAGAGGAACAGCAGCAATAAAATTGCAAACCTGTTCCGATTCGGTATACATGAATCCCTTGATAAATTCAAGGTTGAATCTATCACCAATATGGCGATGGTAAACCTGGAGACAATGGAATTACATACCAATAATCTCAAAGCCAATCCAGATAATTCCTTCGGTCGATGACTTTAAACGCTGCTTCAGGATAAGCATTTTTGAATGCCCGGGGTGGTCTAGCTCCCTGATCCGTCCATTTACATTCAAAGGCTGTTATTGATCCATGTTCTTCTTCAATCAGATCAATCTCCTGGCCATCAAAAGTTCGCCAGAAATAATAATTTGGATGCAACAGCAGGTTATTACTACGCTTCATTCTTTCCATTATGAAGTAATTTTCCCACAACAACCCGGTATCCTGTCTCAGGGAAAGTGGCCTAAAATCTCCAAGGATGGCGTTCCGAATCCCATTATCCCAAAAGTAAAACTTACGTGATTTGGAGATCTCTTTCCTCAGGTTCCTGCTGAAACTTCCCATTTTAAAAAGAATGAAGACCTTTGACAGCAAGTCAATGTATTTTTCAACGGTATTTTTACTCATTGAAAGCTGACTTCCAAGTTCATGGAAGGAAACTACACCACCGATCTGAAATGCCAGTAGTTTCAGCAAGTCAATCATTTTGGAGGAGATTCGGATACCTTCAATGGAAAGGACATCTTTCAACAAATATGAAGAAACCAGTTCTTTCAGGTAGGTCTCTTTTTCATTTGATGTTTCAAGTCCCAGTATTTCCGGATAAGAGCCGAAGATAAGGCGATCTTCCAAATTCTGTTCTGCTTGCAGTATTGATTCAACCTGGTCGAGTTCTGCTCTGGAGAAAGGATAAAGAGAAAAATGAAAACTTCGACCAGTAAGAGGTTCTCCTGATAGATTCAGAAGGTCAAATGAAGAAGAACCTGTTGCAAGGATCATAATTCCTTCGATTTCATCCACCATCAGTTTCAGCTTTCTTCCGATATCCGGAACACTTTGTGCTTCATCCAGGATGAGCAATCCGTACCCAGCCAGAAGTCGCCTGTAACGGGAAGCGTTTCGTTCTTCCAAAAGTCTTTGGGTGGTGACATCTTCACCGTTCAGGAACAGGGTCTTCTCTTTCGTATTTTCCATGATCTTCTTAACAAGAATCGTTTTTCCGACCCTCCGTGATCCATAGATCAACACAACTTTGTTCGAAACAAGCCTGTTTTCTAACGTTTTCTGCAATATTCTCGGAATATATTCCATTGGAATTTGTTTGTATTAATGGTAAATCAGTCAATATAATGACAAAATTAGTACAAATTTAGTCAAAATCATTATGAAACTGATTTTTTTGAGATGTCACTTTCACCTAAAGTCACAAAAATATTGGAACTTTATAAATCCTGGTAAGATTATAGATGCCGAAATTGCTGATCCCGTTGAACCGGTTCAAAACCGGCATCTTTTATGGCTTGCTGAATTCCGGCTGCGTCAGTCCGGTGATGGGCTCCGGCAACGGATACGACATTTTCCTCGATCATGATCGATCCCATGTCATTGGCGCCGGCATGAAGACATAGCTGGGCTGTTGGAATCCCGACAGTTAACCAGGAAGCCTGGATGTTGGGAATGTTGGGAAGCATGATCCGGCTGATGGCAATCATCCGGATATATTCTTCTATTGAAACTTTGCTTTGAACACCTTGTTTTGCTTTCAACCGTGTTCCTTCACCCTGAAATGGCCAGGGGATGAAGGAGATGAAACCGATGGTACCGGGAGGTTTTTCCGATTGCACTTGCCGGATAGCCGCCAGATGTTCCATCCGTTCTTCCAGGGTCTCCATGTGTCCGAACATCATGGTTGCGGAGGTGAGTATATCAAGCTTGTGAGCGGTTCGCATAACATCCTGCCATGCTGTAGCAGAACACTTGGCAGGAGAAACGATTTTCCGTACCCGATCCGAGAGTATTTCTGCTCCGGCGCCGGGGAGGCTGTCCATTCCGGCCTTGCGTAACCTGCTCAACACTTGCTCATAGTTTAGGTTTTCCATCCTTGAAATATGAACGATTTCCGGAGGGCCCAGGGCATGGAGTTTCAAATCCGGATACATCTTTTTTAGCCCGCTGAACAGCTCTTCATAAAATGCGATACCCAGCCCCGGATGCTGTCCACCCTGCAGGAGCAACCGGTTGCCGCCCAGGCGGAAAAGCTCTTCGATCTTCTCCCGGTATTGCTCCATGGACGTGATGTAAGCCTCGGGATGATTTACCGGCCGGTAGAAATTGCAGAATTTGCAGGCGCACCCGCAAACGTTGGTGATATTCACATTCCGGTCGATCAGCCAGGTCACCTGGTTCCCCGGATGATGGATTTGCCGGAGCCGGTCGGCTACAATCATGAGTTCACCAAGGGGAGCATCTATATAGAGTGTCAATGCTTCCGGTATGTCCAGAAAATCCTGGTTGAGGGCTTTTGAATAGATATTTTGTCTTTCTGTCAACCTGTTTTCTTTGTGCCCTCCGTGCATCCTTGGTGGTCTCAGTGGTTAAATAATCAGTTTCTTAACCACGGAGGTCACAAAGGGTTGCACAGAGTACACAAAGGTATTAATTGCCTAATTCCTCTTGACAGGAGATGAAAAATTCATTACCTTTGCAGGTTTTTTTACAGATACCTAATTCAGATATATGAAACTTTCCCAATTTCGGTTTCATCTGCCCCAGGAACTCATTGCCAGTCAGCCCCCTGCAAGCAGGGATGATTCGAGGCTGATGATTGTAGACCGGAAGACACGTTCGATAGAAGAAAAATCTTTCCGGGAAATACTCAATTACTTTGGTGACGGCGATTTATTCATCCTTAACAACACCAAGGTTTTTCCGGCACGCCTGTATGGGGAAAAGGAAAAAACCGGCGCCAAGATCGAAGTATTTCTACTCCGTGAATTGAACAGGGAAAGCCGTTTATGGGATGTTCTTGTAGATCCGGCGCGTAAAATCCGCATCGGCAACAAGTTATATTTCGGGGATGATGGTGCTCTCGTGGCAGAGGTGATCGACAATACTACGTCACGCGGCAGGACTTTGCGTTTTCTGTTCGACGGTTCTTATGACGAGTTCAGGAGAACCCTTCAACAATTGGGTCAAACCCCGCTTCCGAAGATCCACAACCGGCCGGTAACATCCGACGACAATGAGCGTTACCAGACCATCTACGCCAAACATGAAGGCGCTGTGGCAGCTCCAACAGCAGGATTGCACTTCAGCCGGGAACTCATGAAGCGGATGGAATTAAAAGGGATCTCTTTTGCAGAAATTACCTTGCATGTCGGACTCGGGAACTTCCGAACCATTGACGTGGAGGATCTCACCAAACACAAGACCGATTCGGAAGAGTTCATCATCACGCTGCAGGCGGCAGACCTGGTCAACCAGGCCAAGTTGAACCGGCACAAAGTGGTGGCCGTTGGTACCACTACCATGAAAGCCATTGAATCTTCCGTGACCATCAGCGGTATGTTGAAACCATTTCAGGGGTGGACCAACAAATTCATTTTCCCCCCTTATGATTTCTCCATTGCCAATGCGATGATCACCAACTTTCATCTGCCG